>CAMAPJ010000033.1 GCA_945860085.1 Synechococcus sp. UW140 | reverse complement strand
GACGTTTCTCGATTGATGGCAGTGGCCAGTGGAGCTACGCGACGAATGGGGCACAAAACCAACTGAATGCCGGCCAGGTTGTTAGTGATGTATTCGCTGTGGCAACGAGTGATGGTGGTAGCGCAACGGTGACGATCACGATCACAGGCAGTAATGATGTGGCGAGCTTGAGTAGTGGCAGTAGCGCGCTGGTTGAAGGAGATGGGTCGCTGCAGACCAGTGGCGCGTTGGTGCTTGTTGATCTAGATGGAACGGCTGCCTCTGTGGTGGCTAAAAGCGGTGTAGCGGGCAGCTATGGAAGTTTCTCGATTGATGGCAGTGGCCAGTGGAGCTACGCGACGAATGGGGCACAAAACCAACTGAATGCCGGCCAGGTTGTTAGTGATGTATTCGCTGTGTCAACGAGTGATGGTGGTAGCGCAACGGTGACGATCACGATTACTGGCACGAATGATGTGCCGGTGATCACTAATGGATTGGCGGCCTTAGCGGGCACGGTGATAGAAGCGGGTTCGAGTGATGATGGCGTCGTGGTGGCTGGAACAGCGTCGATTACGGGGAGTTTGTTAGCGATCGATGGAGATGGAAGTGCGACGAAAGCGTGGACGATTGTGGGATCGCCCTCAACGAGCTATGGCCGTATCGCGATCGATAGCGCTACAGGCGTGTGGACTTATCGGCTCGATAACAGCGTGGCGGCAACCCAGGCCTTGAAGGAAGGTGAAACGGTGACGCAAAGCTATCTGGCGCGTGTCACGGATGATTTTGGTGCGTCAGTGGATCAAACGATCACGGTAACGATTCAAGGAAGTAACGACCTTCCCCTGCTTGGGTCCGGCAATCTGCGGACAGGAATAACCGAGCTCAATGAGGGAAATGCTTCGGAGAATAATTACACTCACATCCGAACAGGATCGATCGGTTTTAGTGATCCGGATGGAAGTGATAGCCAGATGGTGATGGTTGCCCAGGGGGGCAGTAACTATCGAGGAATCTTTACGCCTTCGATTCTGTCCGGGGTTGATGGTAAAGAGGCCAGTGTCGCCTGGACCTTCAGCGTTGCTGATGCCGATCTTGATGGTTTGGACGCTGGCCAGGTGATTAGCCAGACCTATCAGCTCAAGCTCATGGATGGGGCCGGTGGCCTGTCAAATACCCAGGTTGTGACTGTTACCCTAGCGGGATCTGGTGATGTGCCGGTAGCGGCCCGATTTGAGGTTCGCCAGGGAGAGCAGATCAATGGAATTTTGCCGGCCAACCTGCTTCCAGCGGGTGCTGGAACAGGGCCCCTCACCTACAGCCTTGCAGCGCTGCAAGTGGGCAGTGTGTCCTATCCCGTGCCGCCATGGCTGTCGATCAATGCCAGCACTGGACGACTTTCAGGATCACCTCCTGCCACTGCAGTGGGAGAGCAGACCCTGGCTTTGGTGGCCACTGATGCTGTCGGAGGACGCACAACGGCCAATGTCACGATTGTCGTTTCCAATGTTAATGATGCACCCTCAGTAACAGCTGCCGCCCGCTCTTCAATCACGACCGATGAGGATGTGCCCCTGCAATTCGATGTGAGCAGCTGGTTCAATGATGCAGACCTAGACCTTTTGGATAATACGGGAGCCCTTCTTGATGGCCTCACCTATGGGTTGGAAAACAGCGGAGGTGGTGTGGCCAGTGCTTCTAATTGGTTCCGCATTGACCCCACTAGTGGGGTTACGCAACTGTCTGCCACGAATAACGAGGTAGGCCAACGGGCCCTGCAGGTGAAGGCCACCGATCGCAACGGCGTCAGCGCTTATGTCACAACGGTGGTCAGCGTAAGGAATAGCAATGATGCTCCCGAGTTGAACGCCACGGCAGCGGCTAGCTTCAGCCGCCGCGTCCTAGCTGAGGACAGCTTGTTTCGGCTTGAGATACCGACGGATCTGTTCAGTGATCCAGACCAGCTTCACAACCCTGCTGAGCGAATCCAGCTGAGCGTGTTGCAGGCCGACGGCAGTGCCTTGCCCCAGGGCTGGCAGTTCGACGCTGCCAGCGGTGTCATCAGCGGTAGCAGTGTGGGTCTGCTCGCAAACAATCTGTTGATTGGGGCCAAAGACAGCAGCCTGGCGAGTGCATCCAGCTCCCACACTCTTAACCTGGCGGTGAACAGGCTGGCGTCGTCGCCGCTGATCTCCCTGCTGAACAGCTCCCCCCAGGTCCTCGAGGGAGGCGTGTTGCGACTGAGCGACTCCTTTGGGGTGAGCAACGCTGATCCCGATTCTGAACAGCTGACCTTCTTGCTGGAGGCCAGCGGTGGGCCCAGCCTGGAGCTGGTCCGCTTGGACAGCTCGAGCCACCCCTTAGGGGTTGTGGCCGCGACCCGCTCCGGCCATTGGGAACTGAGCAGCCTGGATGGCCTGGGCCTGCGGACAACTAATCCCGATTTGGCCGGCAGTATCAGCCTGATCGTCAGCGCCACGAGCACAGAAACCCTCGGTGGAGCCAGTGCTACCACCAGTTCCAGCTTCAACGCCAGCTTCATCCCGGTGGCTGATGCCCCCGGCTGGGTCCTCTCGAATGCCGGCACGACCAGCTGGCCCGACCCCCTGGCCCGACCCCAGCTTGGGACTGCCTTGACGGCCCAGCTGCAGGACCAGGACGGTTCTGAATCCCTCCGCTATCGACTGAGTTGGGCTGACTCGGTTAACAACCTCAGCGTCACCGATCCCAGCGGCAAAGTCCTCGGGATTTCTGGCCACCAGCAGGTGCTGCTCAGCGCTGCCGAATGGGCGCAGGCAATTCTGGTCCAGGAGGGAGGTGACGGCAGTCCAATCGACCTTTCTGTGGTGGCAATTGCCACGGAAAACGCCAATGCCGACAGCCGCGAAGGCGATAGCAAGTTGATCCGTTGGGCGGCCACGCCCCAGCTAAGCCCAGGTCCTTTTGCGATCACCCCGCTCCTCAGTCAGATCAACCGCTACGAGGGTGGGGAGGCGAGCGCCAGGCAACGGTCGCCCTTGGAGCTCGATTTGGCTATCCCCGCGGGGGCCAGGAGCGTGCAGCTGGAGTTCACTCTGCCCGAGGGCAGCAGCGTGCTCGACGGCAACCGCGTCAGCCAAACCAGCCCTGGCTTGAACGGCAGCGCCACGGTGATTCTCAGCTACGACGTGGCTGCAACCCTGGGCCAGGCCAAGCCTTGGGAGCACTTGAGCGTGGTCGCGCCCGAGGGTTTCAAGGGCCCCTGGCAGGCGAGTGTCCGGCTGCTCAGTTCGGCCCGAACGTTGGCTTCTGATCCGTTCGGCCGGGCCAGCTTCGCCGAGGATTTGTCGAGGCGCCTGGCGGTCGTCAGTGGGGCTGTTGACCTGACGCTGTCGGTGTTGGCCCAGGCCCGACAGCCGGACCTTGCGGCTAGTTACGACCCGGCCACCCAGCAGCTGCGGATCACGTTGCAACGGGGCCATTCCCTTGCTGGCGCTTTTGACGGTCAGGAGGCCCTTGCCCTGGTGGTGCGTGGGGTTCCCGACGGCATGGTGTTGGTGGATGCCTCCAACAAACCGGTGGGAGCCACCGATGCCTACGGCACGACGGTTCTGATCAACCGCGAGGCCGTGGCCGCCGACCGGGCCAGCCAGGCGGAAACCCTGGACCTGTTCCTAATCCGTCGCGGCACTGCCAGTGGGGATGGCGCTGCCAGCGGTGAGGGATCCGCCCCGCTGACCGGCTCGTTGTCGCTGGCCTTGACCGCCTTGCTGCCGGAGGAGCAGCAAGGCGGTGACAGTCGCTCCGCTGCATCCGAAGTTCAGGTGCTGCTCGCCGGCTCCAGCTCGATTCGCGAACTCACGGCCATCGATCCGCTGATGCTCGACCTCGACGGTGATGGCCTGGCCCTAACCAACCTCCAGGCCAGCTCGGTGAGCTTCGACATGCTCGGCCTTGGCCTGCCCTTCCCCACCGCCTGGCTCAGCCCCGAGGGCAGTGGCAAGGACGCATTCCTTGTGGTGGACCGCAATGGCGATGGTCTGATTCGCTCGATCAGCGAATTGTTGTCGGAATACTTCGGCAGCAGCGACGGCCGCCGCACCGCTGCCAGCGGCCTCGAGGCCCTTGGGCGATTCGACAGCAACGCCGACGGCCGGGTGGATAGCGCTGATGGCGCCTGGAGCAGCCTCCAGCTCTGGTTTGACGATGGCGACGGCCGCAGCGAGGCCGGCGAATTGGTGCCCCTGGCCAGTCGCCTCACCAGCATCAGCCTCTGGCTTGGCAGCCCCCTCAGCCAAGTGGTGGTCGAGCAGCCGGCCTGGGCGGCCGGAAATCAGATCCTGCGCTCGGCCGCTGCCACCACCACTGCCACAGCCACCCCCACAGCCACCCCCACAACGACAGCCACACCCACAGCCACCCCCGCCGCCCCAGCCCGGATCAGTTCGGGGAAAGGAGCCTCACTGTGGAGGCGATCAGCCGCAACCGCCTTGGCACCAGCACGGAAACCAGTGCTCCGCTCACGCTGCGGGCCGTGGTGCGGCCCGTCAACGACAGCCCCCTAGTGGTTCTGAGCCTGGGGGATCGGGGCCTGGCCATCGGCAGCAGGGTCGACCTTGATCTCGGGGCTGGCTTCCGCGACCCCGATCCAACCGATTCGCTCCGTTACAGCGTCACGCTCACCAACGCCCTAGGCGAGAGCGGGGCCTGGTTGAGCGTCCAGGACGGCCACCTGGTCGGCACGCCCAACCTGGCGGATCGAGGCGCCTGGGACGTGCAGATCCGGGCGATTGATCCCCAGGGGCAGGAGAGCAGTCAGAGCCTGCGCTGGGTCGTGGGTGAGGCGAACCAGGCTCCGGCTGTGCTGAGCACGGCCCCAGCGCGCATTGAAGTCCGGCAAAACGACGTCCTGACCATCGATCTCGCCAGCCTCTTCAACGACCCGGACCTGGGCTCAGATCAGCAGCTGACCTACTTGGTCCGCTCCGCCACCCCGGGGTCGGATGAGCGGCTGGCCAGCGTCTTAGCCAGCCTTGGCTCCGGCCAGCAGCTCAGCTTGCCCACGGACAACGGCATGGTGGGCAGCAGGGAGCTGATCATTCGGGCCAGTGACCCCCAGGGCCTGGCGGCGGAACACCGCCTGCAGGTGGTCATTACCAATGTCAATGACGCCCCCACGGTGCAGCGAGCCACTGCGGTGGCCCAGGGAGCAGGCCTCTGGGAAGAGCGCTTTGCGCTGACGCCGGCGACTCCCCTGACCCTGGATCTGGCCAATCTCTTCACCGATCCGGATCAGCTGCTGGGCCAGGCCGCGCCCGTCATCTCGATCCGCAATGACACGGGCGCTTCAGCTGCGCCCTTGCCCGCCTGGCTGAGCTGGGATGCCGAGAGCGGCCAGCTTGTCGCGGCACCCGGGGCCGGCGCCGGTGGCCGTTACGCGATTGCTCTCGAAGCCACCGATCCGGCGGGGAGCACCGCCGTTTACCGCCTGCTGCTGGACGTCAACTCGCCCCCCACCCCCACCAGCGGCACGGCCCTGGAGCAGCGTTTTTATACCGGTAATGGCCTCAGCCTGGCCCTTGAGTCCCTGTTCAGCGATCCCGATCGGGGCGACAAGCTTGCGTTCAGCGCCAGCTTGAACCGGCTGCAATTGGAACCCAATGGCAGCTGGCGCGAGGAGAGCCAGCCCCTGGAGGCCAGCTGGCTCAGCCTGGCCCCGGATGCCAGTAGCGGCGCCTCAGTGCTTACCCTCTCCCCCAACCGGGGTGAAGCCGGACGCTACCGCCTGCATCTGCAGGCCACCGACCTTCAAGGGGCGAGCTCCAGTGAGACTGTGGAGTTGGAGGTGATTGCCACCAATAGCGCACCCCAGGTAACGCGCCAGGCTGCCGCAATCGTTAGTGCTGACCATCAGGGGCTCAGCCTCAATCTGGCGGAGCTGTTCGCTGACCTAGACATCAGCCAACCCGTTGCGGCCGACTTCGCGGCTTCCGGCCTGGAGAGCCTCCGCTTCAGTTATGCCCTGATCAACGGCGATCAGGACTGGGTCACCACCACCTTGGCGGGCAATCCTCGGCCGATTAACGCCATCAACCTGCGCGACAGCAGCAGCAGCGACGGCTTAGTGAACGATCTACTGAGCCTCGATCTGCCCGGCGTGGATAGGACTCTGCACACCACCCTGCGGCTGTTCGCCACCGACGCCAGCGGCAGCCAGGCCAGCCAGGAGGTCAGTCTCACGATCACGCCCAGGGTCGAGCTGCCGCTTCTGGCTGCGCTCACGGCCCCGAACTCCCTCGGCCAACGGGACCAGTTGCGGCTTGGCCAGCTGTTCAGCGAGCTTCCCCAGCTGATTGATGCCGAGGGGGATCGGCTCAGCCTGGGGATTCGCACCCTGCCCGGCGTCCAGATCCGCCTGCCCGAGGGGTTCCTCGGCTGGCTGGAGGACACCGCTGTGACCGCCATTCAGCTGGATGATGGTCGCTCGGTGACCACTCAGGGCTGGCTACTGCACCTCAGCAGCGTGGACCCGCAGCACGATCTGGCCCTGCTGCCGGAGGTCAGCTTCCAGCTCGCTCCCGACCACGGCCTGCTGCTGCCCCAGTCGGGCCAGGCTCCTGGGACGGCAGTGATCGGCCTGCCGGTGGAACTGCGCCTGGAGGCATCCGTGACTCCTGCCAGCTCTGGCTCGGCCCAGGACACCCTTCCTATCGCCGTTGGCAGCCCCCAGCTGAGCTGGATCCCGATTGAGAACCAGGCTCCGGTTTTCGATTGGGGCGGTGCTTCCCGCTTTGTCAGCCTCGAGACCGGTAGCCAGCCCCAAGGCCTGCTCGCCGATCTGACCGCCCTTTTCGGTGACCCGGACAGTGAGGCAGGCAGTCAGGCAGGCGGTGAGGCAGGCAGTCAGGCGGGCAGTCAGACGAACGCAGCCAGTGGCACCTCTGGTGACGGCAGCCCCGTTGACAGCAGCCCTGGCCAGGCCGCCGCGGGGCTCCAGTGGCAGCTCAGTCTTCCCAGCCGCCTAGAGGGGTTGATCGAACTGGACCAGGCCAGTGGCAGCTTGCGCTGGAAGGCTGGTACCACCCTGACCCCGGAGTTGGTGGGGTCCCACCGGATCTTGATCTCAGCCTTTGATGGCCACTACGCCCTAGGGGACAGCAGCGCGATCGCCCGGGGTGTGCTTCAGCTCTTTGTTAAAGCGCCCGGAGCCCCAGCCAGTTCCATGGAGGATCTGATCACCCGTCTGCAGACGTTGCCGAGCGTCAATGGTGGCCGCAGCTGGAGTCTGCTCCAGCCGACCGATGCCAATAGCAGCGATAAGAATGTGCTGGCAACCAGTGAGTTGTTCAGCGGCGACCTCAGCTTTCTTGCCCCAGCTGCGGCGATTGCCGCCCTGCCCAGTGGGCTCAGCCTGGCCAGCAATCGGGCTGAGTCCGGTTTTGATCCGATTGACTACAGCCTGGCCACAGACCAGCCCGGTGGTTGGTACAGCCTGGTGGATTTTGCCATCGCGGAACAGGCCGCTGCCGGGTTAGTGGTGATGAAGGGCTACGACGCCGATCACAACACCATCACCACGGAACTGGCCTACCGCCAATATCACAGCCAATTCCTGAGCTTTGATGCCACGGCCCAACTGAACTACGGCGGTGATTTTGGCCTGTGGTTGCAGGACCAACAGTTCACGATCAGTCGCTATACCTCTGATGAACCCATCCGTCTAGCCAGCGAAAGCGAGCTGCAAAATGTCGATTTCGTCAATGGCCTGGTCGCTGCCTTGCCCCAGGAGACGGGCCTGCTCCTGGGGGATCGCATCGCTGCCGATGGTTCCGCCCTGCTGATTGATAGCAATGGTGATGGCAAGGTGGACTTCATCCGTCTGCTGCTGATTGACAACGGCCTGTTTGATCTCGATCCAACGGTCGGACAGCTACGCGATCCCCTGGCCCTGTTACCCGTCCATCAGGAGGCCCTTCTCGATCAATTGGCAGGCACTAAGGCATTGCCCCTGTTCGCCTTTGAATTAAAGAATCAGCTGCCGGTTGATAGTTTTCCGGCGCTTGAGAGTGGCGCGGGCGACCAGGGCCTGATTGGGCTGCCTGTGGCTACGGAACTCCCTAGCGAGCTCCCCGAGGCTCTCGTTAGCGCCGACCTGGGCGACGAGGGTTATAGGGGCCCGGATGGGTCCCTAGAAGGTTTGGGGGATGCTGCGGTGGAGCAGTCTGAGAAGCTCACAGACCTGCTGGCCGTTGAGCCACAGGATGTGCTGGAAAGCTCTAAAGAAACCCTCGAAAATGTTGCCGATTCGATTAAAGAATCTCTCTCAAAGTTGCTCGGCAAAAATGATGTGGTGTCGTCTAAGTTGCTGGCCGGCTTGCTGGCTCCAGCTGGGGGCACCTCGCTATTGGAGCAGCTGCTCGGCAAAATTTCTACAGGCGGGAGCCACCGTCTTGTCCAGCGGGACCGCAACCTGCGTGGCCGCTGGCGCCTGGCCGGTACCCGCAGGGTTCTGACGCTCGCCGATGGCCGCTTGCGGCTCTCTGAGCTGGCCGATCCCAGCGAAACGCCGCTTCTGGAGGGCTTCCCTGCCGGCGACGATCCCACCCTGGCCAGTCTGGCCAGCGGCCGGCTCCTCGATCTGGTACGCCGCAGCCCGGCACCAGCCCAGGCCCTGGCCCTGATCCAGCTGCAGCTGCGCGGCCTGTTGCAGGGCACCACGCCGGTGAACTGGCCCGCCTGGCTGCAGGCCCTGCCGGCTGTCCTGGCCAATCGCAGTCCACTCGAGGGCTGGCGGAGTCGCAACAGCCTCAAGCACCTGCAGGTGGAGCTGGTGCGGCTTGGCGAGCTGGATCCGGCCCTGATGGATGTGTTGATGGCGTCGGAACTAGTGACCTGCCTGGAGGCCTTTGGGCTCGATGGCCTGGCGTCAGTTGAGCCAAGGGGTGAGCAAACCGGGCTCGGCGGTCCAGAGGCTGCCCTGGGGCGAAGCGATAGAATAGTTTTCAAGAGATGACCCGGTTTTTCCGCGTGCCATCGGTGCCCGCCTATCCGTAGTGATGACGCTGCAAGCGGCAACGGCCCCTGAACTGATCGCCCTGCTGTTGAGATTTGAGCTGGCCGAACCGCTGTTGCTCGCATTGAAGGAAAAGGAGCTAGTGGGGTCCCGCTCCGATGGGACTCAATCCGCTACCAGCAGGGGATCCCGCTCCCGGTCCAGTCCTGAGGCTCGCTCTAGTCCTGGGGCTAAGTCTAGTCCTGGGGCTAAGTCTAGTCCTGGGGCTAGTTCTAGCGCTAGACCTAGCCCTGCTCCCTTAGAGCAGCCAGCCTCGCCAGCCGATCCCCAGCCCAAGACAATGGATGGGGCGGCTGCGGCCGCCGCCATGGCCCTTTATTGCACCCACCACCAATTGCATACGGAGGCGGCCCTCACGCTCTGGTGTTTTCGCCATGCCCTCAGCCCTGCCGCCCTGCTGGCCGAAGCCCACCATCTCCAACAGCGTCAGGACCTCAGCGCAGCTTCCCTCAAGGACTCCGACGAGACCCTGTTTCTGCGCTTCAAGGATCGTCTCGATCGGGTGCTCTACGGCTTGATCCGGGTGGAGAGTGAGGCGTTGGCAAGGGACCTCTTCTTTGCCATTGAGGCGGGAGAGTTGCGCTTTGGTGAGGCGGCGCGGCGCCATTCCTGTGGCCCCGAGGCCCGCACCGAAGGAATCGTCGGCCCCGTTGATCTGGCTACACCCCACCTTGAAATCAGCAGTCGCCTGCGGGCCGCATCTGCCGGCGAGCTCATTCCCCCGTTTCGGCTTGAGCAGTGGCACATAATCCTGCGGCTTGACTACCGCTTCGAGGCCACCTTTGACCCGGAAACCCGACAGTTTCTACGGGATCTGGCCTTCCGCAGCCAGCTGAGGGAAGCAATCGAGCCCGAGCTGGATGCCCTGGCCAGCTGGGTTCAAGACCTGGACCGAAGCGCAGCTGGATGAAACTCAGCGCACAGGAATGCTCAGCCCTGAGGCAGCTGGCCCAGCAGGCTGCTGTTTCGAGCAGCGCCAGTCCCGAGACCGCGCCCGGCCTGGAGGTCGTTCCTGTGGCGCCGGGGGAGCCCATGAACCAGGGGGCCTCGGCCCAACGTCTGGTGCTGGTGATTGAGGGCAGCGGCCGCTTCCTCGACCCCGATAAGAGCTTCGGTCAGTACACGATTGAATGCCTGCAGGCCCCGTTTCTGCTGGGGGGCTTGCAGCTGCTGGCTGGGAGCGGTGCGCCGCTGGCGGCCCTGGGCGAAACCTGTATCGCCGCCAGCCCTTGCCAGGTGGTGGATCTCGGAGCGTTGCCCCTGCCTGAGGGGCTCGAGCAGCAGGTGCGGACGCTTCTGGCCGATCGGATCTGCAGCCAGGAGTATCCCCTGCTGTCTCGCTTGGCGGCGGAGCAGGCAGCCCCCGTAGGCGGCCCCCTGGAGCTGGAGGCCCCCAGGCCCGGCCTGGAGCGCACCATCGCTGAATGGCGAATCGTGCGTGCCGATACCCTCGATCTCTACCCCCTAGTCATCCATGCCGACCAGCCCCAGCCGGGCCGTGTCTATGGCGATCGGGTCGATCCCGCAGAGCTGCGCAGCCTTCCAGATGGGGAGCCCTTCCCCCGCCTACTAGGCCTGCAACCGACCTTGCGCGCCTCCCAGCCCGGGGGCCAGCCGCTGCGGGATCGGCCCGTCAGTCGGCGCCAGCAGCAGGCCCCCTATGGCGCCACCAGCCGCCAGGTGATCGAGGAGGCCCGCTCGCCAGAGCGGCCGGATGGGCTCCTGCCGGAACCGCTGCAGCATGGGTTCCGCTGGCATCGGGCCAGTAGCCGCCAGGGGCCCTATGCCTGCCTGTTGCTAGCCCTCACGGAACATTTCGAGATCCCGGTTCGGCGTGAAACTGTCCGGCGGGCCGGGGAGTCCCTCGATCAGTTGTCCGCCACGGGCCTGGAATCGAGGCTGCTCAAGGTCGTCGATCAGCTGGGCCTCAATGCCTTTGCGGTGCCCCTGAGTAGTCCCCGTGATTTGCCGCGCCTGCCCCTGCCCTGTCTGTGGTGGAGCGAGGACAACCGCCCGCGCCTGCTCATCGCCGTCAGTGGCAAGGACCTGGAGCTGATCGATCCCGCCACAGGCATCGAGCGGGTCCCCTTGGCGCAGGCCCAGGACTGGCTCCTGCAGCAGCCCCGGGTGGTGGCCCTGGGCATCGGTCGCCATACGCCCCGCAATACCTTTGGCCTGTCCTGGCTGGTGCCCTACCTGGCGCGTTACCGGCTGGAGCTGTTTGAGGTGTTCCTGGCCAGTTTCCTTGCCCAGCTGTTTGCCCTGGCTAGCCCCCTGCTGTTCCAGCAGATCATTGACCGGGTGATCGGCCAGAGCTCCGATGGCGCCTTGATGGGGCTCACGGTGTTGATGGTCCTTTTCATGGTGCTGGAGATCACCTTCAGCAGCCTGCGTACCTTCCAGTTCGCCGAAATTTCCAACCGGGTCGACATCAGCCTGGGCTCGGCAGTGATGTCGCGATTGTTGAGACTGAATATGCGCTTTCTGCAGACTCACTCGGTGGGGGAACTCTCCAGTCGCCTTGGCGAACTTGATAATGTGCGCCGCTTTATCACTGGTACGGCCCTCACTGTGGTGTTGGATGCCCTGTTCGCCATGCTCTACTTTGGCGTCATGTTTGTTTATAGTGCTACCCTCGCCGGCATTATTCTTGGCAGTGTGCCCCTGTTGATGGGAGCCATCTTCGGCTTGGCACCGGTCACCGAAAAGCTGCTGCGCCAGAAGGCCGAGGCCCAGACCCGCACCCAGTCCCTCACGGTGGAGATCCTCAATGGGATCGAAACGATCAAGGTCCAGAACTCTGAGGTGATGGCCAAGCAGCGCTGGGAAGAGCGGCAACTGGAAACGATCAATAAGGGCTTCAGTACCACCGTGGCGGGCACGGCTGGCTCCAGCGGCATCCAGCTGATCAACAAGGTCACCGGCATCTTGGTGATCACCGTGGGGGCCAGCCTGGTGTTGAACAACGAAATGACCCTGGGCGAACTGATCGCTTTCCGCATCATCAGTGGCTATGTCACCCAGCCGATCATCAGGCTGGCCGCCTGTTGGCAGAGCTTCCAGGAGGCCTCCCTCTCCTTGGAACACCTTTCCGAGGTGGTCAATCAGCCCCTGGAAACCAAGGACGATGAGATCAACAACATCCCCATGCCTCCCCTGCGCGGTGAGATTCAGCTTGAGGACGTGAGCTTCAGCTACGGATCCGGCCAGCCGCCCCAGCTCTCAGGCATCTCGCTTGAGATCCCGGCCGGCTGCTTCATCGGGCTGGTTGGCCAGAGTGGCTGCGGTAAAAGTACCCTGCTGAAACTGATCGCCCGACTCTATAATCCGATATCAGGCCGGGTGTTGATTGACGGTCTTGATATTGAAAAAGTTGAGCTCTATTCATTGCGTCGCCAGATCGGTTATGTGCCGCAGGAATGCCTGCTGTTTGAGGGCTCGATCTACTCAAATATTGCATCGGCTGATCCTGATGCCGATAGTCATGAAGTGATTCATGCCGCCCGTCTGGCCTGCGCCCATGACTTCATCATGGCCATGGCTGATGGCTATACCTCCATGATTGGCGAGAAGGGAGCGGGTCTCTCCGGCGGCCAGCGCCAGCGCATTGCCCTAGCCCGCATGCTGTTGCAAAAGCCGAGCCTAATTATCCTCGATGAAGCCACCAGTGCACTGGATGTGGACACCGAAAAGCAGGTGCTCAACAACCTGCTCGAATCAGCGCGGCAATCCACCATTCTGATGACCACCCATCGCCTCTCGACACTGACCCAGGCCGATCGCATTCTCATGTTGCACAACGGCAGCATCGATTCCCAGGGCAACCACCAGGAGCTGATGGAGCAGCATGGCCGTTATTTCACCCTCTATCAGCAACAATTCGCCGGTTAAGCAATGACAAATCCATCCCGGTCGATACCGGCTTTTCCTGGGCCGCTGTCACCAGACAGCCGCGATTGTTCCCGCCCCCTAGGGGCCGCTTCGCAGGGGCAGCAGCGATGATCGGGCGATCGCCAGAGCCGAAACGTGTTGCCCCCACCCCTAGCGAGGGCCGTGTGGTCAAGGCGGCTGCAGTAGCCCCCTCCTATGCCACCCAGGGCGTGCTGCTACAGCCTCCACCGATGTGGACCCGGATCCTGATCTGGACCCTGGGCTTTGGCACGGTTTCCCTGCTGATTTGGTCCTGGGTGACCCGGATTGATGAGACGGTCAGCATGGAAGGCCAGATCGAGACCGCTTCTCCCGAGGCCAAGGTGGCCAGTGCTAACGAGGGGGTCATTGAGGCGGTGCTGATCCACCCAGACCAGATCGTGCGGCGGGGCGACGCCCTGTTTCGTCTGTCCACCAAGGACGTGAACTCGACGATTGCTGGATTGAGGTCAAAGCTGGAGCGGCTGCAGCGTCAAAGGGCCGTGGAGCGCAACCTCTACGGGACCAGGCTTGGGCAGTTGCAGATCCAGGCCAAGCTGCATCAATCCATTTTGGAGCGGCTTACCAAGTTGGCCGCCATGGGGGCTGCCCAAGAAGTGCAGGTGATGGAGCGCCAGAGCTCGTTGCAGGAAACCTTCAAATCCATGGATGCGGCCAAAGGAGAATTGGCAAAAGCCGATAATGCCTTGGCAATTCAAGAGGTTGAAACTAATAATATGATTCAGGAGCTGCTCAACAAGCGCGATGATATGTACGTTGTTTCGCCCGTGACCGGAACAGTTCATAATATGCGTTTTAATACTGCTGGCGAGCGGGTTCAAGTTGGCGATGAGATGGCTACTGTGGTTCCAAGTCTACAATTGCTGGCTGCGGTCTCAGTGCCTTCTCGCATCTCGGCTCCGGTTAAGAAGGGCAGCAGCGCCAAGCTGAATGTGGATGCTTTCCCTTCCAATGAATTTGGTGAACTTCGCGGTAAAATCATCTCGATCTCGCCCAATACCAGCCTCAGCGATGAGGCTGGGAAGGGCAGCAATTACCGCGCCATGATCGCCATAGACCGCAACCTGGCGCCGGCCCGTTTCCCGCTGGCCCAACTCAGGCCGGGCATGGGAGTGAAGGCCAAGGTGAAACTGCGCGAACGGGCGGTGATCACCCTCGTTTTCGATTTTCTCGAAAAAGCCACAGTGCCGCTCACCCAGCGCCTGTGATGGCCCAGGCGGCTGCGGCCTGGCCAGGCAGGCCTGAATCAGGCCCTCCCTTCCGGCTCTCTCTTGCCAGGCCAGGCGTATCGCCCTAGAGAAAGGCCAGTGATTGGCTGCCCCATTGCCCCAGGTCGCCGCTTCCCCAGCCGGTGTAAGTGGCCTCAGCAGGGACAGCAGTGGGTCGGCGCCATGAGTCCACCTCCCTTGGACCGGCGCCGTCGCCGGGCCTGGCGGCTGGCCTGGGCGGGCGGGGCCCTGCTGCTGCTGGGCCTGGCCAGCCAGTGGCGGGGGCCCCTGGCCCCCGTGCTGTTGGAGGTGGCCCGGCCCCAGCGGCTGACGCTTGAGCCCAGCCTGGTCGGTATCGGTCGGGTGGAGGCCCGCCGCAGTCACCAGCTCAGCAGCGTCGCCTCGGCCCGCTTGCTGTCCTTATCCGTCGATAGCGGAGATCCCGTGCGGGCCGGCCAGCTGGTGGGCCAGCTCGATGCGGTCGACCTGCCGGATCGGTTGCGGGCCGGGCAGGCCGCCTGGCAACGCAGCCACCAGGCCCGCGCCGTGGCGGCGGCCCAGGGGGGTGAGGCCCAGGCCACCTTGCATTACGTGCGCAGCAATACGGCCCGGTTTGAGCGCCTGGCGACGGCCGGGGCCGTCAGTGACGACGCCCTGTTGGAACGGCGTCAGGCCCTGGCCAGGGCCGAAGCCGCCGCGATCAGTGCCCGGGCCAATGAAGGGGCGGCAATCCAGGCGGAACGGGAGGCTGGCGCCGCCTTAGCGGCCTTGGGGGCCCAGCAGCGGACCTTGCGCCTGGTGTCCCCCGTGGCGGGGATCGTCACCAGGCGCAGGGTCGATCCGGGCAGCACGGTGCTGCCGGGCCAGCCGGTGTTGGAAATAGCCGATCCCCGCCAGTTCTGGATTGATGGGCGCTTCGATCAGCGCCAGGCCTCGGGCCTGGCCGTGGGGCAGCCCGTGACAGTGGAGTTCCGCCGCCTGGCGGGACGACGCTTTGCCGGCCGGATCGCACGGATCGAACCCACCGCCGACAGCCTCACCGAGGAACTCAACGCCAAGGTGACCCTGGACCCGGGCCAGCTCGGGGCCGCCGGGCTGCAGCCTTCCCTGGGGGAACTTTGCGAGCTGCGGGTGGCCCTGGCCGCCGCGCCTGGGGCCCTCACCCTGCCGGCCTTGAGCCTGCGCCAACACCAGGGCCGCCTGGGTGTTTGGCTGGTTGGGGACCGGGGCGTGGTGTTTGCTCCCCTGCAGCTGGGCCGCAGCGACGGCGAGGGCCGGGTGGAGGTGTTCGGCGGCCTTGCCGCCCAGGCCAAGGTGTTGCTGCGGCCGCCGGCGGATCCGGCGGCCCTGGTCCGCTATCGCCTCAAGGAGCAGCCGCAATGATCAATCTGGCCTGGCGCGACAGCGTTCACAACTGGGGCAAGTTGCTGGTCACCGGTTGTGGCCTGGGCCTGCTGGTGGCGGTCACCGTCTCGATGGCCGGGGTGTATCGGGGCATGGTGGAGGACGCCGGCGCGGCGATCGAGCGCAGCGGCGCCGATCTCTGGGTGGTGGAGGAACACACCCTCGGCCCCTTCGCCGAGGCCTCGCGCCTGGATGACGACCTGGACCGCAGCATCCGCCAGCTCCCTGGCGTCGCCCAAGCGCTGAAGGCCACCTTCCAGACCCTGCTCATTCCGGTGGCCGGGCGGGATCAGCGGGTGCTGGTCACGGGCGTGCCCCTGGGGGTGATCGGCGGGCTGGGGCAACCGCCGGGCTTGCTCGTCGGCCGGCCCCTGCAGCAGGCCCGCGATGAACTGCTCGCTGACCGGGGCAGTGGCCTGCAGCTCGGTGAGCAGGTGGCGATCCGGCGCAAGCGCTTCACGGTGGTGGGCCTCACCGAGCGGATGGTGTCGCCGACGGGCGATCCGATGCTGTTTCTGTCGTTTCGCGATGGCCAGGAGCTCCAGTTTCTCGGCGGCAATGAGGCGATCGCCCGCCAGCGCCGCCGCACGGGCCAGGACCCCGAGCGCCAGGCCCAGGCCAACGCGGTGCTGGTCAAGCTGGACCCGGGCGCCAATCCGGAGCTGCTGGCCTCAGAGATCCAGCGCTGGCTGGGCCTCACCGCCTACACCCGCGAACAGATGAAAGAGGCGATGGTGGGCAAGCTGATCGAGGCCTCAGCCCGCCAGATCGGCCTGTTCCTGGTGATTCTCACCGTGGTCACCACCACCATGATTGGCTTCATCGTTTTCACGCTCACCCAGGCCAAGTTGCGTGAAATCGCCGTGTTGAAGCTGATCGGCATGCCCAGCTCCCAGGTGGCCTCGATGATCGTGCAGCAGGCCGTGGCCCTGGGCGTTTTTGCCTTCGTGGTTGGTGCCGGCCTGGCCCAGGCCCTGGCGCCCCGCTTCCCCCGCTACGTGGTGCTGCAACAGGGCGACCTAGTTGCCGCCGCCCTGGTGGCTTTGGCCAGCAGCAGCCTGGCCAGCCTGGTGGGAGTGCGGGCGGCCTTGGCGGTGGATCCGGCCGAGGCAATCCAGTGAAAGCTGCAGCTGGAGAGCCTGCAGCTGGAAAGCCTGCAGCTGCAGACCCTGGGTCTGGGGAGCCCGCCTCGGGCCCGACCCCGCCTGGAATCCTGGTGCGGGGCCTGCGCAAGACCTACGGCACAGGCAGTGCCGCCGTGACGGCCCTCCACGACGTGCAGATGCGGGTCGAACGGGGGGAGGTGGTGGGCCTAGTGGGGCCGTCGGGATCAGGCAAGAGCACCCTGCTCAAATGTCTGGGAGCCGTGCTCACCCCCAGTCAGGGGCACATTGAACTGGGCGGCCAGACCGTGTTCGAGGGCAGCCGCTGGCTGAACTCCGATCTCACCCGTCTGCGCCGCGAGCAGATCGGCTTCATCTTCCAGGCTCCATACCTACTGCCGTTCCTAAGCGTGCGAGACAACGTCGCCCTGCTCGCGATGCTGCTGGGCCAGCCCAACGACCTCGCCCGCGCCGCCGCTGATCGGTTGCTGGCCGATCTCGATGTGGCCCATCGCGCCGGCGCCATGCCGTCCCACCTATCAGGCGGGGAGCAGCAGCGGGTGGCGATTGCCCGGGCCCTGATCAACCGCCCGCCGATCCTGCTGGCGGATGAACCCACGGCGCCGCTGGATAGCGGCCGGGCCCTGGCCGTAATGGATCTGCTCGAACGGCTGGCGGCCCAGACTGGCACCAGCGTGATTGTGGTGACCCACGACGAAAAAATCATGCCCCGGCTGGGCCGTATCTATGAAGTGCGTGATGGCCGGGTTGGCGTGCCCTGAGGGCCAGGGGCCCAATTCTCCAGCCCAGCTCCTTGGCTAGAACTGAGCCATGCTGCCTGCGCTGACCATGCCGGACACCGCCAACCTGTCCCCTCCGGCCCAGGACCCGGCTACCTTCGCCCGCGGCGGCCTCTCCTTACCGGCCTTCAGTCCCTGGCCCCGCTGTTGCCCCTGGCTGGTGATTGTGGTGGGCGTGGCCTTAGGCACCGTGGTGGGGTTTTCGCCCTGGCTGTTTCTGCTGATCGGCGCGGTGTGTTTGCTGAGCGGTTGGCTGCCTGCAGCCAACTGAACCAGGCCTGGACCTCTCAAGACGCCGCCAGTCGCCAACAGTCAGCGGTCCCAACAGGCAGCAGTCCCAACAGTCAGCGATCTCAACTTTCAGGCTGAGGGAAAATCCTCAGACTTAGTCTCCGTCTACTCGCTAATGGAGGAGCCCCACCCCCAGCCTTAGCACTCAGACGTAGGGCTCAGCCTTGGCAGCCGTCTGGATGATTGCCATGGTGCTGGCTTCCACCTGGCGGGCAACTTCGGCAAGAGCTGGATCACTGGAGAGGGCGCTGAGCATGGCTTCCGGACGGATCATGCCTATGCGGGTTGTGCCCGCTTGGGTATAGACGGAGATGCGGCAGGGCAGGGCCATATTCAAAGCCATGTCCGCCTGGAGCACCTGGGCCGCCTGCTGTGGATTGCAGATCTCAAACACCCGGCATTGCTCGGCAAATTCAATCCCCTTAGCCCGCAAGGTGGCGGCCAGATCATGCACCGCCAAGATCCCGAAACCATAGGCTTGAACAGAGATCTGTAGCGCTGCACAGGCCTCTTCAAAGGGGCGGTCCGTGTCGAGCAGGAAAAAGGGATTCATGGGGTGGGCGGCTTCAGGGTGGATGGTGTGGGTTGGTGTTGTCCGCTCAACTGGACTGCTGCTGATCGAGCGTCACCGTGATGCGTTTCTGGACCGTTGCCGGCAAGTTGCGCGACACGGGGCAGAGGGCCATGCGCTGCTCCAGGAACGCCAGTTGGGCTGGATCCACCAGCCCTTGCAGCCCGCAGGCCTGGGGTGCGAGCCCCAGCTGAAAATCGCCCTGCACCGCTTCAATGATCCAATTCTCTGCCGCGCTGACCTCAAAGCGGCCATTCACTTCGGCCAGGGGGATGGCCAGTTCCATGGCATTGGCCACCAAATAGTGGTGTTGACACAGCAGCAGAGAGAGCAGAAATAGGCGAAATCCTGGCGTGGTGAGGCTGGGCTGTAGGGGCTGCCAGATCCCTTCAGGGCCGAGAACTTCAACGCCAATTGACTCGCTGCTTGGTCCACCAGGGTTGGGGCATGGGGCTATGGATTTGGGGCCGCCGTGGCGGCTGTGCAGCCGGAATTGGAAGGACAGGGCACTCATGGCTGCAGGCGTGGTTGGGGGGATTGGGGCGCCATGGTTTGGGGTGCGAAGGCGGCGGCCAGGGGAGGGGTGGTTCTCGGTGCCCCGGTTGTCGTGTGCGCGCTGCTGACGGCCTGGCGGTGGGGGGGCGGTTGGCGGTTGGCTCCTGGCGGCGCCAGGCCTCCATGCCGCTGAGTAGGGCCGAGCCCACTAGCAGGGCGGAAAAGCCCCGGCGCAGCAGGTGGTCGCTCAGGTGGGGGGCCAGGCGCTGGCCGACTAGGGCGCCGCCAAAGCCACCGCCCACCAGGGGCAGCATCAGCGGCAGGCTGGCGGCGGGCCAGTGCCCTAGGGCCGCCATGGCCACCAGGGAGTTGATCGCAATCAGCAGCAGGCTGGTGCCACTGGCCAGGGGCATGGGCAGGCCGGCCAGCAACACCAGGGCCGGCACGATTGCAAAGCCTCCTCCCACCCCGGCGATCCCGGTGAGCAGGCCCACTAGCAACCCCTGAAAGGCCAGGGCCAGGGGGGAGCCGCTGCTGCTCCGCTCGGTCGCGCGGCTACCGGCCTTGCGACGGCTGAGCAGCCAGGAGGCCAGCAGGGCCGCGGCGGCAAACAGGCCCAGCTGGACCGGTTCCGCTATGTAGCCCGCCTTAACGAGACTGCCGCCGATCCAGCTGCCAGCCAGGGCCGGCAGCCCCAGGATCAGGGCGGGTTTGGGCGCTACCTGGCGGCGGCGCAGGTAGGGGCCCAGGTTGCCGAGGGCCAGCAGGGTCACTACCAGTAGGGACAGGGGCACGGCCTCCCGGGTGGAGAGGGCAGCGCCACTGACAAGCAGGGGCAACAGCAGGATCGAGCCACCAGCCCCCAGCACGGCGAGCAGGAAGCCGATCAGGCTGCCGCCAAAGAGCAACAGCAACAGGACCGCGCCCGTCACTTCGGCAGTCATTCCGGCAGTCATTCCGGCAGTCACCCCGGTGGGCACACCGGCAGTGATCCCGGCGCCTAGCTGAGTAGCGACACCGGCAGCCACACCGATGCTCACACCGTCACCCGGTTCCAGGGGAGCAGGGCCAGCAGGCGGGCCAGGCCACAGAAGCCGGAGATGCCGGCAAACATCAGCCCGGCGCCGACGAAGCCACTCAGCCAGATCCAGCCGGGGGCCACGGTCTGGCTGAGCACCACGCCGATAAGTACCAAGGCGCCGGCGCTGATCTGCACTTGGCGCATCAGCGGCAGGGGTGCGCCCTTGCGCTTCTCGAGCGGCAACTGGGCCGCCTGCCAAGCGAGCAGGCCTCCCTCCAGGTCGGCCAGCTCAGTGTCGAGGCCGCGGCTGCGCAGGGCCGCTACGCCCCGCTCGCTGCGGGCGCCGCTCTGGCAGACCAGCACTAGGGGGGCGTCCGGCAAGGGCACCTTGCCGATCTGGCCTAGGGGGATGTTGCGGCTGCCGGGGATATGGCCGCCGACGAATTCCATCGGCTCACGCACATCCACGATGCGGACGAGGCCGCTGCGTTGTTGGTCGGCCAGTTCGTGGGGGCTGAGGCGCAGGGACGGTTTCATGGCAGGGGGCTCCTAACGGAAGGGAATCAGGGGGGTGGTGCGCTCTGGTGGTGGCTCAGGCGGGGTTGGGCGGCGTCCGCTCGATCGGGAAGCCTTCCGCTTCCCAGGCCCGCAGGCCGCCGTGCAGGTTGGCGACCTCCCGGAGGCCGGCTTTCAGCAACTGCTGGGTGGCCAGGGCCGAGCGGCTGCCGGAATGGCAGACCACCACGACGGGTTTGCCTGGGGGGATCTCAGCGAGGCGGCTTTCCAGCTCTGGCAGAGGAATCAACTGGCTGCCGGGCCCATGGCCATCGGGGCCGTGGAACTCCTCGGCCGTGCGCACGTCGAGCAGGGTGAGCTGCTCGACGTGCTCCGCCACCCAGGTAGGGCGCAATTCGGGCAGGCCGGCATAGCTGCGCTGCACCGGCGCCCAGGACGGCGGCTCCACCGCTGCGCCAGCCTGCACCTGGCGCGGTTTGCCGCAGCGCATGTTCGCCGGCAGGGCCTCGGCGAGGCGTCCGGGGTGGGGCAGTTTCAGCGTCTCCATGAAGATCACGAAGTCGCGCTCAGTGGCGCCGCCGCCGAGGCGGGCATTGAAGACTTTCTCCTCCGCCACCGAGCTGATGCTGCGGCCGACGTAGTCGTGGCCGGGATAGAGCAGGCAGCTGTCGGGCAGGGAGAGGATCTGCTCGGTGATCGAGCGATAGAGGGTGTGGGCGTTGCCCTGCTGGAAGTCACAGCGGCCGCAGCCCCGCACCAACAGGGCGTCGCCGGTGAAGGCCAGGGAGTGGTCATCGAGCACAAAGGTGAGGCAGCCATCGGTGTGGCCGGGGGTGGCGCGCACCTCCAGCGCCCGGCTGCCGAAGCGGATCCGATCGCCATCGACGAGAGAACGAGTCACGTTGTCGGCCCGGGCGGCGGCCGCCAGGCCAATGGCGCAGCCCGTGGCCTGGTGCATCAGCCAGCTGCCGGTCACATGGTCGGCGTGGGCATGGGTGTCGAGGCTGGCCACCAGCGCAATGCCCAGTTCCCGGCTCAGGGCCAGATCGCGGCCGTGCTGCTCGAACACAGGATCAATCAGGACCCCCTCGCCCGAGGCCACATCGGCCACTAGATAGGTGAAGGTGCCGGTGTCGGCATCGAAGAGCTGGCGCAGCAACAGGGACACTCCGCCGGCTGCAGACCTGAGCACGGGCGAGACGAGGGAGGCAACGGTCATGGTTAATGCCTTTGTGGCTGCTATGAGTTTACACGCATAAGCGGGATCGGGCAAGGCACGCCGCTGCCGCGGCTTTGCCCGGGCCGCCTGCCAGGCTGGGCCCGCCAGGCGGCTGGCTGCATAATGGCTTAATCGTCATAGTCAGTAGCCATGGGCGCCCCAGGTTCGATGCCCAGTCCCCAGTTGTTGGAGGAGTACAGCCAGTTCTTCCGGTTGCTGAGCGAGCCTGCTCGGCTGCAGTTGCTTTGCCTGCTGGCCCAGGGGCCCCTCGATGTGGCCTCCCTGATCGAGGCCACGGGCTTTAGCCAGTCCCATGTCAGCCGCCAGCTGGGCCAGCTGCAACGGGCCGGCCTGGTCAGCTGCGTGCGCGAGGGCGTGCGCATGATCTACAGCGCCGACAACGACCTGGTGAACGACCTCTGCTCCTTGGTGCAGAACCGGCTGCGCCAAAGGTTGGAAGCCCAGCTCCAGCAACTCCAGTCCGCCTGACGGGGGAGAGGGAATCCCCCCTAGCCCGCCTGCGCCGGCTGGAGCGGCTGCATGGTTATGGGGCACGGTTTCGGGGCTCAGCTTTCGGGGCTCAGCTTTCGGGGCTGGAGGTTTGGGGTTCAGGTTTAGGGGTCAGGCAGGGTTCAGCTGCAGCCTGCACTGGTCCCTTTCTGCCAGTTCTCTAGATCGGCGGCTGGACGATAATCGAGGCCCAGTAGGTGCGCTAGGGGGGCCAGGGGTTTAAGGAAATCGCCTTCGTGGCGCTCGCCTTTGAGTACCCGGTTCCAGTAGATCCAGGGCAGTAGCCGCGTTTTCAGTAGCCAGAAGCTCCAGCGTTCCCTGGTGGGATCGACAAGCAGGGAACTGACCGGCTCCAGCGTGTAGTCGAACTCGGCCAGCAGCACCTTGCCGTAGCCCGTGATCAAGGGGCAGACCGTGTAGCCGTCGTAGCGGGCGAGTAGGGGCTGGCCGTCGAGCAAGGCCAGCAGGTTTTGGACCAGAACTGCGGCCGCTTGCCGGGCCGAGCCAGCGGTGCGCGAGGTGGGTAGGGAGGCGCAATCGCCGGCCGCAAAGACATTGGCGTAGCGGCGATGTTGGGTGCTGAACGGGTCCACCTCCACCCAGCCGCCGGGCTCGGGGCCGGCCAGGGGGCTGGCCGCTACCGGCTCGGGCGCCGTCATCGGCGGCACCGCGTGGAGCATGGCGAAGGGGATCGCCTCGGTGCGGGTTGTGCCGTCCGGCTCGCTCACCTCAAAGATGGCCACCTTGGCGTCAGCCCGCACCTCCCGCAGGTTGTGGCGCAGGCGCACCTCAATGCCGCGCCGCTGGATCACCTGGTGCAGGCTGCGGGCATAGGCCGGCACGGCAAACAGGGATTCGCCGGCCGTGCAGAAGATCACCCGGCTGTTTACGCCGACGCCGCTCTGGGCCTTGAAGTGGTCGTCGGCCAGATACATCACCTTCTGGGGCGCGCCCCCGCATTTGATCGGCGTGTCCGGCACGGTGAAGATCGCCGTCCCCCCCTGAAAGGCCTGGATCGTCTCCCAGGTGTAGGCCGCCCCAGGACCGGCGTAGTTGCTGCAGATTCCCTGGCTGCCCAGGGCTTCGGCCAGGCCGGCGATGCGCTCCCAGCGGCATTGCAGGCCGGTAGCCAGCACCAGCGCGTCGTAGCTGAGGCTGCGGTCATCGCTGCAATGGACCAGGTTCCGGTCTGGATCGAAGGCCACCGCCGCCGCTTGGATCCAGCGGCAACCCTTCGGGATCAGGCCAGCCTCGTCGCGGCGTGTCTGTTTGAGATCCAGCAGGCCGCCGCCCACCAGGGTCCAGCCGGGTTGGTACCAGTGGTCGCCGCTGGGCTCTAGGAGCGTGATCGCGAGCCCCGGGCGCTGCTTCAGCAGCAGGCTCGCCACTGTGAGGCCGGCAGTGCCCCCGCCGACGATCAACACCCGCGGGCCCGGGGCTGTCATGGTTGCCGCTCCCGAGCGGCCTGGTTGGCGGCCCAGTGCCCTGGCTGGTCCAGCTCCACGATTCCGGTGCGGCAACTGGAGCGATCGGCAGGACTGGGTGCCATCGGCTGAGCCCCGGAGTCTGCAGTCTATCGCTTCATGCCATTAAACGCATGGCCGCCTAGTGTCGATAGGGGGTCTTGAGGCGTGCGGTGAGCCAAAGGCAGGGTCGGCGCCGATTCGGCAGGCAGCTGGCCCAAGGCGAGCCAGGCCCGGGCAGGCCAACTCTTGGGGAACCCCCAGGGGCCAGGCCGTTCCAAGCCGACCCCAGCGACGGCGAGCTGGTCCACCCCCAGAACGGCATCTACGCAGCGGCTGAAGCGGCCAGCTGGCTCCGCCTTTGGCGAGAGCCCCAGCACCTGATGTTGGCCGTGCCTTGGCCCCTGTTCTTTGTGCTGCTGGGCCTGGTTTACCTCGCCATCAATGGCCTTTTCACCGGGCTGTTTCTGCTTGATCCGGGCGGGATCGGCGGTACAGCCAGCGGCCTTGCCGGTCTGGGCGAGGCCTTCTTCTTCAGCGTGCAAACCCTGGGTTCGATTGGCTATGGGGTGCTCTATCCCGCTAGCCCGCTGGTGAACCTGCTGGTCACGGCTGAATCCCTCACCGGCTTGATCTTTGTGGCGATCAGTACTGGCCTGGTGTTTGCCCGCTTTTCGCGCAGCCGGGCCCGGATCCGCTTCTCCGAACGGGCGGTTGTGCATGCCTATAACGGCGTACCGACGTTGGCCTTTCGCCTGGCCAATGAGCGTCGCAATACGATCTTGGCGGCCCGGCTGAGGGTGTTTCTGGCCATTGATGAACGCAGCAGTGAAGGCCACAGCCTGCGCCGGTTGTTGCCCTTGCCCTTGTTGCGCGATGAAGGGATTGCCTTCCTGCTCACTTGGACGGCCATGCATCCGATTGATGCCAACAGTCCCTTGCACGGCCTCGGCCGCGACGCCCTCGAGGCGGCCCATGCCGAGATTGTCGTGGCCTTCAGTGGCATTGATGCCACTTTGGAGCGGCCGATTCATGCCCGCACCAGCTACCCGGCCAGCCACCTGGCTGCCGGCCATTGCTTTGTAGACATGCTCGATTCAAGCCAGCAGCAGTGGCGGATCAACCTCTCCCGCTTCAACCAGATTCGGCCCTGTCCTTGATCAGGTTGCAGGTCCTCGGGCATGAAAAAGCCCGAACCGGGTCCGGGCTGAGGGCAGGCTGGTTGGGGCCTTTAGGCCAGGGCTAAACCCTCTAGATCGGCCTGGCTCGACTGGGTGAGGATCAAAGTCTCACTAACCGATTGCAGGGGCGAGCCAGGCCACGGGCCTGGCGGCGAAGGAGGCCAGATCCAGGGGGAAGTTGTGGACATTGCGTTCGTGCATGGCTTCGATGCCGAGGCCACCACGGTTGAGCACATCGGCCCAGGTGCGCACCACCCGGCCCTGGGAATCAAGAATCGACTGGTTGAAATTGAGGCCGTTGAGGTTGAAGGAAAAGCTGGCAACAGCCAGGGCTGCAAACCAGATCCCTAGCACCGGCCAGACCGCCAGGAGGAAATGGAGACTGCGGCTGTTGTTGAACGAGGCGTACTGGAAGATGAGGCGACCGAAGTAGCCATGGGCGGCCACGATGTTGTAGGTCTCCTCCTCCTGGCCAAACTTGTAGCCCTTGTTGAGTGATTCGCTTTCCGTGGTTTCGCGCACCAGGGAACTGGTCACCAAGGATCCGTGCATGGCCGCAAATAGGGCGCCACCAAAAACACCCACCACGCCGAGCATGTGGAAGGGATGCATCAACACGTTGTGTTCCGCCTGGAGCACCAGCATGAAGTTGAAGGTGCCGGAGATGCCCAGGGGCATGCCATCGGAGAAGGAGCCCTGGCCGATGGAATAAACAAGCAGCACAGCGGTGGCGGCGGCCACCGGGGCGGAATAGGCCACGGCAATCCAGGGGCGCATGCCCAGGCGGTAGCTCAGTTCCCATTCCCGGCCCATCCAGCAGAAGATGCCGATCAGGAAATGAAAGATAATCAGCTGGTAGGGCCCGCCGTTGTAGAGCCATTCATCGAGGCTGCTCGCTTCCCAGATGGGATAAAAGTGCAGCCCGATGGCGTTGCTGGAGGGCACAACAGCGGCTGTGATGATGTTGTTGCCGTAGAGCAAGCCACCGGAGACTGGTTCGCGGATGCCGTCGATGTCTACCGGTGGAGCGCCGATGAAGGCGATCACAAAGCAGAGGCTGGCGGCCAGCAGGGTGGGGATCATCAGCACACCGAACCAGCCCACGTAGAGGCGGTTGTCGGTGCTGGTGACCCAGGCCTTGAACCAGCCCCACGGGTTGCCCCGGGAAGGGGCGATCAGGGAGGTCGTCATGGGTCGATGAAGACAGGGGACAAGGCGGGAGGTCCTGGGTCGGGCTCCCAGCGGAAGACCGGAGACAGGCGCGATCCGCGCCTGTTACAACGATAGCGTTGAATGCGTATGAAAGCAAAAAGCCTTGCTAAGCATTTTGTCTCAAGGGATCCCCGCAGGCCCCTGCTGCTTGAAGACGGCCTTGGCGGCCACTGGACCCTGGCCAATTGCAGCGAAGAGCTGGCACCGCCTGGCCGCCCGGGCCCAGCCGGTTCGGCCCAATTCGAGGCCGAGGCGCTCACTGCCCCGGCCTGGCGCAGTCCTGCTCTTGCCGCAAAATGTGGCCCTCTCGGACGGTGCTGAGGCCCAGCTGCTGCCGGGTCCGGGGATCGTTGCCGCCTTGCCGCTGAGGCCGTTCAAGGGATCTGTGCGAACGGGCTTCGCAATGAAGCCATGGCAGAGACCCCTCACCGGCCATGTCGTTGCGCCCTGCCGGGTCTTGATGCTGGCGGGGGTCAGGCCCCTGCGGCCAGCCATTCCTGCCAACGCTGGGCTTCTGCCTGGCCAGAGGCGCTGCTACTCGCCGGGGCGCCCACCAGCCACACCGCCTGGCTGGCCCGGCTCACCGCCACATACACCAGTTGGCGGCGCAACTGCTCATCGCTGGGCCAAAACACATCCCCGGCCACGAACACCTCGCCAAAGGTGCTGCCCTGGCTGCGGTGCACCGTCAACACGGCCGCCGGACCGAGCGAGGCGAAGGCATCACGCACTAGGAAGAAGCGCCGCCACAGGCCCCGGCCGTCTTTTTTGCCGGCCTCGCGGGCCTGCTGGCGCAGCCGGGCCAACACGCCATCCAGCTGCTGGCGGGCGGCACTGCCCACCGGCGGCAACAGGCGCAGGCTGAGCCGGGTTTCGCCCGCTTCCACTTCGGCGGTGAGGGTGTCGATCACGGTGGCCGTGAGGCCATCGCCGCTGCCGACGCCGAAATCGGCCAGGTCGCAGCGCTCCGGCGTCACATCGCGCACCACCAGCTCCCGGTTTGAGCCCAGCAGCATGTCCGGCTCCTCGGCCCCCTCCTCCCCCTGGCGGCAGGCCGGCGCCATCACCGCGGCGCGACTGATCAGCACCTCCCCCGGCAACACCGGCAACTGATCCGCCATCTCGCCATGGATGGCGCGGCGCGCTAGTGGCACGAGCTGCTCCAGGGAGCGGTTGGTGTAGCAGAGGATGCGGGCGTGATCCGGATTGTCCAGTTCCGCCGCCCGCCGCAGGGCCGCCTGGGCCGCCGCCAGCCAGTTCGACCGGGGCGCCACCGCCACTAGGCCCAGGCTGCTGCGAATTGGCGTCAACACCGGCGGCTGCCGGCAGGGCAGCGCCCCCTCGCGCAGGCCCGTGGCCAGGCGCAACACCGGGCCCTGGTGGCGCACCACCTCAGACAGGAAGGCCCGTTCGGCCCGGCCGAGCGAGAACACGGGGCTCACCGGCTCCCCCACCGGCGGCAGCTGGGCCGGATCGCCCACGAACACCAGCCGGGTGCGGAAGGGGTGGGCGCAGCGCAGGCTGATCTCCAGCAGGCTGCTGTCCACCATTGAGGCCTCATCGATCAGCACCAGGCCCAGGTGTTCCAGGGCCATGGCGGTTTGCTCCGTTTCCTCGCAGCGCTCCAAATCGCGCTCGCGCCGGAGTTTGAGTCGCAGCAGCCGGTGGATCGTGGCCGGGAACCAGGTGGGTTGCAGGCCATGGAGGGCCAGCTGCTGGCGCAACACCCCCACGGCCTTGTGGGTGGGGGCCACCACCGTCCAGCAGAGGCCCGTGGCCTCCACCTGGGCCAGCAGGTGCATGGAGAGGAAGGTTTTGCCGGTGCCGGCAAAGCCGCTCAACACAAAGGGCGTGCCATCACTGGACGCCTGCAGCCAGGTGGCAAAGGCCGCCAGCGCCTGCTGTTGGCCCGGGGTGAGCGCTGCCTCCTGCGAGCCTGGTGAGGGGAGGGTCACCCGATCGGCAGCTGGCCCTGGAGCAGGCCGAGATGGTGGGCGATCTCCAGGGGCGATCCCACCAGCACCAGGCCGGGCAGGGCCACGGCCGGACCGATCACGCTGCCCACGAACACCTCCAGGCGGGTGTGGCCGAGGTTTTCCTTGAGCGGTTTGAGCACGGCCGCGCCTTCGCCCTTGGCGTCCCAGAGGCCATCGGGCAGGCCATTCACCCGCGCTGCGGTGATCCCGGCCGCCCGCCGCACCCCCGAGGCGTCGTAGAGCACCACAAAACACATGGTGGCCGCCAGGGCAAACAGGGGGTTGTCAAAGCCCAGCTGCCAGCCGATGCCAGCCGTGGTGCCCGTGAGCAGGGCCGAATGGCTCGAGGGCATGCCGCCGGTTTCCACCAGCACCGCCGGTCGCCAGCGCCGGTGCACCACCAGCTCGATCAGCAGCTTGGAGACCTGGGCCAGGCCACAGGCCGCCAGCCCCCAGGCCAGCACGCCATTGCTGAAGAAGGCCTGCAAAAGATTCGGATCAGCGCTCAAGCCAGTGGGGTCGATCGAAGCGATCATCGGTCCCTACTGGTGATGTAGTCGGCTAGGGCCAGCAGCGGGGCGGCCTGGGCGCTCCAGGGGGCCAGGGCCGTTTTGGCTTCGCTCACGAGGGCTTCGGCCCGGCGGCGGGATTCCTCGAGGCCCAGCAATTTCGGGTAGGTGGTTTTGTCGGCGGTGAGGTCCTTGCCGGCGGTTTTGCCGAGCACCTCGCTGCTGGCGGTCACATCCAGGATGTCGTCGATGATCTGGAAGGCCAGGCCGATGCCCCGGGCGTAGGTGCCGAGGGCCACTAGCAGGTCCTCGGAGGCTCCCGCAACCAGGGCGCCGCTGAGCACGCAGGCGCGCAGCAAGGCGCCGGTTTTATGCAAATGGATGTACTCGAGGGTCTCGAGGTCCACGTCCTTGCCTTCGCATTCCAGGTCCACCACCTGGCCGCCCACCAGCC
The DNA here is from genome assembly GCA_945860085.1 of Synechococcus sp. UW140. Classification (GTDB taxonomy): domain Bacteria; phylum Cyanobacteriota; class Cyanobacteriia; order PCC-6307; family Cyanobiaceae; genus BAIKAL-G1. The sequence goes on along the minus strand of CAMAPJ010000033.1, from coordinate 301 downwards.
CGGGGGCTCCCGAGGCCAGGCTCAGTTCGCCCACCACCTGGAGCAGCCGCTCGGCCGGCACCCCGGGGCTGCGCAGGGCCACCATTTCAAAGGCCCGCGTCAGTAGGGCGTCGCCGGCCAGGATTGCGTTGGCTTCGCCAAACACCTTGTGGTTGGTGGGCCGGCCCCGGCGCAGGTCGTCGTTGTCCATGGCCGGCAGGTCGTCGTGGATCAACGACATGGTGTGGACCATCTCCAGGGCCACGGCCGTGGGCAGGGCCAGGTTGCTGTCGCCGCCCGCCAGCTCGCAGGCGGCCAGGCA
>CAMAPJ010000032.1 GCA_945860085.1 Synechococcus sp. UW140 | reverse complement strand
TTCCTCGAGAACCGGCGCGTGATGAAGCGCATGTTCCCGAGCCTGTTCGCCGGTCGCACCGTCCAGCCGATCGACGACTATCCCTCCCATTTGCTCCAGACCCTGCGGGAGCTGGCCCCCTGGACCAACCAGCCCAAGGTGGTGCTGTTGACGCCTGGGGTGTTCAACAGCGCCTACTTCGAGCACAGCTACCTGGCCCAACAGATGGGCATCCAGCTGGTGGAAGGGCGTGATCTGGTCTGCGAGGGCAACCGGGTCTGGATGCGCAGCACCGCTGGCCTCGAAGCGGTGGATGTGATTTATCGGCGCATCGACGACGACTTCCTCGATCCGGCCGTGTTCCGCAGTGATTCGATGCTGGGGGTGCGGGGCCTGATGGCGGCCTATGCGGCCGGGCGGGTGGCGATCGCCAACGCCCCGGGCAGCGGCGTGGCCGATGACAAGCTCATCTACGCCTATGTGCCCGAGATGATCCGCTACTACCTCGGTGAGGAGCCGATCATCGAAAATGTGCCCACCTATTTGTGTTCCAGGGCCGACGATCGCGCCTATGTGCTCGCCCACCTCAAGGACCTGGTGGTGAAGTCGGTGGCGGAGGCGGGGGGCTACGGCATGCTGATCGGCCCCCACGCTGAGCAGGCTGAAATTCTCGAATTTGCCGCCAAGATTGAGGCCGATCCCCGTAATTTCATCGCCCAACCCACCCTGGATCTCTCCACCGTGCCCTCCCTTAGCCAGGGGGAGCTCTACCCCTGCCATGTGGACCTGCGGCCCTACGTGCTGCGCGGCAAGGGGGCCTGGGTCAGCCCCGGCGGCCTCACCCGGGTGGCCCTGCGCCGGGGCTCCCTGGTGGTGAACTCCTCCCAGGGCGGCGGCTGCAAGGACACCTGGATCGTGGAGGACTCCCCATGTTGAGCCGCGTCGCCGATTCGCTTTACTGGATTAATCGCAACGTTGAACGGGCCGAGAACATCTCCCGCTTTGTGGAGGTGAGCGAGGCCATGGCCCTCGATTGCCCGCCCGGCAGCGCCGAACCCTGGCTGCCCCTGATCGATGCTTGCGGCGATCGCGAACTGTTCGACACCCTCTATCCCCAGGGCACACCTGAGGATGTGGTGTGTTTTTTGGTACGGGAACCGAAAAATCCCAGCTGCATCGTTAATTGCATCGCCATCGCTAGGGAGAACGCTCGCCAGATCCGCGAGGTGATCACCACGGAAATGTGGGAGCAGATCAATGATTTGCACTGGACCCTGCAGGAAAGCGATGCCTTCTGGGCGCTGCAGCCCCAGGAGCAACTGCGGGAAATCCGCCGCGCCTGCCAGCTCTTTTATGGCGTCACCGATGCGACGCTGAGCCGCGATCTCTCCTGGCAATTCAGCCGCCTGGGTCGCCTGATTGAGCGGGCCGACAAGACGACCCGCATCCTCGATGTCAAGTATTTCCTGCTGTTGCCCAGCCCCGAGGAGGTGGGCGGCGTGCTCGATGAGCTGCAGTGGATCTCGCTGCTGCGCACGGCCGGCGCTTACCAGATGTTCCGCCAGGCCCAGCAGCAGGGCATCACCCCCCGGGCGGTGGCCGCGTTTCTGCTGCTCGATCCGATCTTCCCGCGGTCGGTGCGCTATTGCCTCGAAGGCATCAGCAAGGCCCTGGGCGTGATCCGCAGCAGTGCGGTGCCCGGGCCGCCCGATGACCTGGAATGCCTGAGCGGTCTGATGCTCGCCAGCTGGAGTTTTGTGCGAATTGATGACCTGATTGGCCAGGGGCTGCATGAGGCCATCGACCATTTCCAGAGCGATCTCAACCGGCTGCATGGGCTGATCCATGACCGTTACTTTGTGATGCCCACCCCGTCCCCCTCCGAGTCGAGCGCCGATCCGGCATGCGTGCCCGCCTAACCCACACGTTTTTCTACCGCTACAGCGATCCAGTGCTGCTGGGGCCCCACCGCTTCTGCCTGCGACCGCGGCCCCACGGTTTTCAGCGGCTGCTGGATTACAGCCTGACGATCAGCCCCGATCCCAGCCAGCTCTACGACCTGCTCGCCGCCGGTGGCGACACGATCACCCGGGCCCGCTTCCTCAAGGAAACGCGGATCTTTCGGGTCGAGGCCACTTCAGAGGTGGAAACCTGGCAGCCGCCCCTGATCGAGGCCTGCCTCGATGAGGAGATGGCGCGCCTGCCGGTCGCGATCGGCCGGCTCAATCCCGACCTGCTCTCCTGCCTGCAGGGCTGGCTGCCCAATGGCCAACACGACCCGGCGGCGGTGGATCTGGCCCAGGAAGCCCTGATGGGCAGCGACCAGAGCAGCCTCACCTTCCTTCAACAATTAATTGAAATCATCCAGGACCGGGTGAAATACACCCAGCGCCATGTCGGACCGGCCTGGCCCGCCGGCCGCACCCTCAAGGAGCGGGTCGGCTCCTGCCGGGATCTGGCCATGCTGATGATCGAGTGTTGCCGCAGCGTCGGACTGCCGGCCCGTTTTGTCAGCGGCTACCACCTAGTGGAGCCCAAGCCGAACCGATACGACCTGCACGCCTGGACCGAGGTGTACCTCCAGGGGGCCGGCTGGCGCGGCTTTGATGCCAGCGGCAAGGGGGCGGTGGATGAGCGTTATATCCCCCTGGCCACCTCGTCCCAATCCGATCTAACCGCCGCGATCACCGGTAGCTTCTCTGGCCCACCGGGAGTGAAGAGCATTCTCAAGTGGGACATCCAGGCCGAGGTCCTGGTGCCGCCCTTGGAGACGGACGCTGAGGCCAAGGCGCCCCCCCAGGTGCACCTGCTGCCCCATCCCCCCTCGGGAGTTCCCCAGTGATCAGTTCAGCCCTGAAGGCCCCAGCCAGCCAGCCCCCTAGCCCGATGGCTGCCGCCCAGGTCAGCGCGCTGATCGAGCAGCGCCTGGCCGCTGCCGGGGTGCAGCTCACCCTGGGCGGTGAACCCACCTACGTACCCGACCAACCGGAAGGGGCCGAATGGTCGTTTGCGGCCGATGGGCCCACCAAACTCGGCTATGCCCGGGCCCTGGCGGCCCAGCTGCAGCTGCGGGCCTGGCCTGGCAGCACCCTGATGTACTGCCCGGGCAAGCGCTACGACGGCGAGGTGAACCCCCGCTGGGCCCTGCGCCTGTTCACCGGGCCTAGTGGCGAGCCGGTGGTGGTTTGGCCCCAGAGCGATGGGCTGCCCCGACCCGTTTTGCCGGCTGAGGCGGCAGAAAGGCTCCTGGCGGCGATCGGCCGCGGCCTGGGTTGCAGCCTGCAGCCCCTGCAACTGCGCGATCCCCTCGATGAGGAGCGCAGCGTTTGGGCGGCCCCCCTGAGCCACAACGATGGCGAGGACGAGGACGTGGAGGGAGAGCTGGGCTGGCAGCCGGCGGCCTGGCCCCTGGCCGAGGAGCTGCGCGAGTTGCTTGGCGCCCCCGGTCCAGCCGGACTGCGCCTGCCCCTGCAGCACTTCCCTGAGGGGGTGCTGCGCCAGGTGCTCACCTTGGAGGTGGGACCCAGCGAGTGGAGCCTGTTTCTGCCGCCCTTGGCCCGCCAGCCCCTGGAGCAGGTGCTGGGCGTGATCGCCAGCGCCAGTGGCGCCTGGAGCCAGCCGGATCTCAGCGGCGTCTTGCCCCTCGACATCGATGGTGCCTGGCAGGTGCTGGGCCTGACCGCCGATCCGGGTGTGCTGGAGGTGAATCTGCCGGTCTGTCCCAATTGGGATGCCTACGCCGGGTGGATGGGGTTGTTGGAGGACAGTGGTGCGGCCGTTGGTTTGCGCTCCTGGAAGCAGCGGCAGCCCGCCCCTGAGCTCCTGGATCTCGAGGACCTGAGCCCGGAGCGCACAGGCCAGGACGCCTTAAACCAAGCAAGCCTGAACCGGGCAGGATTGAGCCAGGCAGGTCTGAGCCAGGCAGGCACAGGCGGTGGCAACCACCTGCTCTGGGGCGGCCCGAGCCTGGAGCAGAACCCCTTCTTCAGCCGTCCCGTCTGGCTGGTGGGCCTGCTGCGCTTCTGGCAGCACCACCCCAGCCTGGCCTACCTGTTCAGCGGCAATTCGGTGGGCCCCGCCTCCCAGGCGCCCCGCCCCGATGAGGGCAGCGCCGACTGGCTTGACCTGCAGTTGGCCCACCAGGTGTTGGCCGGGTTGCCTGGGGGCGACCAGCGGGTGGCGATCAGCGAAACCCTGCGCCACCTCCACGCTGACAAGAGCGGCAACACCCATCGCAGCGAAATCAGCCTTGACAAGTTCTGGAACCCGGCCTGGGCCGCCGGCTGCCAGGGGCTGATTGAGTTCCGGGCCATGGAAACCCTGCCCCATTCCGAGTGGAGCGCGGCGATTGCCCTGCTCTGGAGCGCCCTGGCCGCCCACTTGCTCGAGCCGGCCCATCGCCCTGTCGGCCAGCGCCCCTGGGGTGAGGCCCTGCATGATCGCTGCCTGCTGCCCAGTGAGCTCTGGGCCGATCTGGACCAGGTGCTGGCCTTGTTGGCGGTCGATGGCCTGGTCCTCGATCCCGGCCCGTTCCGCCAGATCTGGCAATGGCGCTTCCCGCGGCTGCTCCACTGGCGTGACGGCGAGGCGGAACTGGAGATCCGCCGCAGCCTTGAGCCCTGGCCCTTGCTTTGCGACACCCCGGTGGAAGGCGGCAGCACCAGCCGCTTCGTTGACAGCTCCCTGCGCCGCTTCGAAGTGATTACTTCGGCGGCCTTCCGCCAGCGCTATGGCCTGGTGCTGCAGGGACGCCCCCTGGCCCTGCCCGCCGTTGGGGAGTCCCGGCCGCTGGCCGTGCGCTATCGGCTGGAGCGCCTCTACCCCTGCCTGCACCCCACGATTGCGCCGCACCTGCCCCTGGAACTGGCCCTGGTGGCCCGCAACGATGGGGGCCTTGGCAGGCTCAGGCTCCCGGCGGGTGACCCGCACCTGCCCCGATGGACCCTGCTCAGCGAAGACGGCGGCTTCCTGGCCCAGACAACAGCAAGCTGTGAAGTCCCAGTCGAGGCCGCTGCCGGGCCGTGGCGGGGAGCCAGCCCGGATGCCGTGACCGTGGACCTGCGGCTGCCCTGATCGCTAGCTCCGTCCCTGAACCCTCGGGGGCCAGCGGAGTTGGGCTGCTCCAGGCCTGCGCTTGGGCCGCAAGCCTGGAGCAGCCTGCTGGTTACCAGCTGACGCCATGCAGCTTGGGCAGGGGAGCGGTGCGCGAGGTGCTGGCGAACAGGCGGGGAATGCGGGCGCTGTTGTAGACGCGGAATTCGCGCAGCACGCTGGCGCCTGGATCGCGCACGGCCTGGTTCAGCACCACCGAGCCATCGGGATCGGACATGGAGCGATGGAAGGTGCCGGGCGGAATGCGCAGGATGTCACCACCGCTTTCGAGACGCACGATGTGGAAGGGATAGTTCCAGCCCAGGTTCACCAGAAAGAAGGTGCGACCGCCATGTAAGGCCAGCAGGTTGTCCTCCTGGTGGGGATGGAGATAGAACTGCCAGGCGCCAGTGTCGATGTCATCGGGCGGGCTGATCGCCGGGCCGCTGTGCACCACCAGATCGCGGGCATTGGAGGTGGGCACGGTGATGTCGTAGAAGCGCACCGCGGGGGTATCGCGGAACTTCTCATAGGGGATCATTTCGAACATCGGCGCCGGCCTCGGGGCTGATGGTGACGGGCCGCCCTGGTTGGCCTCCAGCAGGCTGGTGTACATGGGCATTGCCCACCGGAGGTGGACGGAGAAGGTTGCTCAATCAACCCAGGCGCCAGCAGGGCCCGTCGTTCGATTCGCTACCAAACCCCTGATGGGGACCGGATCAGGGACGGATACCCGACTGGCGCAGTCGAGCCAGGCTGCCGGGCTCAGGCCAGCATGGGGCCATGGACCTCCGCTTTCATCCCGCCGCGATGACCCCGAAACGCCTGGGCGCCAGCCTGTTCGCTTGCCTGCTTGCCGGTGCCAGCCTGCCCGCCACGGCCCAGCAGCAAGCCCAGCAGCAAGCCCAGCCCCTGCCCCAGCAGCTCTATCAACAGGCTCCCTATCAACAGCCCTACCAGCAGCCTTATCAACAGCCCTATCAACAGGCTCCGTATCAACAGCCTTATCAGCCGCCCCGGCCGGGGCGGCCCTGGGCCAGGCCGACGGTGTCGGTGCCGGAGTTCAAGAACACCGTGACCCAGCCCACTTGGTGGTGGCAGGGATCGGTGGCCCAGGACTTGGCCGCCGCCCTGGCCAATGAGCTGACGGCCACCGGGGATATCCAGGTGGTGGAGCGCAGCAACCTCAAACAGGTGTTGTCGGAGCAAGAGCTCGCTGAACTGGGCATTGTCAAAAAGGGCAGCAACGCCGCCAAAAAGGGTCAGATGACTGGTGCCCGCTACATCGTGCTTGGTACTCTCACCGCCTATGACAACAACGTCGAAAATAAGCAATCCGGCAGCAACTTCGGTTTGCTCGGTTTTGGCACCAACAAGCAACAACTGGAAACTAGGGATTACGTCGCCCTTGATATCCGCATTGTTGATAGCAGCACCGGCGAGATCATCGCCTCCCGCACCGTCGAAGGGCGGGCTACCAACACGGCTGAAGCCCGCTCTAGCGGCACCAGCCTGGCGCCTGCCGCCGGCCTCGCCCTCTGGCTCGCCCCCAACATGGGCACCACCGGCCAGGCCCTGACCGCCGCCGCCGGCACCCTGCAATTTGGTTCCAACAACAGCCAGTCTCAGCGCACGCCCACGGCCAAGGCGATCCGCGCCGCCCTAGTGGATGCCTCCAACTATGTGAGCTGCGTGCTCGCCCCTAGGGGCGACTGCCAGGCCGCCTACCGCGCCCAAGACCAGCAGCGCCGCGAACGCACCCAGGGGGTGTTGCGGCTGGAGTAGGCCTCGGCTGCGGCTTGCCGGCTGCGGTTCCTGCAGCCTCTGCCTTCTGGTAAGTCCAGCCTCAGGCCGCTGCTGAGGCCGGATCTCAGAAGGGAATCGGCATCTCCACCTGGGCCGGTTCCGGGGCGCACTGGGGAATCCGCTCCGCCACCACGGCGCCGATCACCACGATCGCCGGCGAGCCCAGGCCTTCGGCTTCGACCCGGTCAGCCAGGTCGGCGAGGGAGCAGATCAGCTGGCGCTGGCCGGTCACGGTGCCTTGCTGCACCACCGCCGCCGGGGTGGTGGCGACCAGACCGCCGGCCAGCAGCTCGGCGCAGATCTGGCGCAGGTTATGGAGGCCCATGTAGATCACTAGCCCGTCGCTGCACCGGGCCAGGCCGCGCCAATCGACGCCGGGGCGCCCCTTATCGATTTCCTCATGGCCTGTCACGAAGGTGACGCTGGAGCCGGCGCGGCGATGGGTCACCGGAATGCCCGCATAGGCCGGCGCGGCGATGCCCGCTGTCACCCCCGGCACCACTTGCACGGACACCCCATGGTTGACCAGGTGGGCGGCCTCCTCGCCACCGCGCCCGAACAGGAAGGGATCGCCACCCTTGAGCCGCACGATGCAGCGGTGGCGCTGGGCTAGCTCCACCAGCACCGCATTGGTGCTGCGTTGCGGCACGGAATGGTGGCCGCGGCGCTTGCCGACGAAATGGCACTCGCAGCCCTCTGGAATGAGATCAAGCAGGGCCCGGGGCACCAAGGAGTCGTAGACGAGGGCATCGCAGCCGCTGAGCAGCCGATGGGCCTTGAGGGTGAGCAGTTCGGGATCGCCCGGGCCCGCTCCTACGAGATATACGGTGCCTGGCAGGCTCTGGGCCGAGGTAGGGGGCCCCATGGTCTGGGGGCCCTTTGCAGCGGTGCCCAAGATTTCGGCGCCCAGGGTTTCTGAACCTGACGTTTCGGCGCTCATGGCAACGCCTCCAGGGCCTTGAGCAGGAACTGGCGGATGGCGGGCTGCTGCAACAGGGGAGGAAGGGGTTGGGGGGGGCGGGCTTGGCCTGGGTCGAGGGCCAGGCGCTGGCCGGCGTCGAGGGTGTCTGTGAGCCGGTTGCTGGCCAGGGTTAGGGGCAGGACAGCGACGGTTTCGAGATCGGCTTTCTGATCGGAGCGTTGAGCAGGCACAACCAGATCCGCCAGGTCTGCAGTGTAAGAAGTGGCCAGCCCAGGACTGCCCAGCACGGCCTCCAAGTGGGCCAGATAGCGCCGGGCCAGGGGCCCCTCCAGCGGGTGATGCAGCCAGCGGATCGCGCCGAACGCCTGCCGGTCGGCCAGCCGCTCAGCCAGCAGGCGCTGCCAGGCGGGCCAGGCTCCCAGGAAGGGATAGCGCCGCAGGCTGAGGGCCGAGTTAGGTGCCGATCCGGGGGCCCAGCTGGGAGCGGAGCCCTGGTCCAGGCGAGCCTGCCAGGCGCGGGCGATCGCCGGCAGGTCCTTGCGCACGTGGCCCCCGGGCAGAAGCAACAAGGGCACCAGGCTCACCGCCCCAGCCCGGTGGGCCCCAGTCCAGAAGCCTGGGCTCACTAGCGGAGTGCCGCTGGTGAGTGCCTGCAACAGCACGGGCGCGCCGCGCCGCTGCTCCAACTCCAAGGCCCAGTGCTTCAGCTCCTCGGGGATCAGGCCACCGCTGCGGCCATGCACCACTAACACCATCGGCGAGCGCCGCAGGCGCCGCTGCAGCCGTCCTTGCACCGGGGCCGCCAGGGGGCGTTGGACCAGGCGCCGCAACTGGCGCTGCCCCTGGGGCAGGCGGGCCAGCAGATCCACCGCCTTGCCGGCCAGCTCGGGGTCGAGGTCTTGGGCCAGGGCCACCAGGCCGGCCTGCAGGGGCGCCAGTGGCCAGGCCGACAGCCCCAGGGCCAGGCCTTCCAAGGCCCCCTGGCGCAGGGCCCGGGGTCCGGGCGCCAGGCTGATTTCTAGGAGTAGGGCCCCATCCTCGCTCTGGCGTTGATGGCCGAGCCGCTCCAGCAGCCGGGGGTTCTGGCAGCGGCCCAGGGCCCGCCGCAGGCGCTCGGCCACGCGCGGGTCCCGGAACGTCCCCAGCAGGGCCAGCCAGCCTGGTTCGTCCGGCGCCAGGGCCAGGAGCGGTTCCAGCCAGGCAGCCCGGGCGGTGGTGGCGGCGAGGGCCGGCAGGGCCTGCTCCAGTGCGTGTTCGAGGGCTGGCAGGCCGAAGTCCGACGCCAGGATCAGCAGACGTTCCGCGCCCCCCTGATCCACCAGGCCGACGAGGGCGACCAGAAGATCCAGCTCGGCGGCGAGGTGGCCTTGGGCCAAGCCCGAGAGCCAGGCCTGGGGATCGCTGCCAAGCCGCCGCAGGTCCTGGAGCACCTGCCAACGCTGTGGGCTGCCGGGCGGCGGCAAGGGCGGTGGGTCGGACTGTTCAGATCCCTGGCGGAGCACTGGCACGCACCGGGCAGCTGGATCCACCCTGCCAGCTGCGGCGACCCTGCGGCGATCGAAGCCGGTCTGGGCCGGCGGGAGGGGCTTCAAGGGACCAGGTTGCGGCGCCGGGCTCCGAAACGCTCCACAAGCAGGGCCTCCAGCACATCAGCCAGGGCGCTCAGGGGGACGGCCTTGCCATGCAGGGCGGCCAGCTTGGGCTCGGCCCCCATCGAGCCCCCGAGGAAAATTTTGGCGGCCTCCACCAATTGGCCCCCTTCGCGGGTTTTGGCGCCCATTAGGCCGATCTCACCCAGGTAGGGCTGGCCGCAGGCATTTGGACAGCCGGTCCAGTGGCTGCGCACCGCTTGGGGCAACTCCAGTCGCCGCTCCAGCTCCTCGACCACGGCCTGGGCCGTCGTTTTGGTGGGAATCAGGGCAAAACTGCAATAGCGGCTGCCGGTGCAACTCACGGCTTCGGCCTCAAGTGGGCCTGGCTCGGGCCGGAAGCGTTGCAGTAGGGGTTCGACCAATAACGCCCCAACCTGGCCGGCGGGCACCCCCGGGATCAGAACGTTCTGGGCCTCGCTGAAGCGCAGTTCGCCACTGCCATAGGTCCGGGCCAGGCGGGCCAGCTCGGCCATGGCGTCGGCATCGAGTCGGCCCATGGGCACGCTGAGGCCGACCCAGTTCAGGCCCGCCTGCTTCTGGGCCTGCACCCCGAGCCCGGAGCGGGGCTCCCTGGTCACCAGATGGCTGCCGTCGTGGTCAAGGGCGGCGTGCTGCAGGCCGTCAGGACCAAGGGCTGCCAATTCAGCCAGCAGTTCCTGGCGGTAGGACTCCAGGCCCCGTTGCTCGATCAGATACATCAGCCGGCTTTTGTTGCGGGCGACGCGATTGCCGTGGCGCTCGAAATGGCGCAACACGGCCAGGCTGAAATCGGCCAGGTGCCCGGGCCGCAGCCACAGCCCCAGGGGGAGGGCCAGGGCATTGCGTTGGGCCGAAAAGAAGCCCCCCACCATCACCGTGAAGCCCAGTTCCCCATCGCGCCGGGAGGGCAGAAAGGCCAGGTCGTTGTGGAGCAGGAAGCTATCGGCGGCCCCACCGACGGCCACATTGAACTTGCGGGGCAGATTGCGGGGTCCCTCCGGCCCCAGCAGTCGGGCCTGGATCGCCGACACCAGGGGCCTGGTGTCGATCAATTCCTCCGGATCAATGCCAGCGAAGGGATTGCCGGTGATGTTGCGGGGATTGTCATGACCTGATTGGCGGCTGGTCAGGCCCACCCCATCCATGGCCAGTAGTAGGGGCGCCATGTCTTCCAGCAGCAACCCGCGCATCTGCAGGTTCTGGCGGGTGGTGATATCAGCAGAGCCCTCGTCGCCACAACGATCCAAGGCATCGGCCAGTACGTCCAGCTGGTCGGCCTGGATCACGCCATTGGGGAGGCGCAAGCGCAGCATGAAACGCCCGGGGGTCACGGGCCGAAAAAAGATCCCCAGCCACTTCAGATGGATGGTCAGGGTCTCTTCGTCCAGAGACTGCCAGCCATGTGCGGCCAGCTGGCCCAGGCCTGGTTCCAGCTCCAGGCCGCAATAGGCAGCTTTTGCTTGTTCAACATTGCTGAGCTTGATTCCCGCTCGGCCTGGATCCGCCCCATCGCCCTGAAACTCCTTCGATGCAGCAGATACCATCAACCAATCGGAACGCCAATCGAATGGACAATGTGGCCAGCGGGCCGGTGCGCTCCTGTCTCAACCACTACACCTAATGGGTGCGGCCGCTACAGCGACCCCGGAGCCCCAGCCCGGAGCCCGGTCTGGGCTACTCCCAGGACCACTCCCGGGCCCCCTTCCCGCAGGTCGGGGTGGGGGCCTGAGTGGTGGGGCCCTGCGGTTTCGCGAGTTGCTGGGCAAGGTCGGTAGCGGTGAACACACCAGCACCGGGCTCTCGCGTCAGGAAGCCCGCGAAGCGATGGATTTGATGCTGGCGGGCCAGGCCAGTGAGGCCCAGCTCGGGGCCTTCCTGATTGCCCATCGCATCCGCCGTCCCCTGCCGATCGAGCTCACCGGCATGCTCGAGAGCTATCGCCACCACGGCCCCCTGCTGGTGACACCGGGTCGGCGGGCCCTCTGTTTCGGCGTCCCCTATGACGGCCGCAGCCGTACCGCGCCGTTGCTGCCTCTGGTGGCCCTAGTGCTGGCGGCGGCGGGCCTGCCGGTGGTGCTCCATGGCGGGGGGCCGATGCCGGTGAAATACGGGGTGACCCTGGCGGAATTGTTCGCGGCCCTGGGGGTCGACTGGTTTGGGTTGCCGATGGCCCAGGTGCAGGACCGGCTCGCACGCCATGGCCTGGCCCTCACCCATCAGCCAGATCACTTTGCGGCGGCGGAGCGGTTGCTGCCGGTGCGCGACGCGATTGGTAAGCGGCCGCCGGTCGCCAGCCTGGAGCTGCTTTGGACCCCCCACCAGGGGGACCATTTGCTGATCAGTGGCTTCGTGCATCCGCCCACCGAAGCTCGGGCCTGGGAGGCGCTCACGGCTGCGGGAGAAACGGATGTGCTCACGATTAAAGGGCTCGAAGGCTCCACCGACCTGCCCACCACCCGGGCCGGCATCACTGCCCGCCTGCGCCAGGGCGTCAGTGAGCGGATCTTGCTCCATCCGCGTGAACACGGCATCGACGCGGAAGAGGTGCGCTGGAGCGACCTGGATAGCTGGCGTCTCCAGGCCGGCGAGGCCCTGATCGGCACCGGACCCCTGGCCGATGCCCTGCGCTGGAATGTGGCGGCTTATCTCTGGTTCGCTGGAGCCCACGACACCCTGGTCGCCGCTCTCGACCAGAGTGAGGCCCTGCTCAAGGCCCGTTCCGGCCTGGCCCTTCTGGCCTCCCTGCAATGACCACCGAGTCCATGGCTGGGTCTGACAGCGCCAGCTCCGACAGCCCCAGCTTCGACAGCCCCGGCTCCGAGAGTGGTGCCTCCGAACGTCTGGGCTGCGAAAGCGGTGGCTCCTTCTGCGCAGCCAGTCAGGAGTGGGGCGCAAGTGCTGAAAATGCCCAGATCTGTTTCGACTTTGAAGCCGAGTTCACCGCCCAGCTGCGTTGCATTCCGATGGCGGTGCGGCGCAAGCTTGATCTCGCCGGCGTCAAGCTCAAGCTGGTCCACTGGAGCGATCTGGCGGTGCCAGAACGGCAACGCCTACTGGAGTGGCCCGACGGGGCCGCCGCGATTGCGGACCTGCGGCTGTGGTTACTGGAGCGAACAGCCCAGCAAGTCGCAGGGATGGCAAGCACCCTGCCCGTTGCCTGCCAGGAGAGTTGGCAGCAGGACCAGGCAACGCCGCGATCGGTCCAGCAGGCCTGCCGGGAGCAAGGGGTGTTGCTCCAAGACCCAGCCTGGGGGCGCCTGATCGAATTGCAGCGTTTCGCCCTGGTGAAGCTGAGCCAGAGCGGCCACGAACATCGCAATTTGCCCCTGGCCCTGGTGGAATTTGGATTGACGTCTCCTTAGCGGGTCGCGCCAATTTGGTTGCTGATGACGAACGTTCCCAGTCAAAGGATGGCTCCCGCAGCTGGATAAGGACCCAGGCCTGACCATCTTCAGAGTCAAGCCAGTTGCAAGCAGAACGGAAATCTGTAGCAATTGCGACGCCCAACCAAGTCCGCTATGTGGTCTTATCACTTGGTCGGTCAGCTTGTGCGCCGCCATCTCCTCCGCAATTCAGCCAGCTCTGAGCTGTATTGGCCCCGGGGATCCCAGGCACTTGCCCCCAGACCGTCCGGTCTTTGTCAACACCTCAGTCAGGTGGATGGCCGTTGCAGGGATCCATTCTTGCAACACCTTTGCTGGCTTAATAAACCCCGCTCGCGGCGATTACGCGCCGCATTTTGTTTCATGCCGACTTTCACGCGCCGCACCTTCTTGATTTCGTCACGCGCTGCTGGCGTGGGTGTTGCCCTGCAACTGGGCACGCTCACAACCCTGCTGGGAGCCCTACCGGCCCAGGCAGCTCCTGCCAAGCCAGAAACCACATCGGCAACCCTTGGCTTCATTGCCCTGACGGATGCTGCGCCCTTGATTGTGGCCAAAGAAAAGGGTTTCTTCGCCAAGCAAGGGATGGCGGGCGTGGAGCTGAAAAAACAGACTTCCTGGGCCGTGACCCGCGACAATCTGGAGCTGGGCAGTGGCGGCGGTGGCATTGATGGCGCCCACTTGCTTTCTCCCATGGCCTACCTGCTCACCACAGGCGCGATCAGTAAGAGTAAAAAGCCGGTGCCAATGAATATTTTGGCTCGCCTCAATGTCAATGGTCAGGCGATCTCACTCTCCAAGCAATTTCTTGATGAGCAGTTCACCTTAAAAGATTTGTCCCTGGCCAAAGACATCGCCAAAGCTAGTTCAGGTGGCCGTAAATTTAAGGCAGCTGTCACCTTCCCCGGCGGCACCCACGATCTCTGGATGCGCTACTGGTTGGCCGCCAACGGCGTGGACCCCAACAAGGACACCAGCCTGGTGGTGATTCCGCCGCCCCAGATGGTGGCCAACATGCAATCGGGAACCATGGATGCCTTCTGCGTTGGGGAGCCCTGGAATGAGCGCCTGGTCAATAAAAAACTGGGCTACACCGCCCTAATCACCGGTGAGCTTTGGCATGACCATCCTGAAAAAGCCTTCGCGATGCGGGCTGACTGGGTTAAGAAAAATCCTAATGCCGCCCTAAGACTGCTAATGGCCGTTCAACAGGCCCAAAAATGGGCTGACGATCCTGCCAATACTCCGGAACTCGCCAGAATCCTGTCCGAAGATAAGTATGTGAAGGCGTCAGTTGACGACCTGCTGCCCCGTTTGCAAGGAACCATTGATTATGGAACTGGCAAGGTGGTTAAGAACAGCCGCTTCAAAATGAAGTTCTGGAACAGTAATGCCTCGTTCCCCTACAAGAGTCACGACATCTGGTTCGTCACTGAAGATATGCGCTGGGGTTATCTGCCCAAGAGCACTAACGCCAAAGCTCTCGTGGATAAGGTGAATCGCTCTGATCTTTGGCGTCTAGCTGCCAAAGCCAATGGCTACAACAATATCCCCTCGAGTGACTCAAGGGGTGTTGAGAAGTTCTTCGATGGCGTCAAATTTGATCCCAGCAATCCCGCTGCCTATCTCAACAGCCTCAAGATCAAAGCCATGAAGTAAGACCAGTCCCACAGCGCCCCTGGTCCCCTAGGGAGATCCTTGCCGATCTCCCCCCTGTCTTCCAGATCCCTCCCATTCCATGACCACCGCCTTTGACCAGAGCCGCAGAACGCGGCGAGCCCGGGGCTCCTGGCTGCGATCGCCCCTGGCGCGCCAGATCAAGGCCCCCCTGGTCTGCATCGGGTTGACCCTGGCCCTGTGGCAGCTCCTTTGTTTGCCCAATCCAGATGGTTTCCCTGGCCCAATTCAGGTGATCATCCAAACCTGGAATCCCTATATCAGCAAGCCTTTCTATGACGATGGGGGCACGGCCAAGGGCCTGGTTCTTCAGATTTTGATCTCCCTGCAACGGGTCGCGATTGGCTACAGCCTGGCCGCAATTGTGGGGGTGGCCGCTGGTTTGGCGATTGGCCTCAATGATTTCCTGCGGCGGGGCTTTGACCCCCTGATACAGGTCTTGCGGACCGTGCCTCCCCTGGCCTGGTTGCCGATCTCCCTGTTGCTAATGCAGCAAGCCGATCCTGCCGCAATTTTTGTCATCTTTATCACGGCGATTTGGCCCATCATTATTAATACGGCGGTGGGCATACGCGAAATCCCCCAGGATTATATCAATGTCGCCAGGGTTCTGCGCCTTGGCAAGATCAGTTACCTGCGCGATATTTTAATGCCAGCCACGGCTCCCTATGTCTTCACGGGATTGCGCATTTCCGTGGGCCTAGCTTGGCTGGCGATCGTGGCGGCAGAGATGCTCAAGGCCGATGGCGGCATTGGTTTCTTTATCTGGGATGCCTACAATGCCGGCGGCGATACCAGCACCAGTCAAATCATTTTAGCGATTTTCTATGTCGGTATTGTCGGCTTGATCCTCGATCGGCTCGTGGGCATGGTTGGTGAACGTGTCAGTGGGCGGGGGCGTTGAGATGGCGGCTCTACTGACAATTGATAATGTTACTCAGGTTTTCCCCCTTGCTACTGGCGATCACTACACTGCCCTAAAAGATATTGATCTGGAAATCATTGAGGGAGAATTTGTTTCCCTGATTGGCCACTCTGGTTGCGGCAAATCCACCCTGCTCAACCTGCTGGCTGGCCTTGCCCAGGCTAGCCAGGGGGGCATCTTGATGAACGGGCGCCAGATTACCGATCCGGGTCCCGATCGCATGGTGGTGTTCCAGAACTATTCGTTGTTGCCCTGGCAAAGCGTTCGCCAGAACATTGCCCTGGCCGTTGATGCCGTTATGACCAAGGCCAGCCGTGAGGAACGCTCTGCGGTTGTCGAGGCCAACATCAAGTTGGTGGGACTCAGCCAGGCTGCCGATAAACGCCCGGACGAACTCTCCGGTGGCATGAAGCAGCGGGTTGCCATTGCCCGGGCTCTCTCGATCCGCCCCAAGTTGTTGCTGCTCGATGAGCCTTTCGGGGCTCTAGATGCCCTCACCCGGGGCAATCTCCAGCAGCAACTGATGCAGATCTGCCAGGAGTCTGGGGTCACCACGGTGATGGTCACCCACGATGTGGATGAAGCCCTGCTGCTGTCCGATCGGGTCGTGATGCTCACCAATGGCCCCGAGGCCGGCATCGGCCAGATCCTTAAGGTGCCCCTGGCCCGGCCGCGTCAACGGCTGGAAGTGATGGAAAACCCCGACTATTACGGCTTGCGTGCCGAACTGATCGGTTTTCTGCAACAACAACGCCGGCTCCGGCAGCACAAGGGCGACGTCAAAGGTTCCCAGGCAGCAGCGGCTGCGAGTTCCCGTTCGCGGCGGGGCCCCACCAGCGCCGAGCCGGCCACGATCCGGCTCGGCTACCTGCCGGGGCTGGATATTGCCCCCCTGGCCCTGGCGCTCGACCGTGGTTTCTTTCGGGAGCAGAATCTCAACGTCGTGCCCGTTGTCTTCAGCCGCTGGCAGCAGCTGGAGGAGAGACTCCGGGCTGGCGAGCTTGATGCAGCAATCACCTCGGCCACGGCGCCCCTTGCCCTGACCCTGGGCCTGCAGGGCAAACCGGCTTGGCCGGCGATCACGCCGATGACCGTGACTCGCAACGGCAATGCCCTTTGCCTGGCCCGCAGGTATCTAGGCCTGGGGGTGGGCAATGGGCAGCAGCTGGCCGCCTTGCTCCAGGCCCAGCGGGCCCCCCTGCGGCTGGCCATTGGCCAGAAGGGCAGCATGCAGGAGCTGTTGTTGCGCCATTGGCTGGCCGGCGCAGGCATCGATCCCGATCGCCAGGTGAGCTGGATCACCCTGTCGCCGCTGGCGATGCAGTCGGCCTTGGTCAGTGAGGAGGTGGATGGCTTCATCGCTGGCCGCTATCGGGTGGCCCAAGCGGTGGAGGCGGGCCTGGCCTATGGGCTGGCGACCGATCTCGAGATCTGGAGTGGCCATCCTGAAAAGGTGGTCACCTGCCACGAAGGCTGGGCCACCAGCCAGCCAGAGCGCTTGCTGGCGCTCTGTGCCGGCTTGATGCGGGCGGGCCAGCTCTGCGACGACGGCGGCCAGCGGGACAGGTTGGTGGGCTTGTTGAGCCGGCCCCAGTGGCTTGGTGCCAAGTCTGCCCTGGCCCTGGAGCGTCAGTTCGATCTGGGCAATGGCGAACCGGCAGGCGATCGCTTGCCCCTGAATCGTTATCACTCCGATCGGGCCCACAGCGCTAATCCAGCCGAGGGCTGCTGGATCCTCAGCCAATTCAGCCGCTGGGGCTGGAGCCCCTTCCCCAGCAACCGGGTGGAGCTGCTCAGCCGCGTCTACCGCAGCGACCTCTGCTCTGCTGCCCTGGAACGGGCGGGCTTCCCAGCCCTGCCGACCGAGCGCAAACCATTTGCCCTCGCCGATGGCCTTCGTTTTGACCAGGACAACCCCCTCGCCTACCTGCAAGCACTTCCTTTTGGGGGCCAGCCCCGGGTAGCGAATCTGCCCTTGCCGGAGTCTGCCCTGGGCGACCGTTCCCTTCCCCCTTCCTGAGATGTCTACCCAGATCAGTCCAGACGTAGATCGGGCCCCTGGCGTCAGGGGCCGATCCGGGGAGCTGCCCTTCCTGGAATTCAGGGACGTGGGTCAGGTGTTTGCCAGCCAACGGGGTCCCTTCGAAGCGCTCAGGCAGATCAATCTGCAGGTGGCTCAATCGGAGTTCGTCTGTGTGATCGGCCATTCCGGTTGTGGCAAATCAACCCTGCTCAATCTAGTGGCGGGGTTTCTGCAACCATCCAGTGGCGAAGTGTTGTTGCGGGGAGAGGCAATTGGCCGCCCTGGCCCCGATCGCATGGTGGTGTTTCAGAACTATTCGCTGCTGCCCTGGCAGACCGTGGAGCAGAACGTGGATCTGGCTGTGCGCTCCGCCCGGCCGCAGCTGACCGTCCAGGAGCGGGCGGCTGTTGTGGAGCACCACTTGGAGATGGTGGGCCTGATCGAGGCCCGCTCCAAACGACCGGAGCAGATCTCCGGGGGCATGCGTCAGCGGGTCGCGATTGCCCGCGCCTTTGCCGTCACCCCCCAGGTTCTGGTGCTCGATGAACCCTTCGGCGCCCTCGATGCGATCACCAAAGAGGAATTGCAGGAGGAACTTCTGACCATTTGGCGCGAGCAGAAGCCCACGGTGTTGATGATCACCCATGACATCGATGAAGCCCTCTTCTTGGCCGATCGCGTGGTGATGATGACCAATGGGCCGGCAGCCACGATTGGCGAGATTGTCCAGGTTCCCTTTGATCGCCCCCGTCGCTTTGAGGCGATTCAGGCCGATCCCCGCTATGGAGAGCTGCGAAACCACGCCCTTGATTTTCTATTCCGTCGCCATGCTCATGACGATGCTTGAGCACGAGACGCCAACCCTGAACTTGCGGATTGCGGTGGGCCATACGATGGTTCTGGATGCCTCGCTGTTGCAACGCAGTTCCTGTCTTAATGTGGCTCAGGGCCTGCTGCGGGTGGCCATTTCCAGGCTTGAAGACGAACCCCTCGATGCCCCGGCCATCACCCTGGGCTTTCTTCAGGCGGGCGACCAGCTGAATCTCGATTTACTACGCCGTGCGCGCCTGCACCTCGAAGCGCTTCTTCCCGTGGAGCTCAAGGATGGCGATGAACGCCTGCTCCCAGTTGGATCAACCAACCTCACTGATTGGACCGTGGCCCTGTTGATGATTCGCCACCTCGGTGAGTCGGAGCAACGCATCGCCGCCTTGATGCAGTTGCTGGTGGACCGGTTGGGACGCCGCTGTGGCGAATGGTATGAATTGCCGATGCTGTTCACCCATGCCCAGCTGGCCGAACTCAGTGGCCACACCCGAGTGACCGTGACTCGGCAACTCTCGAAGTGGCGCAAGGCTGGCTTGATCGCTCAGCAGAGCCGCCCCGGAGGCGGCCTGCGGCTGGCGCCCCAGTTAATGCAGGCCTGAAGACCTGTTCAGGCGAGTGGTTTCAAAGATACGGGTTCCAGGGTTACTGGTTTTAGTGTTACGGGTTTCAGGGTTACTGGCTTCAGAATCACCGGTTCGAGGGTTACAGCCGCAGCCTTCAGTTCTGGTTGTTTGGAGATCGGACAGCCCAGCTCATGCATCAGGCGATTGGCCTCGCAAGCCAGCTCCTGGCTGGCGCCCCAATGCATCGGCAAAAACAGCGTGCCAGGCCGGATTCGATCGGTCACCATCACCTTGGCCGACACGGCCCCACGGCGGGAGCGCACCTGCCCGAGGGCGCCATCGACCAGGCCATAGCGCCGCGCATCCATGGGATTGACCTCCAGCAGGGGCTCCGGGTGGCGCTGCTGGATCCGCTCCACCTGGGCCGTGCGGGTCATGGTGTGCCAATGGCCCAGGTAGCGGCCCACGGTGAGCACCAGGGGAAACTGGTCGCAGGGCGGTTCGGCCAGGCCCAGGGGCTGCTCGGCGATCAGGCGGGCCCGGCCCGAGTCAGTGGGGAAGCGGCGATCGCCATAGAGACGCGCCTGGCCTTCGCCAGGGGCGCAACCCTGGGGGAAGGGCCATTGCTGGGGTCCGTGCTCGGCTAAAAGGCGATGGCTGAGGCCGCTCAGATCACAGACGCGGCCTACCGTGAGGGCGCTGAACTCCTGCCAGACGGCCGCCGCTGAGTCGAAGTTGAACTGGCTGACAAAGCCCAGCCGCCGGCCCAATTCGGCAAAGATCTCCCAGTCGGCGCGGGCTTCTCCCGGGGGCTGGCGAAAGGCGGGGCAGAGGGTGAGGCGCCGCTCTGAATTGGTCATCACCCCGGCCTTTTCGCTCCACTGGGCCGCCGGCAACAGCAGGTGGGCCACCGCCGCCGTCTCGGTGCCGGCGTAGGCCTCGCTCAGCACCACCAGGGGGCAGGCTTGGGCGGCGGCCCGCACCCGATCGAGCCACGGCAGGCTCACGAGCGGATTGGTCGCCGCTACCCACCAGAGGCCGAGCTCGCCCCGCTCCATCGCTTCCACTTGCTGCCACACCGCCAGTCCTGGCTGGGACGCAATCGCTCCTGGGGCAAAGCCCCAGTGGCGCTCAACTTCGGCCCGGTGCGCCGGGTTGGCAATGGCGCGATAACCCGGCAGCAGCTGGGCCAGGCCGCCTGCCTCGCGGCCGCCCATGGCATTGGGCTGGCCGGTGAGCGAAAAAGGGCCAGCCCCCGGGCGGGCGATCTGGCCGCTGACCAGGTGCAGGTTGATGAGGCCGCCCACGGTGGCGGTGCCTTCGCGGCTTTGATTCACTCCCATCGACCAGAGGCTGAGCACGGCGCTGCTGCGGGCCCAGAGCTGGGCCAGCTGCTCCAGTTGGGGGATCGAAATGCCACAGAGGGCGCTGACCCGCTCCGGCGTCCAGGCCTGCCAGAGCGTTTCCAGGGCGGCAAATCCTTCCGTGTGCTGATCAATGAAGGCGCGATCGATCGCCCCCTGGAGGAGTAGCAGATGGCCGAGGCCATGCAGCAAGACCAAATCGGTACCGGGGCGAATCGCCAGGTGCAGGTCGGCGGCGTCGCTGGTGGTGGTGGCGCGGGGATCGACCACGACGATCTGTAGGGCTGCTTTGAGCTTGCGTTTGCGTTTGAGCAGGCGCTGAAACAGCACGGGATGGCAATCGGCCGTGTTGGTTCCGATCAAGAGAACTAGATCGGACAGATCGAGATCGTCATAACAACAGGGTGGGCCATCAGAGCCCAAGCTGCGGGCGTATCCGGCCACGGCTGAACTCATGCAGAGGCGCGAATTGGCATCGAAGTTATTGCTGCCAAGGGCCCCTTTGAACAACTTGTTGGCGACGTAGTAATCCTCGGTGAGGAACTGGCCTGAGCCATACATGGCCAGCCCAGAGGGGCCCTGACTGGCCAGAGTGTGTTGAATCTGGTGGATCAAAATGGCGTAGGCCTGCTCCCAGTCGATCGGGCGAAACGGTTGGTCAAGGCGCTCGCGCCATTGGGGTTGGACCAGGCGGTTTTGGTCCAGGGTTTCGGCCACCGTGGCCCCCTTGATGCACACCTGGCCCAGGGAGGAGGGGTGCTGGCGATCGCCCCGCACCGTCCAGCTGGCGGGACTTGCCTCGGGATCTGGGGCCGGTTCGCCTGGCTTGAGCTCCAGCCCGCACCCCACGCCGCAGTAGGGGCATTGGGCCCGGGCGGGCCCAGGCCGGGCGCCGGGGGGCGAGGGAGCACTGGGTTCGGCAACCGGCGGCATCGGGTCGGCGGCCGGGGGCCGGGTCAGGACAGATCCATTCGATCAAGGGCGCCAGGGCCCGATGGGTAGCGGTTGCCACCAAGGGCCCGGCGCCCGGCGACCGAGGCTCCCAGGGAGACTGCCATTGCTGCCTAATCAGCAGTTCAGCCGCCGTCCCAAATGCCCTTGACGCCCTTCCCCCCTGGGCCCCTGAGGCCCTGCCTGCTCAGTGGCGGCGACAGCCGGCGCATGGGCCAGGACAAGGCCCTGTTGCCCCATCCCGAGGGGGGTAGCTGGCTGGAGCGCCAATTACGTCTGCTGGCCAGCCTGGGGGAACCGGTGACCCTGTTGACCCGGCACAGCCGCCATCTAGAGCTGGCCGATCGGCTCGCCGAACAGGGGATCAGGGTGCTGCAACCGATTCGGGAATCTGCGCAGCAGGGAGGTCCCTTGCGGGCTTTGCAAAGCCTGCTCGATTGCTATCCCGACGGCCGAATCCTGCTCTGCCCGGTGGACATGCCCTGGCTGCAGCCGGCTTCGCTGGCGCGCCTGCTGGCAGCAGGCGCCGAAGGGGAGGCCATTGCCCTGGCCCATGACGGCGAACGGAGTCAGCCCCTGCTGGGGCTCTACCCCGCCACGGCTAACCGCTGCAGCCGCCTGCGCCACTTCACCCAGGCCGGTGGCAAGCGGCTGCAAGGTTGGCTTGAAGCGGAACCGCTGAACCTGGTAGCCCTGCCCGCCGATCAGCTGAGAAATTGCAACCATCCCGAAGACTGCCGGGACCTCTTCTGAGGCTCCCGCCAGCGATGCAAAAGTTCAGCCTCCGGTTCACACTTCCAGGAGTCGGGGCAGCAGTTGCACCAGATTGCAGGGCAGGGTCGTGGCGTCGAGCTGGGCGGCGATCAAGCGATCCCAGGCGGTTTGCACCGCATCAAGTGAGCCGGGTAATACGAAAATCACCGTGCCATTGGCCACGCCGGCGAGGCAGCGGCTTTGCAGGCTGCTGGTGCCGATCGTTTCAAAGGACAGCACCCGAAACAGTTCACCAAAGCCTTCGATCGTTTTGTCGAGCAGGGGGGCCACCGCCTCCGGGGTGCCGTCGCGGCCGGTCAGGCCGGTGCCCCCGGAGCTGATCACCACTTGGACGGCGGGATCGGCGATCCACTGGCTCATGGCCGCCCGGATGCGGTAGCGGTCATCCGGCACCAAAGCCCGATCAACGAGCCGATGGCCGGCGGCGCTGAGGCGCTCCAGCAAGGCGTCACCGCTGCGATCTTCCGCCAGGGTGCGGGTATCGGACACGGTCAGCAGGGCAATGGAGAGGCTCACTCGCTGGCTTTTCCATAGGTTCAAATTAGGCTAATGGCCTGAACCCGAGTCCCCATGGCTGATCCTGTCCCTGGCCCTGAATCCAGGGGCCTGGCCATCACCTTGACGGTGAAAGTGTTTGCCGGCCTGCGCGAGCAGGCCGGCTGGGACGAGCGCAGCATCACCCTGCCGGCTGGGCCGCAGGCGCCAACTCCCCAACGGCTCTGGCAGCTCCTGCAGATCGCTCAGCCTCCAAACCAGCTGGGGTCTTCGGCGGATGCAGTTCTGTCCCGCGCAGGCAGGGCGGAATCGGAACGAACGGCAGTGGCCGTGCAGGAGTCTCCCTTGCCCGAGCCCCGCCTGCCCGCCTCCGTGCGGGTGGCGGTCAACCAGAGGTTTGCCGAGGAGGATCACCTCCTTATGGATGGCGACGAGGTGGCCTATTTGCCTGCGATCAGCGGAGGTTGAGGTCCATGACCCACCTGCAGGTGCAGCTGCACCCGGCCCGCTTCGATCCCCTCACCAGCCTGGCCGCCTGGGAGCGCCATGGCCCTGGAAGCGCCTCGGCGGCCGCCCACTTCATCGGTCGGGTGCGGGCCACCACCGCCAGCGGCCACCCCCTGGAGGCCCTAGAGCTGGAGCACTATCCAGGCATGACCGAGCGCCAGCTGGAGAGGTTGGCGACTGACTGTGGCGAGCGCCATGGGGTCGAGGCCGTGCTGGTGGAGCACCGCATCGGCCGGGTGCTGCCGGGCGAGGCCCTCGTGCTGGTGGCGGTGACCGCCGATCGGCGCGGCCCCGCCCAACGCTGCTGCCAGGAGTTGCTCGAAGCGCTCAAACACGACGCTCCTTTCTGGAAGCGGGAATGGAGTGGCGGCCAGGGCACCTGGATCACGGGCAATACGCCCCTCTGAAAAGACCAGCCCCTCAGAGGAGCAGCCTCTCAGAAGATCGGTAGGCGTAACAACTGGGCCCAGAGCTCCTGGCCCGCTTCGAGGGCCTCCAGTTCGGCCGGGATCTCCAGCAGCAGATCGGCCCGCTGTAAGGAGCCGATGCGGGCGGAGGCCTGGGAGCCGCTAACCCTCGCTAGCAACTCGCCCTGGGCGCCAACCACTAGTTCTGCCCGGGCCAGTTCGGGGCGGCCGCCCCCCCGGCTTAGGGGTGCCTCCAGCCGCACCCGCAGCCGCGGTAGCAGCTGCACCTGGCCGCCCTCGAGCTGTTGCAGGGCAGGCCAGAGCAGCTGCAGGGCCGTGATCGCTGCGGCCACGGGATTGCCCGGTAAGCCGAAGAAGGGTTTGCCCGCCAGGTCTCCCCAGGCAAAGGGCCGGCCTGGCTTGAGCTGAAGCTTCCAGAAATTCACCGAGCCCAGCTCCGCCACTAGGGGCCGGATCCAGTCCTTATCGCCCACCGAAACGCCGCCGGTGCTGACGACCACATCACAGGTCTGGGCTAGCGCCAGCAGGGCTGGGCGCAACAGATCGGGCTGATCTGCCACCACGAGTTGCCGCTCCACCGGGTAGCCCAACCGCTGCAGCAACGCCTCCAACAAGGTGCCGTTGCTTTCCCAGATCTGGCCGGGGCCGCGCGGCACACCAGCTGGCAGAAGCTCATCACCGCTGATCAGCAGGCCCAGGCGCGGACGCCGGGTCACGGCGATGGCAGCGAGGCCGCAACTGGCCAGCCGGCCCAGGTCGGCAGGACCTAGGCGCCTGCCGGCGGCGAGTAACTCCTGGCCAGGGGCGGCTTCCTCGCTGGGCTGGCGAATCCAGGGGTTGGCGCCGCTCTCGCGCTGCAGCACCAGCTCGCTGTCGCCGGCGAGTTCCACCAGCTCCTGGGGCAGCACCTTGCCACTGCCCTCGGGTACGGGCGCGCCTGTGAGGATACGGATCGCTTCGCCAGGGCCGAGGCTGCCCCCATGGGGAGCGCCAGGGGCCGAGCCACCCACTAGGCGCCAGCGGCTGCCAGGGGCCGGGATCGCGTCACCGGCGATGGCATACCCATCCATCATTGAGGCCCGGAAGCCCGGCACGGCCTCCCGGGCCAGCAGCGCCGCGGCGCTGACTCGGCCGAGGCAGGCGCCTAGGGGCAGGGTTTCGCTCTCTCCTAGGGGCTGGAGGGCCGCCAATATCAGGGCCCGGGCCTGGTCTAGGGGCAAGCCTTCGGGGCCGAAGGGTTCAGCCATCGCGACGCCAGTCCCCATTGCGGCCGCCACTCTTGCTGAGCAGTCTCACTGGACCAATCGTCATGGCTGGATCGGCGGATTTCACCATGTCGTAGAGGGTGAGTAGGCCCACTTGCACGGCCGTGAGGGCCTCCATCTCCACCCCCGTGGCACCGGTGGTGCGGGCCGAGGCCTGTAGGCGCAGTCCGGAACCATCCTCAGCCGCCTCGATCATCACGCCCACACCGCTGAGGGCAATCGGATGGCAGAGGGGGATCAGCTCCCAGGTGCGCTTGGCGGCCTGAATCGCCGCCACCCGGGCCACCGCCAGCACATCTCCCTTGGCGGCCCGGCCCTCCAGCACTAGGGCCAATACGGCCGGGTCCATGGTGATGAAGCCCTCGGCCACCGCTTCGCGCAGGGTCAAGGGCCGATCGGCCACATCCACCATGTGGACGTCGCCGGAGGTGTTGAGGTGGCTTAAGCGCGGAGCCGCCACTGGGTTGGGGTCGTTCATCGATCAGCAAAGCGTGAGTCCCATCATCCCCAGCCCTGGTCCATTGGGGGTCTGGGTTAGGGCGGGGTGGGCCCCGTTCCGCCCCACTCCCATGGGAGCCTGAACCCACCTTGAGCCTGCCTGCTTGCGCTCGATCCGCCGATCAACGAGTTTCTGCGCCTTTCTCACCCTGCTTAATGACCGGCTGGGGGAGAGCATCGTGTTTCCCTTGCTCCCCTTTCTGCTGGCGAGCTTCACCCAGGACGCCCGCACCCTGGGGCTGCTGGCAGGCAGTTATGCCGTGGCCCAGTTCATGGTCACGCCCCTAATCGGCGCCCTTAGTGATCGCTATGGCCGCAAACCGGTGATCACGGTCTGTGTGGCGGGTTCGGTACTGGGGCTTGGCCTGTTTGCGATCACGATCAGCCTCAACTGGGCGGCGATCCCCTGGGCCGCCGGGACCTCCATCCCCCTGGCGTTGCTGTTCGCCGCCCGGCTCTTCGATGGGGCCAGCGGTGGCACCGCAGCCACGGCCGGCGCCGTGTTGGCCGATATCTCCACACCGGAGAACCGGGCCAAGGCCTTTGGCCTGATCGGCGTGGCCTTTGGCCTGGGTTTCATTCTGGGTCCCGCCTGCGGGGGCTTGCTGGCCCGCTACGGCGTCACCTTGCCGGTCTGGGCGGCAATGGGCTTTGCCGTGGTGAATCTGGCCCTAGTGATCGGCCTCTTGCCGGAAACCCACCCGATTGCCGCGCGGCGGATCCTGCCCCGCAAGCGCGATCTCAATCCCTTCAGCCAGCTACACCGGGTCTTCAGCAACCCCGAAGTGCGCCGCCTTTGCCTGGCCTTCTTTCTCTTTTTTCTGGCGTTCAACGGCTTTACGGCCGTGCTGGTGCTCTATTTCAAGCAGAGCTTCGGTTGGGGGCCCGGCCTGGCCGCCACGGCCTTCCTGATCGTGGGGGTGGTGGCCACGGTGGTGCAGGGGGGCCTGATCGGCCCGCTGGTGAAACGCTTCGGCGAATGGCGCCTGACCCTGGCGGGCCTGGGCTTCGTGATCGTGGGCTGCACGTTGATTCCCCTGGCCAACCGCGCCAATGCCCAACCGGTGGTGTTCGGCGCCGTGGCCGTGCTGGCTCTGGGCACCGGCTTAGTCACCCCCTGCCTGCGCAGCCTGGTGTCGCGGCGGCTCGATTCCTACGGCCAGGGGGCGGCCCTCGGTAGCCTGCAGGGCCTGCAAAGCCTGGGCAGCTTCCTGGGGCCACCCCTTGCCGGGGCGGCCTACGAACTGGTCGGCCAACGCAGCCCCTTCTGGCTGGGCATCCTGCTCCTGATCGGTGTGGCGATCCTGGTTGCGGGCGGCTTGCCCGGTGTCAAGGCAGGTGAACACAAAACCACCTGAAGATGCTGACTAGCCTCCAGGGCTTCCTTCGATCAAGCTGGCCCCGATCAAGCTGTCTCCGATCAAGCCGGTTCCGATCAAGCCGGCCTTGAACAACAAGCCGTTTTCGAGTAGCCAGATTCCTAATGATCTGACGATCATTACGCTTGCCTTCTCCACGCATTCCATTAACACAGTCAGGCTGATCAACAATGAGTCACCCACTATTGCCGCCCGAGCTGTATGTCAACAGGGAACTGGCTTGGATCGCCTTTAATCAGCGGGTGCTGGCCCAGGCCCTAGTTGAACACACGCCCCTGCTGGAGCAGGCCAAGTTCAGCGCGATTTTCAGCAACAATCTTGATGAATTCTTTATGGTGAGGGTGGCCTCGCTGAAGTCCCAGGTGGAGCATGGCATCACCACCCTCAGCGATGACGGCCTCACCCCCGGGGAACAACTCACCCGCATCCAGGCCGCGCTCCAGCCGCTGCTGGAGCAACAGCAAGCCCATTACCGCCTTTATCTCAAGCATCAGCTGTTTGACCATGGCGTGCAACTGCTCGATTATGAACGGTTAAATAGTAATCAGAAAGACTGGATTAATACTTACTTTAATGATGCGATCTTCCCAGTTTTAACGCCTCTGGCGGTGGATCCGGCCCATCCCTTTCCCTTCATCAGTAATCTAAGCCTCAATATCGCCGCCCAAATTCGCGATCCCGATACGGGCCAACTTCAGTTTGCACGGATTAAGGTGCCGCAAAAAAATCTGCCCCGCTTTGTGCAGATTCCCACCGACCTGTGTGAACGCCGTCCCGCCCCGGTGTTCACCGCCGTGCCCCTGGAGCAGGTGGTGTCTTTCAACCTGCAGCGCCTCTTCCCGGGCATGGTGGTGGAGGGCCATTATTTCTTCCGGGTCACCCGCGACGCCGACCTGGAACTGCGGGATCTAGAGGCCGACGACCTGATGCTGGCCCTGCAGGAGGGCCTGCGCAAGCGCCGTCTCGGTGGGGAGGTGGTGCGCCTGGAGGTGGCCAACGAGATGCCCCAGGAGGTGGTGGAGCTGCTGATGGAGGGCACGGCGGTTGAAGCCCAGGACCTCTACCGGATCAATGGCCCCCTCGGCCTGGACGACTTGATGAGCTTGCAGTCCATCCCCCTGCCCCAGCTCAAGGACAAACCTTTTATGGGCCGCACGGCTCCGGCCCTGGCCCGGGCTCAGAAGAGCCAGCTGGAGGATGGTTCGATCAAGCCGGAGGAATTTCGGAGCATTTTCTCGGTGCTGCGGCGCGGCGATGTCTTGCTCTGCCATCCGTTCGATCTATTTGCCACTTCCGTGGAGGAGTTCATCAACCAGGCCGCCGATGACCCCTCGGTGTTGGCGATCAAGATGACCCTCTATCGCACCTCCAAAAACTCGCCGATTATCGCCGCCCTGATCCGGGCCGCAGAAAACGGCAAGCAGGTGATGACCTTGGTGGAACTCAAGGCCCGCTTCGATGAGGACAACAACATCCAGTGGGCGCGCCAGCTGGAGCGCTCCGGTGTCCATGTGGTCTATGGCGTTCTGGGCCTCAAGACCCACACCAAGGTGACCCTGGTGGTGCGCAAGGAAAAAGACCGGCTGCGCAGCTATGCCCACATTGGCACGGGCAACTACAACTCGAAAACCTCCAGCCTCTATACCGACCTGGGCCTGCTCACCGCTCGCCCTGAGCTCGGCCAAGACCTAGCCGAGCTGTTCAATTACCTCACCGGCTTCTCCAAACAGCAGAGCTTCCGCAAGTTGCTAGTGGCGCCGGTGACCCTGCGCAACGGCATGGAGGCCCTGATCGAACGGGAAACGGCCCATGCCCAGGCTGGCCGGCCCGCCCAGATCAAGGCCAAGATGAATGCCCTGGTTGATCCGCGCATCATCCAGCGCCTTTATGCCGCCTCCCAGGCGGGCGTGTCGATCGACCTGCTGGTGCGGGGTATGTGCAGCCTGCGGCCGGGCTTACCAGGAATCAGCGAAAACATCCGGGTGTCCAGCGTGATTGGCCGCTTTCTCGAACATTCACGGGTGTTCTGGTTTACCAACGGCGGTGACGACGAGCTGTACTTGGGCAGCGCCGACTGGATGCCCCGCAACCTGGATCGTCGGGTCGAGGCTATTACCCCGATCGAAGACCCGATTCTGCGTCAACAACTACAAAATCTCCTGGATGCCTACCTGGCGGACAACTGCAGCGCCTGGGATATGGCCAGTGATGGCCAGTTCAGCCAGCGCCAGCCCGAGGCTGAGATGCATGCGATTCAAGCTGAGCTGATGCAGGGCTGGCGCAGTCTTGCGGTGCCGCAGTCCTGAGCTCGATCGGCTCCGTTGGCTCGGCAAAATGCGCAGGCCACCGGAGGCTTCTGGGCAATTGATGGGCAAATCGGCAAAAAGCAGCGCCTTAATCTGAAACCCTGCCGATTTGACTCCTTCCTTATTTCTGTTGAGTGCTAAATTCCATTTAAATCAAAACAGGAGGCAGAGGGTCATGGGGACACCTCAGCATTCCGCGGGGTCTTCACCCCCTCAGGAGTCACCCCCTGAGCTTCCGTGCACACAATCTGCCCGCGCATCAGGACAAAAACGCAAACTGGCAGCCCAGCCCAAGGCTGCCATACAGGGAAAAGCTGGTTTAAAGGGGAAGGCTGCTTTAAAGGGAAAGGCTGCTGTCCTGCCTAAGGCTGCTGTCCAGGCCAAGGCTGGAGTCCAGGCCAAGGCTGGAGTCCAGGCCAAGGCTGCAGCCAGTCGTCAAGGTGGCCGATTGGGGGCCGATTCGATCGGATGGTACCTGAGCACCATCGGCCGGGTTCCCTTGCTCACGGCCGCTGAAGAAATCGAGCTGGCCCACCACGTGCAGTCGATGAAGCGGCTGAGAGAGTTGCCGGTCGAGCAGATCACCCCCCGCCAGCGCCACCAGATCCGCATGGGCACCCGGGCCCGTGATCGGATGATGGCCGCCAACTTGCGGCTGGTGGTCAGCGTTGCCAAGAAGTATCAGAACCAGGGACTCGAGCTGCTTGATTTGGTGCAGGAAGGGGCGATCGGCCTGGAGCGGGCCGTCGATAAGTTCGACCCCGCCATGGGCTACAAATTCTCCACCTATGCCTATTGGTGGATCCGCCAGGGCATGACCCGGGCCATCGACAACAGCGCCCGCACGATTCGCCTGCCGATCCATGTGAGCGAAAAGCTCTCGAAGATGCGCCGCATCAGCCGGGAGCTCTCCCATCGCCTCGGCCGCCAGCCCTACCGGCTGGAACTGGCCCATGCCATGGGCATGCCCCCCCAGGAGCTCGAGGAGCTGATTTCCCAGAGCGCTCCCTGCGCCTCCCTCGA
>CAMAPJ010000031.1 GCA_945860085.1 Synechococcus sp. UW140 | reverse complement strand
CTCTCGGTTCCGTAGAGCTCCAAGAAATGGGGCAGGGACAGTCCGGACTGGAACTGGACCCGATTCATGGCCATGACAAACCTATCAATACTTGTGTACTAGCTTAGCCCGCTGGGGCTGCTTACGGAGTCTTCTGCCTAATCAAGAAGGGGAATGGGGTTGGCTAAAATCATTAGTGGGTTACGATGTGAAAAGCTTTGAAGGGAGCTCTGGTCATTATCAGAAGCGTGCTGTGCGGAAATTGCCGCCCCAAGTCATCGTTAAAGCGGCGGCACGGCCACCATTATCAGTATTTGCAAGATTAATGCCAGACAGGGTTATTGTTATGGGAGTCTGCCGGCTTGGTACAAGTGAAATGCCCGCATTGACTCCTCGTCCCGCCCAGCCAACACTGAGGCCCAGTATCGGTGATACTTCAACACCCACGGAGGCAAAAATGCCATTGCCAACCTGGCTAGGTCCATCAATACGCTGAAAACGACCGGCGCCACCTCCCAAGGTCACCTGCATTGTTTGTCTAAATTCAGGGTTCTGGGGCTGCAATGGCCAAGCTGCAGTGATTGCCCCATAGGGCGAGTTGCCCTTCATGCTCACGTCTCCATAGGAAGCAGCCGCTAGCCAACCTGCACTGAGACCCATCTTAAAATGTTGATTATGCACTAAGGATCGGCCCAGTCGTATGTCAACACTGCCGCCGGCAGGATCGCCTGCTAGGCTTTCTTGATTATAATCTAGTTCAAGGGATACGGCCTGCCTAGGATTGCCAAACCCAATGCCAGCATTTAAGCAGCCATCGGTCGTCCACTGACGTGATTGATAGCGTTCATAGCCATAAACGGATCCACTCACGAAGTAATTCCCCCATTCGGCTGTAAAGCCAGATGGGATCTGGGAGGGGGTTAGGCTTGGAGGCTGCTGGGCCCCTGGATTGGCGATTGCTTTGGGTGCTAGTACTACCCAAGAGCCTGAGGTAACCACGATTGTCAGGAAGTGACACCAAAAAGTTGCAACTCTCATGGCAGTAACAAGCGTAAGTTGGCACGGACAGGTGGCTGCAACTGCCAGTTTTCCCAGCCGGTAGCAATTGGCACATGCACAGGTTGGGCAGCATTGAAATAGACCAGCCCGCGCAAGCCATTCAACTTAGAATAGGCATTGATTGCCTCTTTAATCCAAGCTTCCTGCTGCTTGCTTGTGCCGCTCACGCCAACCTCGGCTGCAATTATTGGACGCTTAAAAAGAGAGCCAAGCCATTCTTTTTGTTGATAGATCGTAGCAAATGATTCAAGTTGCTTACCTGGGTTCCAGGCTGAACTTGCGTATATTGACAGGCCAATGAGGTCTACGACATCATTGCCTGGCCAATAGCGATTGGCATTCTGCCGGCCCTGGGGAGACCACATCCAAATCAGTTTCTCGCCGGCAATTGCGCTTAGCTTGCGATGGACAAGTCGATATAGATTTGTGTAGTCAGCTGGATTTTTATAGTACCAAGGATATTGTGAGGGGACTTCCATCTCATGGGCGAAGCGTAGGATAATTGGCTGGGGGTGCTTTAGAAGAACCTGGCCGATGTGAATCAGTTCATCGTCATACTTGCCAGACTCCATGTCGCTCAGGAGTTGCCTTGGGCTAGAGGTTGAGGGGGCCTCCACAAATGGCTCCAGGCTCACAAGAGGTACCGTGCCAGCCTGCTTGCATTGAGAAAGGAAGAATCGCAACTTGCTGAGTATTTGCCGGTCAGCAAGTGAAAAAAATCCGTGGCTCATATTCAGTCCTGGCTGAGGCAGGGCTGCATTGCTGGCCTCGTACACACCCGCCATACGGCTCGGAAGTGGCAGGTTGCGTTTGCTGGCTTGGGACCGATCGCTGACGGCTTGATGGGCCATCAATAGTAATGCTGATAACGCAATAAGCTGGAGTGTATACACTCTTCGTAGGCGACCAACTTTGAGGAAGAGATTCATTTCGCGTTACTTTGTTGAGTGGACGCGAGTACGGATTTAAATATAGAAAGCTGTTCTAATGAAGGCTCTGCTATGGTGCTGGCAACTTCTCGCTGACGCATTGTCCAGCCTGCTAAAATCACGCTTGATGTGACTAGGCTTACCAGTATATTCCGGTAACTGTGTCTCCAGCGAGTCTGAGATTCCAGTTTGGACAAGACAACAACAGCAATGCAGCAAACCGCAAACAAGCTGCCTACCAATAAAATCAATAGGTAGTAGCCTTGGGCTGGTCCTGCATTGGGAACAGCTACCGCAATGCCCACAGCAAGTAATGCGCAGATGCAATAGGGATATAGAAAGCCGATTGGTACTGTTCTAGCGAGGCCATCCTTGCGAGTGATCAGAAAACCATTGCTTCTTTTGAATAGATGGTCCCAAATTGCCGATGTCACGCCCAGCAGAACCCAGGGTCCACGGGTCATTTCAAACAACCAGGTTTCCCAGCTAATGACGCGAATATTATTGGGCCGAAGGAAGCCATGTTGTTGTAGCCAAAGGCAGGGCAGCAAGGTGAGCAGGAATTCCAATCCATTAAGGCTTAGGAAACGGATATAGTTGAGGCTGATCCATGGATAGGCGGTCAATAATGCAATGGCGCTAATAACCAGCGCTGCCATGCTGAGCAGGCCCCGAATTGGATAGAATAATTGTACAAATAGAAGCTGGGCTTTGAGGTGCCAAGGCAAGGGCGATAGCCATTGGAGGCTGTATTGAAGTAGGAGTGTGGTGATGCTTTTTGACCATTGGAACTCCTGGGTCATGCAATCTTGAAACGTATCAGGCCCAAGCCCATTGCAGATCGCTTCGCTGGCGAAAGTGCCTTTCCAGCCCTTTGCAATGAACATCAAGGAGGTTGAGAGATCTTCGGCTAGTTCTGGTCCTAAGCCTCCAATCTGTTGTAAAGAAGTGGTGCGAATTGCATAATGACTGCCGATACAAATGGGTTGCCAGCCATGGCAATAGCCCATTTGCAAAGGTCCATGCAGGACCGCTTCAAAATAGAGTCGCCCGCGTGCAGACCAACTGGTTTCTCGATTGCGGTCACAGATGGAGGGGGCGGCAACATACCCAACTTTTGGGTCGAGAAAGGGCCTCGCCATGGCTGCGAGATAGCCTGGCTGAGGCCTATGGTCCGCATCTAGTTGAACGACAATGTCATAGTTTTCATATCCGTAGTGATCATAAAAGTAGGCTAGGTTTCCTTCTTTGCACCGACGTCTCCTCGGCCAGGCTTGATTATGATAATTGGCAGCCTGTTTACGGCATGACACTTTGACTCCATGGGATTTGCACCAGTTCAGCGTATCCGGACTGGGATCCTCATCCGCTAGCCATGTGTCATGTACGGGCTCCTGAGCCAGCATGCTGCAAAGGGTTTCCTTGAGCATGGGCCAGGGCTCGGCCGGAGCCTTTGTGACGACCATTGCAAGCCTCCATCCAGCATCAAGAGGTCTTTCTTGATTCACCCTGCGCATACGCAAGGCAAAGAAATAGCTATAGGCTGGCAAGGCAGTGATATAGAAAAATATCAGGCTATTCGCTACCATTACATGGGCGCCAACAACATGCTCAGGCGAGAGCCACCACCACCAATAGACAGCCGTGCCTAGCAGCCAGCAACCAATGATGACTGAGAATTGAAGTCGTTGCTTGGCAGTGAGGGCGTCAAGAAGTAATGCTTTCTGATCAGTCATCGCCAAATCCGTTCCAACAGACCGCCCCAAGGGACTTCGCTAAATGCCGATGCGCAAAATCGTTTCTCATTTGCTTGGAGAAGCTCGTATGCTTGAAGCTCGTAAGTCAATGCCCCATTGGCAAATCATTGTTTGTATGCTTGTTCTTAACCAAAGTACAATTGATTTAGTTTCTTGCTTGGTGATTTGGCGGAACAGTCGTAAATCTGCGGCAGTCTGCTCCTTTGTAGGGGCGATTTGGTTTGCGGCTTATAGTTTTCGGCTTCGATCTCGCGTTCTTCTCCCTGTTGTATTTGCGTTGTTGTTGCAATGTTTTTGTTTCCTTACTGCTTTTTATTGGCAGTTCACGGGGTATTCTCCAGTTGTGGAAAATTCCTTTGGTCGGTCCAATTGTTAAGTCCATCAGCAGTGCCTGGTCACTCTCTATGTGTTAGCCTGGCTCTGAATATATATTTTTTAGTTACTGCTATTCGGTCTTGCGGAGGCTATGGCCCATTTGCCTTTTTGCATTCAGACTCTGTTTTTAGTGGTCCCAAATATTGATTGTTTTGCGATGCCATTTTCTTGGGCTTTTGCATTGCATCTGTCAAGATTTAAGTTATTTGCTGGATCAAGTCAGGGGATTGATTTACCTACCCCTTGCCTTATGCTGTCAGCTTTGAAGACGCGCAGGGTAAGCCGATTGTGGGGCGCCTAACGCTCTCCGTCATTCTTGATGTTGCAAGCTGGAATTGATTGACAATCGGAGCATAATGATAATCTTTGCAGGGGTATTTGGCCTGCCCTCTTTCCTAATTTCTAGGCAGCGCTAGGAGCCTGGCTTTTTCTGTTAACACGTTATTGTTTGTATTGGGCTGATTTAGTATTTAATAATGGCCTAGCCCCTGCTGGTCAGGTATTTCTAGTGACGATTTGCGCTTAGTTGAATCTGCGGGCTGATATGACTACTTCTCTGAAAGGGGCGGTATCCGGCCTGCATGAATGCATCGACTGGTTAGCTTGATTATGGCCATGCTTTGTGTGTAAACGCCATATTTTGTGTTGATCAGTCCATTTTGGTCGAGTGAATTTCCTTGGGCGCTTTGGCGTGACAGGCTCCTCCTACCCCTCATGCTTTTAGATCGAGATACTGTATTTCCATGGCAGGAGATCATCGTTAGCAGCAATGGCTTGCGCAATGCCTTGGATTGTTTTGTATCACCGAGCCTTGGGCTGACTGCGGTCTTTCACTAGCCGTGCCTCCGCTTTCTCTTTAAACGTTCTTTTCGTTGCTATGTGCTTGTAGAGGTTGCGTAATTAAGGCTTTGCTGGGTTTAGATGGCTTATTATTGCTCCCCCGTATGGCAATTAAGTCTCTTGCGTGCTACGTTGATAATGCAGAATTTCTGCCCTGGCCCCACTGCAACGTAATAGACCTTTGTTTTGGTGAAATTTCAGCAGACTGCCCTTCAACTGACTGTCAACGAAGCGGTGGATCGGCTGCTGCGTTGGGCGATTAACCCCTGGCGCCGGTTGTCGCTGCTGTTGATCGTGCTTTTGGGCTCCTTTTTTATGGGTACGGCCCTATCCACCGTAACGTCGACTTCTGGTTTCTCGGAGCCCTTGGCGGCCCTGCTGCCCGTGACCCTGATCGAGCTGGCGGTGCGTTGGCGCCGGCGTCTGCTTCGACTGCCGGGGGACAAGCTCGGCTTGCAATTGCTTGATATGGCTCGCATCGGCCTGCTGTATGGACTGCTGATGGAAGGCTTTAAGGTTTTGTAGGTGGTGGCGTCGCCAGGCCCCTGAATCATGGGCTGCGGGCCATAAAAAAGGAGGGTTGGTAGCCCTCCATTAAAAAAGGAGAGCGGCAAGCTCTCCTGAAAAATGGGCAATAGAGCGGCTGTGAGGTTCAGCTTTTCCCTTGCTAGCAGCGGTGAAGGACTTAGTCTTCAGGCGGCAACAGCCGTTTTGGCATCAAGCACGCCTTTGGCATAGAGGCCGGCGTAGTAGTTGATGTCGCGCTGCTTAATCTTGGAGGCGTTACCGGCACACCAGAACTGCTGGTAGCGGTCGAGGCACACCTGCTTCATGTAAGCCCGGGCAGGCTTGTTGAAGTGGCGAGGATCGAAGTTGGCGGGATCTTTGGCGGCGGCTTCGCGTACGGCGGCGGTAAAGGCCAGGCGGTTGTCGGTGTCGATGTTCACCTTGCGCACGCCATTGCGGATGCCTTCCTGGATTTCTTCGACGGGAACGCCGTAGGTTTCAGGAATAGCGCCGCCATACTTGTTGATCATGTCCAGCCATTCCTGGGGAACCGAGCTGGAACCATGCATCACCAAGTGGGTGTTGGGCAGGGCCTTGTGGATTTCGGCGATGCGGCTGATCGCCAGCACTTCGCCCGTCGGCTTGCGGGTGAACTTGTAGGCGCCGTGGCTGGTGCCGATGGCGATCGCCAAGGCATCAACGTTCGTTTTGGCGACGAAATCAGCCGCTTCAGCCGGGTCGGTGAGCAGTTGGGAATGGTCGAGTTTGCCATCGAAGCCGTGGCCGTCTTCGGCTTCACCCATGCCGGTTTCCAGGGAACCGAGGCAGCCGAGTTCGCCTTCAACGCTCACGCCGATGGCGTGGGCCACATCCACCACTTCCTTGGTGACGCGAACGTTGTAGTCGTAGCTGGAGGGGGTTTTGGCGTCGGCTTCCAGTGAGCCATCCATCATCACTGAGGTGAAGCCGTTGGCGGCAGCACCGAAGCAGGTGGCGGGGCTGTTGCCGTGGTCCTGGTGCATCACCACCGGGATGTCCGGATAGGTTTCAACGGCGGCCAGGATCAGGTGGCGCAGAAAGTTCTCGCCGGCATACTGACGGGCACCCCGGGAGGCCTGCAGGATCACAGGGCTGTCGGTTTCGGAGGCAGCCTCCATGATCGACTGGACCTGCTCCAGGTTGTTGACGTTGAAGGCAGGGATGCCGTAGCCGTTTTCAGCGGCGTGATCTAGCAGCAGCCGAAGCGGAACGAGCGCCATGGGAAAACCTCGCGGAGATGAAGACGGGTGGGGGCCTTAGGGCCTGCCAGGCGTCAGGGCATCGAACCGATGGCCCTGGCTAGGACTGGCCGAGACTCTACCCGCTCACCCCGGCAGTTTTGGTACCTGGTTCGACCCGATTCAGCCGAGGGCCCGTCGCAGAGCCCTTGGGCCCATGACGCTTGCAACGGGGGCGATCAGGGTCTTAAGCGCAGGCCATCCCTGGCGGAGCGCAGGGCTAGATCACAGCAGGCCTGGCTCAGGCCCGCCTCGGACAGCCCTGGCAGCATCGGCCTGCCCTCGGCCACGGCCGTGGCCCAGCGGTGCAGGATCCGCTGCACCGGTGCCACGCGGCCATCGACCCAGGTGCGCTCAAAGGCCAGCTCCGCATCGGGCTCGACCAGCTGCAGGGCTTCGCCGCCGCGGGCCTGCCAGAGCTGGAAACCATGGACATAGTCGCTCTGGTTGGCGGAGCCGAGCACCAGACTGCCTTCACTGCCAGACAGCTCGATCCAGTAACCCCGCCCCGGCCGCGCCACCGAGGCCAGGCTGACCTGGGCGGGCACCGTCTTGCCGGCGGTGGTTTCGAGGGTGAGTTGGACCAGGGCGATGTCTTCGGCATCGACCGGGGCTGAGCCTCTGCTTGCGGCTGGCACCAAGGTCGGGGGCAAGGTCGGGATCAAGGTCGGGGTCGAGCCTGGGCCCGATCTAGATGCTTGGGCGCCCCTGGCGCTGGTCAGGGGGCGCTCGCCAATCGCCGTGCTGCAGGTGGCACTGAGCTGGCGGGTGGGGCCGATCAGCCAGTGGAGGGTGTCGAAGGCGTGGGTGCCAAGGGCCCCGAGCACCCCGCCGCCTTCGCTGCGTTGGGAGTACCAGCTCCAGGGCCTCAGGGGATCGGCGCGGCTACCCATCAGCCAATCGAGTTTCACCAGCCAGGGGCTGCCAATTGCCCCTTGTTGCAGCAGGCCTGAAAGCTGCTGAAACAGGGGCACGGCCCGGTATTCAAAATTCACCCCAACGCAAACCCCGGCCGCCAGGGCCAGCCGCTGCAGCTCAAGCACTTGCTCGGCGTTGAGCGCGACGGGTTTTTCGAGTAGCAGGTGTTTGCCGGCGGCGATCGCCGCCTTGGCCAGTTCGAAGCGGGGCCCGGGCGGGGTGGCGATCACCAAGGCTTCGATGCCGGGGTCAGCCAGCAGGGCCTCGAAATCGCTGAAGCCGGGCAGGCCGCTGGCGGTGCAGGCTTTGTCCAGCCTTTCGGGGCGAGGGTGCCAGAGGGCCACCGGCACGGTGAGCGGGCAGGCGGCCAGGGCCGGCAGGTGCACCTGTTCACCGAAGCCAAGTCCCGCCACTGCCACCCGCAAGGGTGCCGCCCTGCCTGGGCCCAGGGAGTGGCTGCTTGGCCGGCGGGGGGGGCGGGGAGGGTCCGAGGTCACCGGGAGGCCAGCAGCTGGCTGCCAGCCTCACAGACCGACTGGACCACAGCCTGCATCAGGCCGTCGTCCGCCACCGGCTGCCAGCTGGCCCGCCACTGGGGAATGCCATTGATCGAGGTGTCGCGCATCAGGTTCTGGTCGCAGTCGATCTCGGAGACGTAGAGCTCGCTGCTGGCTTGGCGCGGGCGCCGGGTTTGGGCTTTGGCCGTCTCTTGATCTGTATCGGGGGCCTGGGCCTGCTCTTGACCCTGGGCTGTTGCCGGTGGCCGGGCTGTTGTCGGAGGCAGGCCGGCTGTGGTGGGGGGGCGTTCGGCTCCCGCTTCGGCTGGGGCGGTTTCGCTGCTGGCGGGCTGGAAGCGGCTCAAGACCGTGAGCGTGCCCTCCTTGCTGAGGCGCAGGCTGCCCCGATCCCACCATTGGCGTCCCGCAGCGCTGGCCGGCACCTCCTGCCACTCCACCGGTCCGGCCCAGGCTGCTTGGGGCTGGAGCCAGGGCGTCGGCAGCATCCCTGTGAGCACCAAGACCAAGGCCAAAGCCAGGCGTAGCCCCTGGCCCCAACTGCGGTGCCAGCCATGGCCGGCGCCCGCTAGGAAAGGCCTTGATTCAGATCGCCAGCCCTTTGGTTGGCTCATGCCGCCACCGCTTCGCCGCCAGCGGATACGCCTGCACGAACGCCATGGAGGCGCAGCAGGCCGGCCAGGATCGCCTTCAGCTTCGGCCGGGCGACGATGAGATCAACAAAGCCATGGTCTTGCAGGTATTCGGCCGTCTGGAAGCCTTCGGGCAGTTTTTCGCGCAGGGTTTGTTCAATGACCCGCCGTCCGGCAAAGCCAATCAGGGCCCGGGGTTCGGCCAGGATTAGGTCGCCGAGCATGGCAAAACTTGCCGTCACGCCGCCGGTGGTGGGGTGGGTGAGCAGGGGGATGTAGAGCAGCTTGGCCTGGCGGTGAAGCTCTAGGGCGCCGGAGATCTTGGCCATCTGCATCAGGCTGAGCATTCCCTCCTGCATGCGGGCCCCTCCCGAGGCGCAGACGATCAACACGGGCAGTCCCTGGGCCGTGGCGGTTTCAATCAGGCGGGTGAGTTTCTCGCCCACCACCGAGCCCATCGAGCCGCCCATGAAGCTGAAATCCATGGCCCCGATGGCCAGCGGCAGGCCCTCAATGCGGCAGAGCCCGGTGCTTACGGCATCCTTGAGGCCGGTGGATTGCTGGGTGTCGCGGATGCGGTCGGCATAGCTGCGGCGATCCTTGAAGCCGAGGGGATCGGTGGGCGAGAGCTCCGTATCGAGGGGCTCAAAACTGCCCGGATCGGCGATCAAGCCAATGCGGGTGATGCTGTCGATGCGGTGGTGGTGACCGCAGTTGCCGCAGACACTGGCGTTGGCGACCAGGTCCTTGCGATAGACCACCAGCGCACATTCGGGGCATTTGCTCCAGAGCCCGTCGTCCTCGCTGGCCTCCTGGCTGGTGCGCACCAGCGGGGCGTTCTTGCGGCGATCGGCAAACCAGTCGAAGAGCGACACAGAGCAATCAGGAAACGGACGTTTGTTGATGGCCAGGCGTCCCGGACTCGGGTGTCGCCCTCGTCACCTCATTAAAGGCGTCTGGCCTCCCGGCACACAGACTCACAGCACTCAGCCTCCCAGCACTCAGCCCCCCAGTACACCGCCCCCCAGGACGTCTGCTCCCAGGACGCCACCCAGCAGCTGGCCCCACCAGGGGGCCCCCCCGATCCAGACGGCCAGGCCCCCGGCCGCCAGAAACGGGCCGAAGGGGAACGGCTGGCCCCGCTTGAGCCGGCCGACCAGGAGCGCCAGGCTGCCCAGCAGGGCGCCACTGAGGAAGGCAAGGAACACGGCCAGGGCCAGGCCTTGGAGCCCTAGCCAGGCCCCGAGCAGGGCCGTTAATTTGGCGTCGCCCAGGCCCAGGGCCGGTTTGCCCATCAGGCGTTGGGCCAAGGCACTCAGCCCCTCCATCGCCAGCAAGCCAATGGCGGCGGCGATCAGGTGATCCAGCAGCAGGGGTCCGCCGGCCCCTAGGCGATACCCGCTGATGGCGGTCACGGCCAGGCCTAGCAGTAGGCCCAAGCGGCAGAGGGGTTCGGGCAGCCAGAGGTGGTCGAGATCGATCAGGACCATTGGTAGGAGCAAGCTGACCAGGAGCCAGCCCGCGGCTAACAGCCACCAGTCGATCGGGCCGCTCCCGAGCCCTAGGCCAGCGCCAGCCAGGGCGCTGGAGCCAGCCAGGGCGGTCACTCCAGGCAATTGGACCACTCCAGTCACTCCCAGCTCTCCGGCCAGTCCCAGGGCCCCTGGCAAGCCGGCAGCGCCCGCTGATGCTGGCGTCGCCAGGCGCGGGGTGGCCAGCAACACCGCCACCCAGAGGCCGGCGCTAAGCAGCTCCACGGCCGGGTAGCGGCGGCTGATGGCGGCGTGGCAATGGCGGCAGCGGCCCCGCAGCACCAGCCAGCTCAGTACCGGAATGTTCTCGAACCAGGCCAGGCGTGTGCCGCAGTGGGGGCAGTGGCTGGGGGGCAGCACCACCGACTCCTGCCGGGGCAGGCGCCAGGCCACCACATTAAGGAAGCTGCCGACGCAGGCTCCAAACAGGGCCACGGCGATCGCCAGGCTGGACACACCAGGTCCGAGCAAGGTCTGGCGGGCTTGATCAAGGGGCAAGGCCTTGATCACGGCGCTATTCAGTCCGGCAAAACCAATCAGGCCGCCAGCGAGGCCAGCGAGGGGGTGCTCAAACATCGCGATGGGCCTCCATCAGGTTCAGGCCCCTTCGCGTAGGGGCGAGCGGAAGGGACTACGGGGACTGCGCAGCCGCGCGCTGCGCCCGCGGATCAGATCGAGGGGCACAAATTGCTCCTCCGGCAGCAAGATCGGCGGCTCAAACACGGCCCGCCCGAGCTCCCCCTGGCTAGCCAGCACAATCCCCAGTGGTTCCCCACCCGAGGGACATTGCTCGAGATAGGTGAAATAGATCCGCCGAGCCCGAGCGAGCAGGTCGCCGCTGTTGATGCGATCCCAGCGCAAAGGGCTTTTCAGAGTTGAACCCTGAAAAGCCCCTGCGGCCTCAATCACAAAGGATGGGACGGATCGTTTCGGTGGGAGAGCTGAGGCCGTGACCGGGTCCGCCGGATTGGCCCAGCGTAGGGGCTCAGGCGAGTGTCTTCTTCTCTTCGATCAGGCGATGGATGACCGGCGTCAGAATCAGCTCCATGGCGAAGCCCATCTTGCCGCCGTTGACCACGATCGACGTGGGGCTTGACATGAAGGAGTCGTGGATCATGTCGAGCAGGTAGGTGAAGTCGATGTCCCACTTCTCCCGGGCTCCCTTGCGGAAGTGGATGATCACGAAGCTCTCATCCGGCGTGGGGATGTTGCGGATGATGAAGGGGTTGGCCGTGTCAACGGTCGGGACCCGCTGGAAGTTGATGTCCGTGCGGCTGAACTGGGGGCAGATGTGGTTGATGTAATCGGGCATGCGGCGCAGGATCGTGTCCACGGTTGCCTCGGCCGAATAGCCCCGCTCGGCGTTGTCCCGGGCAATCTTCTGGATCCATTCCAGGTTGACGATCGGCACCACGCCCACCAGCAGGTCGGCGAGGGAGGCCACGTCGTAGCCGTCGCCGACGACGCCGCCATGGAGGCCTTCGTAGAAGAGCAGGTCGGTGCCACCGGGAATCGC
Organism: Synechococcus sp. UW140; assembly: GCA_945860085.1. Lineage (GTDB taxonomy): Bacteria > Cyanobacteriota > Cyanobacteriia > PCC-6307 > Cyanobiaceae > BAIKAL-G1. Next base: position 18,274 of record CAMAPJ010000031.1, on the reverse strand, counting down.
TTCCCAGGGGGTGAACTGGCCGGGATTGAGGGCGGTGCCGAGGCGCTCGTTGTGTTCAGCGGCTTCTTCGACCGAGTGCAGGTAGTAACGCTTCTCGCCACTGCCGGCCTCGCCGTAGGTCCGGAACAGGTCGCCCAGCTTGTCGAACAGGTTGGCTTCGGGGCCGAAATGGGAGAAGTTGGCTCCCTTGGCCAGGGCATCGGCCATGGCCTCCTTCATGGGACCCCGTTCAAAGCGGTGGTAGCTGTCGCCTTCCACCACAGCGGGGGTGATGCCTTCGCGCTCAAAGATGTGCTCAAAGGCGCGTTTGACGGTGCTGGTCCCGGCGCCAGAGGAACCGGTAACGGCGACAACCGGGTGACGCTTCGACATCGGCGCAGGGGGGAGAAAACAGGAGGTGAGTTTGGCAGGTCACGGTGCCGGGGGCCCAGGCCTGGAAGGGTTCAGGCCTCCAGGGCCGCCAGCAGTTGCTCGCCCATGGCCTGGCAGCCCAGCTGCACGCAGCCGGGGGCCATCAGGTCGCCGGTGCGATAACCCGCATCGAGCACCGTGTCCACCGCCGTTTCCAGGGCCAGGGCCGCCGCCTCCTGCTTCAGTCCCACCCGCAGCAACATGGCGGCGCTGAGCACCATTGCCATCGGGTTGGCCCTGTCCTGACGGGCGATGTCGGGGGCGGAGCCGTGGATCGGCTCAAACAGGCCGGGACCCTCGCTGCCTAGGGACGCCGAGGGCAACATGCCGATCGAGCCGGTGAGCATGGCGGCCTCGTCGCTGAGGATGTCGCCAAACAGGTTGCTGGTCAGCAACACATCGAATTGCCGGGGGGCGCGTACCAGCTGCATGGCGGCGTTGTCCACGTACATATGGCTGAGCTCGACGCCGGGATAGGTCTGGCCCATGGCCACTACCCGGTCGCGCCAGAGCTGGGAGACATCGAGCACATTGGCCTTATCAACCGAGCAGAGGCGGCCGGAGCGGGCCTGGGCCAGGTCAAAGCCCACCTTGGCGATCCGGTCGATCTCGTAGTCGAAGTAGGCCATCGTGTTGAAGGCACGCACCTGGCCATCGGCCTCGATGCGGCCCTTGGGAGTGCCGAAGTAGACGCCGCCAGTGAGTTCGCGCACCACCATCAAATCCACGCCCTCGATCACCTCCCGCTTGAGGCTGCTGGCGTCTACCAGGGCCGGCAGGATTTTGACCGGGCGCAGGTTGGCAAACAGGCCCATCCCCGAACGCAGGCCCAGCAGGCCGGTTTCGGGGCGTTGCTCGCGCGGCAGGTTGTCGTATTGGGGCGAGCCGATTGCCGCTAGCAAGACCGCATCGGCCGCCCGGCAGGCCGCCAGGGTGCTGGCGGGCAAGGGTTCGCCGCAGGCGTCAATGGCGGCGCCGCCGATCGGCTGTTCGTCATAGCTGAGGCTGAAGCCTTGGCGGGCGCTGACCGCATCGAGTAGCTGGCGGGCCACCGCCGTGATTTCCGGGCCGATGCCATCTCCAGGCAGAAGCGTGATCCGGTAGCTCGTCATCACAGAAGGGCCGGCGGCGCCGGAAACCAGGGGGCAGCAGGCGAGGTTACTGGCCGCCTAGGGGCAAGGCCCATGCCCATCCCTGGCTCCTGCTCAGCCCGGCTCGGTTGGCCGCAGGGACCGAGGCCCCGTTGGACCTGGGACTCACTCCCCCTGGTTCTTGAGTTGGCGCAGGCTGCGGGCCATGTCGGGCAGCTTGTTGAAGACGGCCGAACAGCGCAGCCAGAGGCGGTTGGGGATGGCGGGGTAGCCGCTCACCACCTCGCCGGCGGCCACATCGCCATGGATGCCCGATTTAGACGAGGCAATCGCCCGATCGCCGATCGTCGCCCGGTTGGCCACCCCCACCTGGCCCGCCAGGATCACGCCATTGCCGAGGCGGGCGCCGCCGGCGATACCCACCTGGGCCGCCAGGGCGCAGCCCCGGCCGGTCACGACCCCATGGCCGATGTGGACCAGGTTGTCGATCTTGGTGCCGGCGCCGATGCGGGTTTCGCCCACCGAGGGTCGGTCGATCGTGCTGCCGCAGCCCACCTCAACCCCCTCTTCAAGCACCACTAGGCCGGTCTGGGGCATCTTGCGCCAGCCGCTGGCGGTGGGCACAAAGCCGAAGCCCTCCGAGCCCACTACAGCGTTGGAATGGACCACGCAGCCCGCGGCCAGCCGGCTGCCGGGATGGAGCACGGCGCCGGCATGGAGTTCACAGCCCTCGCCCACCTCCACATCGCCGTAGACCACCACGCCCGGATGGAGGATCGAACCAGCGCCGATGCAGCTGCCCGCCGCCACCACCACATGGGGGCCAAGATGGACGCCGGGCCCGATGGCGGCGCCGGGATCGACCACGGCGCTGGCGTGGATGCCGGCGGGTTCGATCCGGCGAGGATAGAGGGCCTCAAGGGCCTCGGCAAAGGCCAGGCGCGGATTGCCCAGGGCCACCCAGGCCAGGCCCTGGTCCGTGGCTTGCTGCTGCAACTCCGGGTCTTGGGGGATCAACAGGGCGCTGGCGCCGCAGCTCGCCAGGGCTGCTGCCAGGGCATGGCCGGGTTCGAGAAAACTCAGCTGGCCCGCAGCCGCTTCATCCAGGGCCGCGGCGCCGCTGAGCTCAGGGTCGCCAGCCAGCTGGCGGGGGGTGGACTCCTGCACCTCCTCCAGCTCGATGAGCAGGTCGCTGAAGCGCATGGCCGGGTTCGACTGGGCTGGCGGCGATGCTAGGGCCGTGGGCCCACCGGGCTCGTTCGGGCTGGGCTGGCGCCAGGAGCGGCGGCTCAGCGGGTCGGCCGGGTCAGGGGGCCGGTTCCGGGGCCGCCTGGGTTGTTGTCAACACCAGCTGGTCGCGGTGCACCACCGCATCTCCCACCGCTCCGAGCCGCAGCCGCACTGTCTCGCTGCTCTGGCCGAGCACCTGGGCCAGTTCGTCGCTGCCCAAGGCCGTCAGGCCCCGGCCCAGTTCGCGGCCATCAAGGCTGAGTAGGCGCACCGCATCGCGCCTGGAGAACTGGCCCTCAATGGCGCGGATGCCCACGGCCAGTAGGGAGGCGCCCCGCTCCAGCAGGGCCTTCTCGGCGCCGCCGTCGATGGTGAGGCTGCCCTTGGGCAGTAGGGCATGGGCCAGCCAGCCCTTGCGGTCGGCCAGGGGCTGGGGGCTTGGGTGAAACAGGGTGCCCAGCTGCTCGCCAGCCAATAGGGCTTCGAGCACCGCCGGGTCGCGGCCATCGGCCAGGCGCACCCGGATGCCGCTGGCGGTGGCGATGCGGGCGGCGGCCAGCTTGGTGGTCATGCCGCCGGTTCCCCAGCGGCCGCCGCCGGTGGCGGCGCTGCTCAAGCGCTCCAGCTCGGCCAGGCTGGCCACCTCGGCGATCGGCCGGGCTTCTGAATCGCTGCGGGGATCGCCGGAATAGAGGGCATCGACATCGGTGAGCAACACCAGTTCGTCGGCGCCGATCGCCACGGCCACCAGGGCCGAGAGGGTGTCGTTGTCGCCGAAGCGCAGTTCGTCGGTGGCCAGGGTGTCGTTCTCATTCACCACCGGCGTCACCCCCCAGGCCAGCAGCTGGTCGAGGGTGCGGCAGGCGTTCTGGTAGCGGCGCCTGGAGGCCAGATCGCCCCGGGTCAGCAACACCTGGGCGACGCTGCGGCCGTGGCTGGCAAAGCTTTGGTCGTAGAGGCCCATCAGCCGCCCCTGGCCCACGGCGGCAGCGGCCTGGAGGGCCTCCAGCTCCCGGGGGCGCTCCAGCAGGCCCAGGGCTTGGCAGCCCAGGCCGACAGCGCCGCTGGTGACCAGGGCCACCGGCTCACCTCGCTGCCAGAGGCCGCTGAGGCTGGCGGCCAGATCGGCGATCACTTCAGCGGTGCTGCGGCCCTCCTGCCCGCGCAGGAGGCTGGTGCCCACCTTGATGACCCGGCGCTGTCCCATGGAGTGAAAGGCGGCTAGAGCAATTCAGCTAGTGCAAGTCGGCACCGAGCCAGCGGGCTAGGCGGACCTCGGCAGCCTGGAGCCGGTCCCGCTGGCAGGGCTGGCCGGCCGCGTTCACGGGCTTGACCAGCACCGTGAACAGGCCCATGCGGTTGCCGACCAGCACATCGGTGAACAGGCGGTCCCCCACCAGGGCGACCTGCTCATGGGGCAGCTGCAGGTCGGCGAGCACGCGCCGCAGGGCGCTGCGCCGCGGTTTACCAGCGGCGGTGGTGAAGCTCACGCCCAACTGGCGGGCGACGGCGCCGATGCGCTCCCGCGAGGGGTTGTTGCTGAACAGGTGCAGGTGCAGTTCGGACTTGGCCTGCTGCAGCCAGAGTTCCATCGGCGCCGGCAGTTGGGCCTGGCGTCGGGGTAACAGGGTGCGATCCACATCGAGCACTAGGGCCCGGATTGCCTGGCGCCGAAAGGGCTCTAGGGGCAATTCGGCCAGGGTGCCACTGGCGAGCCAGTCCGGTTGCAGCAGCCGGGAGAAGCTCACCCGTCGCTCTCCCGTTCGTCCAGTTCGGCCTCGATCCGGGGCTGGATCCGCTCAAATTCCTCGTCTTCCACCAGCACGCCGACGCCGTCTTCCAGGCGGGCCACTACAAAGAAAGGATCGAGCGGGATGTAGAGGCCGTATTCCTGGTCGCCGGAGCGGAACTGGATCAACATTTCGTAGAGGTCGCTGTCGTCCTCGTCGCCGTCTTCGCCCTCGAGTTCGTCCTCGAGCTCCTCGAGATCGGGCTCATCGAGTTCGCCGCTCACGGTCAGGGTCACGGCCGAGCGCACCAGGGTGAGGTCGTGTTCCTGCAGCACCACATCGGCCACCGACAGGATCGCTTCGGCGCCATCGAGTTCTTCGATCACCTCGTCTTCGCCATCTTCATCGGCGGCGATGCGCACTAGGCAGACCGGGGTATCGACGGGGGTGAGCAGGGCGTAATCGTGGCCGTCCAGGGGGATCAGCTGCTCAAGAAAACAAAGCAGTTGCAGGCCCTTGCTGTCTTTGACGAGCACCGTGGGCACATCACCGGATCCGGAGGGATTGGAGCCTTCGGCACTCATGGGGAATTTTCAGACCTCTTCAGAGTGTCTCAGAACGCACTCCGCGGCCACGGCAGCGCCCGCGACAGCTTCCCCGGTAGGGGCCCCGATAGAGGGGGCTCGAGTAGCGGCTCCGACAGCGGCTCCGCAGAGGGCGGCTTCAGGACCTTCCTGTAGCCATTGCTGCAACAACAGGGCGGCAGCGGCGCTGTCGAGGGCGCCGCTGCGGTCGCCATGAAGCCCATGCAGCTCGGCCGCGGCCCAACTGCTGCCGTATTCGTTCACCCAGGCCAGGGGCAGCTCCAGGGCCCGGGCCAGGCGCTCGCCATAGCGGCGGCAATGCAGGGCCTGCTCCGTGGGTTGCTGCTGGGCATCGAGCGGCAAACCCACCACCAGAGTCCGCACCCGCCTTTGGCGGATCACGCCCATGAGGTGGTTGAGATCATCGGGGAAGCGGCCGCGGCGCAGGGCCGGCAGGGGACTGACGCAGATGCCGAGGGGATCGCAGCCGGCCAGGCCGATGCGGCGCCGGCCCACATCAAGGGCCAGCACTGAGCAAGGCTCCGGGGCCCGGCGGAGCACCTGGGGGCTGGGCGGCGGTGGTGACGTCAGCGGCCCAGGGGGGTAGGGAGGGGTCGTCGCCTTGGCTGCCATTGGGCCACCACTGCCTCCAGCCGGCGTGCCATCGCCGCGTTGGTCTGGGGAACCTGGCGCCGCCAGACGCTGCGGCCCAGCAATACCTCTTCGCCAAGGCGCTCTAAGCCTCGCTGGTGCAACCAGCCGTTGAGCTCCGTATGGAGCAGGTCGCTGCGGATCAGGCACGGACCGCTGCCAGCTGTGGCGGCGAGCAGCAGTTGCTCCAGGGGGGCGCCGATGAGGTGTTGCCAGCCCGGATGCAGGGTCAATTCCACTTCGGGTAGGCCGTGGCTGCAGCGCCGCAGTCGCCGCACCGCAGCCACGGCCGTCTGGCGGTTGGTATCGACCAGTAGCAGGCTGGGGGCCTGGCTCTGGTCGAGCAGGTCTTCACAGCGCCGATCGAGCAGCTGGCGTAGCTGGGCCGGGCAGCTGGCCTGTTCCAGGTGCCAGAGCAGGGCCCCCTGGCGGCGATTGAGCGGGCGCACCTGCAAGTCTGCGGGCAGGCCCCTGGCAGCCGGGTTGGCGTCCGGTGGCTGCCAGCGCCAGAGCAGCTCCTGGCGCTGGGGCTGGAAGCCCAACTGGCGCAGTAGGCCCTGCCGTTGCAGATCGAGGCTGGAGCAGCTGGCGATCCAGCTGGCAGCGCTGCGGGCCCGGGGGATTGCCTCGCGCACCAGGGCCGATTCGACCGCGCCAGCGCCGATCTCCTCGGCAGCCAGGCAGGCCTGGGCGCTGCGCAAATGCAGCATTTCAAAGCAGCTGCCACTGCGGTTGAGCCTCTGGCTGACCACCAGGCCTAGGGGCTGCTGCGGATCGCGATAGGCCACCAGCACCTCAGGGGCCAGGGGGCGCCTGGCGGCCAGGCTATGCAGCAGCCGCTCCGGCCCTTGCAGCAAAAGGGCCCGTTGCAGCAGGGGCTGCAGATCGAGGAAGGCGGGGTCCTGCAACAGGGGGATCTGCCAGCCCCGCAGCGGTTCGATCACCAGCGGTGTTGCCGACGGCGACAGCAACGTTCCATGGGCCGCAGCGGGATCGCGGCGCACCGAACCAGTGACGGGTCCTTCTAGGGGATGTTGTGTCGGCTCGTTCGGCAGGGGCATCGCCCAGATCAACAGGCCTGCGTCAATGCTATCGACGCACCAGCACCAAAGGAGTGCGTTCGTTGGCATTGCCGGCCGGATTGGGCCGTAGGGCCCGTTGCAGCAAGGCTTCATCGCAGCCGGGGCTAGAGGCCAACACCTTCACCCGGCCTAGGTCGTTGACATCGACCACGGCCACGGCCACCCCGAGCTCGGCGGCGAGCTCGCGGCAGAGTTCGGCGGGACGCTCTGGGCCCAGCACGATCGTCTGGTCGTAGGGCGGGGTGGTGCCGGTGATGTCGTCGATCAGGCGGGCCTGGTCGCCCGCGAGACGATAAAACCAGCCCTTGCTGCCGACCAGCTTCAGGGCCATGCCCACCAGCCAGGCGCAGAGCACCCGGGCCGGACCGACCAGATCGATCAGGCTCTGCAGGCCGCAGGCGGTGGCCAGGCTGCTGGTCGGATGGAAGACCCGGCAGAGCAGCCGGGCCAGGGCCGAGGGTTCGACCGTGCTGGGGTGGTGGTAGCGGCCCTGCATCACTGCCAGGGGTGTTTCACCGATCGTGAGCACGTCACCAGGCAGCAACAGAGCGCCGGCGTAGTGGCGCAGCACCTCGGCCGGATCGTCGAGCACCCCCAGCAAATGGGTGCGAATCGGCAACACCTGGCTGGCTTCACCCTGGCGCCAGAGGGCGTTGGCCGGGGCGATGGGCTCGGGCCGGCGCAGGGGGATCAAGACGCCGTCGCGGCGGCTCAGCCGGCCGAAGGGGCCGTACTGGATCCAGTCGATGTCGAGCCAGAGCGTGTCCAAGAGGCCCGCGATCGGAGTTTCCGCCGGGGCGGTGAAGCGCAGGTTGACCCGGGCGGTCGTGCGCTTGCGCCCCTTGACGATGTAAGCGAACCAGTAGCCGTCGGGCCGGGCCGGCTCATCGGGGTGGTCGGGATCGATCTGGATCTGGATCGTCAGGCCAGCGAGCCGCCCCTGGCCGAGCAGGGTGGGCACCACCTTGAGCTCGGGCACCATCACCTCCATGCGGGCGTGGGGGTTGGAAATGTGGATTTCGCCCTCCACCACCAGGCTGTTGGCCTCGCTGCGCACCTGCCAGACACCACTGTGTAGCCGCAGCGGCGAGGCGGGCCGTAGCCGATGGCGCAACTCCAGCAGCCCAAGGACCAGGCCGAACAGCAGGGCGCAGATCAGGGCCAGGCTGATCAAGGGGCTGATCAGGGGATGGAGAGGCAACACATCCATGGATCGATGACTGCGGGAGCGTAGGCGTCGCCGGCCCAGCCCCCAGCCCCAGGGCCCTGGGGGCTAGACCCTGCGGACTCAGATCATCTCGGCCGGCTGAACCAGCCGATCAAACTCGTCGGAGCTGATCTCGCCGAGGATCAGGGCCGCTTCCTTGAGGCTGAGCTGGTGCTGATGGGCGTGCTTGGCGATCGCTGAGGCCCGGTCGTAGCCGATCGCCGGCGTGAGGGCGGTCACCAGCATCAAGCTTTGATCGAGCAGCTGGCCGATACGGCCGCGGTCGGCTTCTAGGCCCTCGATGCAGTGTTGCCGGAAGCTGTGGCAGCCTCCGGCCAGTAGGCCGATGCTTTCGAGCAGGTTGGCGGCAATCAGGGGCTTGAACACATTCAGTTCAAAATTGCCCTGGCTCGAGGCCATTTGAACGGCGGTGTTATTGCCCATCACCTGCACACACACCATCGTGATGCTTTCGCACTGGGTGGGATTGACCTTGCCCGGCATGATGCTGGAGCCCGGTTCATTTTCCGGCAAGATCAATTCGCCCAGGCCGCAGCGGGGACCGCTGGCTAGCCAGCGGATGTCATTGGCGATCTTCATCAAGCTGCCGGCTAGCACCGTGAGGGCGCCATGGGCCGCGGCCAGGGCCTCCTGGCCGGCTAGGGCCTGAAACTTATTTTTGGCGCTCATAAACGGCTGGCCCAGCCGCTCGCTCAGCCGGGCCGCCACCGCCTCGCCAAAGCCAGCGGGGGCATTGAGGCCGGTGCCGACGGCCGTGCCGCCGATCGCCAGCTCCCGCACCCGCGGCAGGCTGGCGGTGATGCCTTCAAGGGCGATGTCCAGCTGGGCCACCCAGCCACCCATCTCCTGGCCCAGGCTCAGGGGCACCGCATCCTGCAGGTGGGTGCGGCCGATCTTGATCACATCGGCAAACCCCTGGGCCTTGCGATCTAGGGCGTCCCGCAGGGCCTCCACGGCAGGCAGCAGCTCATCGCTTAGGGCCAGGGCCACGGCCAGGTGTAGGGCGGCCGGGAAAGTGTCGTTGCTCGATTGGCTGAGGTTGACGTGGTCGTTGGGATGGACGGGCTGCTTGCTGCCCAGCTCGCCGCCGAGGGCTTCGATCGCCCGGTTGGCGATCACCTCGTTGACGTTCATGTTGGTCTGGGTGCCGGAGCCGGTCTGCCAGATCCGCAAGGGAAACTCGCCATCAAGCTCGCCCTGGGCCACGCCATCGGCGGCGGCCACGATCGCCGCGGCCAGCTCCGGCGCCAGCTTGCCCAGGGCCAGGTTCACCTCGGCGCAGGCGGCCTTGAGTTGGCCGAAGCTATGGACCACCGCCAGGGGCATCCGCTGGCCGAAGGGGAAAAAATGCAGGGAGCGCTGGGTCTGGGCCCCCCAGTAGTGCGCAGCCGGCACCGCCACCGTGCCCAGGCTGTCGCTTTCCAGTCGGGTGTTGTCCGACCCTGCATCCGGCCCTGAACCCGGGCTGGGGCGGCCGCCTTGGGGGGGCTGGGAAGAGCGGGCGCGTGTCATTGGGATCTAGAAGCGATCATCGGGAGTAGGTGATCTCGCTGTTGAGTTCGTTGAACTCGTTGCTGCTGCTGGTGCCTTCCCCTTGGGGTTTGAGGCCGGTGGCGAGGCTCAGGGCGGCATTGATTGCATCGATGTTGATGGCGCCGCTGGCATCAAAGACCACCTGGCCAGCGGCGTCGAACACCACCACCTGGGGGATGGCACCTTTCCAGTAATGGGCGGGATCGCTGCTGCCGCCATCGGGGCGGTTCTGGACCAGGTCGGTGGGCACCAAGATCAGTTCGGCGCTGCGCAGCCACAGGCGCTGCAGTTCGTTGAACACCGGCGCAAAGCGCTTGCTGTCGGCGCTGTCATCGAGATAAAAGCCGAGCACGGTGACGCGGTGGTCCCGGATCGAGTCGGCCAGGCTGTTGCGGGGCGGCACTAGGGAGCCATTGCCCGCATATAGGGCGTAGATGTTGCCGTCGTAGCTGTTGGTATCCCGGGCGGCCCAGGCGGCCGAGCCCCCTGGCCCCGGCAGGATCCAGGTCAGGCAGAGCAGCAGACCCAGGAGCAACAGGCGGGCCGGGGAGCGAAGCATGCAGGGAGCCGGATCAAACGAGCCGGGACGATGGCGCCATTGTGGCCTTCGGCCTTGAAGGCAGTCGGTTCCTGCCATGGTCTGACCGACAGCCGATCCCTACCCGACCCCTATTCGCCTGCTACTCGCCTTCGCCTCCTACTTGCGGCCGCCCTGGAGGCCCTAGCTGCGGCCCAGGCTGCGGCCCATCCCCTGCAAGATGCCGCGGCCGACCAGTCCGATCGCCCGGCCGATCACCTGGGTCAGTACCAGCCCCACCAGGTCACCGGTGCGGCGTAGCAGGGCATGGAGCTGGGGGGCGATCGCATCGCGGCTTTCCAGGGCCAGGGTCACCAGCTGCTGCAACCAGCCGAGCCGCCGCAGTTCCTGGTCCCGTGGTTCTGTGAGCAGTAGGGGGGTGATCGCTCCTCCCTGCAGGCGATAGAGCAAGCGCCGGCTTTCATAGAGCTGAATCGGCCGTTCGAACCAGCCGCTCCAACGCTGCTGGGCGTTGAGCTGGTTGCGCAATCGCTCCAGGTTGCGGGTGGCGAGCAACTCGCCGCTGAGCAGGTAGCGGCGCAGCTCCGGCCAGGTGCTGCAGCTGGCCAGCAGTTCGGCGCTGATCAGTTCGGCCGTACGGATCAGCCAGTTGCTGATCAGGGCTTCGAGCTGCAACAGGGCTAGGGGCTCATCGGGGGCCAGCAGCTGGCCATTCACCAGCAGGGGCTGGGCCTGGACCAGGGCCTGCAGCATCGGCAGGGGCGAGGGCAATTCGGGGTCGTTGAGCTCGAAATCCCCCTCTTTGGCCAAGGTGATCGCCACGGGCAGCAAGCTGCCCTCCTGGGGCAACTGCACGTATTGCCCGGCCATGGCGCTGAGGGCCAGGCGCCGCAATTCCGGTTGCAATTGTTGCCAGCGCTCTACCAGCTCCTCGCCCCGCAGCCGTTCGTGGCGCAGGCGGCTGAGCAGCAGGTCGAGGTGGCTGAGCAAGGCCAATAGCAGGTCGCGTCGATGCTGGGGGGCCAGTCCCTCGAAGGCGAGCAGGTGGCCGCTGTTGTTGACCAGGCCCACTTCGGCGGCCTGGTCAAGCCGTTGGCGGATCGCCAGCCAGACCGCCGAGGCGGTGCGCTCCCGCAAGGTGATGGCGGTGGATCTGGGCAGCTCGTATGGGCTGGTGGAACCGGCTCTGCCCCAGTCGCTTTGGTCCCCCGGCGTCCAAGAGCCGGCTCCTGGGTCCCCATCTGGAGCGCTTCCCCAGGCCAGGCTGATCGGTCCCCACAGCCAGAGCAGCAGGGCCCGGGCCGCGGTCAGTTCACGCAGGCGCCCTTGCAGTAGCAGTTCGCTGAGGCTGCTGGGATCGGCCAGAGCCAGCCATTGGCGGCAGCGCGCTTCCTCGGACTGGATCTGCTGCAACCCCGTTTGCAGCAGCCATTGGCCCAGGCTTAGCGAGGGGAACGGGCTCTCGCTGGCGCTGATCGGTTCGGGCTGCAGATCCAGCACCCGGCCGCCGGCCAGCAGGGTGGCCACGGCCTGACGCACGGTTGCGGCGTCGGGTTGTTGCAGTAAACCGGCGGCGGGCAACGCCAGAAGCACGTCGGCGGGATAGGGGCCCTCGGCGCCAAGCAGCAACAGCACCGGCAAGGGATACCAGCGCTCCATCAGCAGGCTGAGTTCCCGGGCCAGGGTCGGGGCTGGCATGGTTTGGCCCGGTGACCAGATCACTAGGTCGGGCCGTCCGTCGAGTTCTGCTTCGCCGCAGGCCAGCCGGTAGGGCCCGCCCCCTCCCTTGGCACCGTCGCCCTTGGCCGTGGCCTGGTCCTCGCCCAGCAGCCGCAGCAACCCTTCCCGCATCAGCGGTTCGGCCAGCATCAGCAGTTGGGGGTGCGGCTTGGCCTGGCTCGGGGTCACAGGGGCGGCGCAATAGGGGCCCAACCTACCGAGGCTAACTGCGCCATTCCAGCTGCAGTCTGGGCTTCGCTTTCCTAGGGAGGGGCCTTGGGCGGGCTAGTTGCTGGGTGCCCTGAAGTGGCTGGGTGCCATTAGCAAACAGTATCAATCCTTTTATGCCTGGATTGACTCTGAATCCCTGTCGGGCGTTGCCCCCGGGTGGGTTCGCTTTGTTTCAGCGGCGGTGGCCGGTGAGTTGCAGGGTGTACGACTCGATTTCAAAGCCGGTCAAAGCTTCGATACGGGCAAGGAGATCGGCGGGTAGGTGGATGTCGAGATCGAGGATCGCCCCGGACTCACTGCAGGTGAGATGGCTGTGGGGATCGCTGCGGTAGCCGTAGAGCCGTCCAGTAGCCCGATCGAGGCACTCGATCACCCCCGCTGATTGCAGGGCCTCCAGGTTCTGATACACCGAGGTGTGGCCGATGGCCCGGCCTTCGGCATTGAGTTGCTCGAAGATGTCTCGGGCACTGAGGTGATCCTGGCTGTCCCAAAGCAGGGAGAGCACCATTTTGCGTTGGCGGCTCAAGCGCATGCCGAGATCGCGGCAACGCAGAAAGGCCTCATCAAGGGAGCTCGGACCCTCCAATGCCGTGCTGATGGCCACGGCATTGGTCCCTGCAGCGAAGGCCTGCATCGGGGTTGGCCCCTGTGCAACGGCCCCGCCTGCCTGGTGTGACGCTGGCTTGCTGGCGGGCACCGGGACAGGAAAGAAGTCTCCTTATGTTATAGGCCCAATCTCCAGGCCAGGCGGATCCTGCCAGCGGCCGGGTCCGATCGCTTGCAGGGCCTCAGCCAGGTCCACCTGAGCGTCATAGAGGGCCCGGCCCACGATCACGCCGGTCACCCCCAGGGAGACTAGGGAAAGCAGAGATAGCAGGTCGGCCAGGCTGCCGATGCCGCCTGAGGCGATCACCGGAATGGTGCTGGCCTGGGCCATCGCCCGCAGGGAGTCCAGGTTCGGGCCGGCCAAGGTGCCGTCGGTGGCGATGTCGGTGCTGATGATTGCCGCCACGCCACTGCCCTCGAAGCTGGCCGCTAAGGCCGTTGCTTCCAAGGGGCTCTCGTCGATCCAGCCCCGGGTCGCCACCCGCCCTTCCTTGGCATCGATTCCCACAATGATTCGGCCCGGATGACGGCTGGCTAGCTGGCGCACCAGCTCCGGCTCCTCCACAGCCACCGTGCCGAGGATGACCCGATCGAGGCCAAAGGCCAGTAGCTCCTCGGCCCGCTCCGCTGTACGCACGCCTCCACCCAGTTGCACCGGGATCGAGAGGGCCATGGTGATCGCCTTGACCACCCGATCGTTGGTCGGCTCGCCACTGCGGGCGCCATCGAGATCGACCAAGTGCAGGCGGCTGGCCCCCTGGCGTTGCCACTCCAGGGCCTGGGCCACCGGGTCATCGCTGAAGCGGGTCACCCGGTCGTAATTGCCCTGATGCAGGCGCACGCACTGGCCCCCCAGTAGATCGATGGCGGGAATGATCTCCATGGCCGGGGGAGTCGGGTCGCTACGACCATCTTGGCCGCTGGCCCGGGCGCCCAGACGGGTTTGAATGGCGCCAGTGTTGGGCTAGACGCGGTGCAGATTCTGGTGATGGGCGGCACCCGGTTCATCGGCAGGCCGCTGGTGGCCCAGCTGCTGGCGGGCGGCCACAGCCTCAGCCTGTTCACCCGCGGCCGCCAGCCCCTGCCCGACGGTATCGAGCACCTCCAGGGCGATCGCACCACGGCCGAGGGCCTGAGCCTGCTCACGGGTCGGCGCTTCGACGTGATCATCGACAGCTCCGGCCGCAGCCTGGCCGATAGCCGCGCCGTGATCGAACAGACTGGGTCGCCAAGCCACCGCTTCATTTATGTGAGCTCAGCCGGGGTCTACGCCGATAGCGAGCTTTGGCCCCTCGATGAGGACGCCCCGATCGATCCGGCCAGCCGCCATGCGGGTAAGGCCGACACCGAAGCCTGGTTGCGCGCTGAGGCGATCCCCTTCACCAGTTTCCGGCCCACGTACATCATCGGCGCCGGCAATTACAACCCGGTGGAGCGCTGGTTCTTCGATCGCATCGTCCATGGCCGGCCGGTGCCCTTACCCGGCGACGGCACGACGATCACCCAGCTGGGCCATGTCAACGACCTGGCCGGTGCCATGGCCGCGAGCATCGGCGTCGAAGCGGCCGCCAACCGCATCTACAACTGCAGCGGTGAACAGGGCGTCACCTTCCGGGGGCTGGTGGCGGCCGCGGCGCTGGCCTGCGGCAAGGATCCCGCTGCAGTTGAGATCCGCTTCTTTGATCCCTCGCGGCTCGAGCCCAAGGCCCGCAAGGCCTTCCCGCTGCGCCTGGCCCATTTCCTCACGGACATCCACCGGCTCAAGCGGGAACTGGCCTGGGAACCCCGTTACGACTTGGCCCGCAGCCTCGCAGACGCCTACTCCAACGACTACGCCCTGCGACCGCCCAGCAGCCCCGATTTCAGCGGCGACGACGCCCTGCTGGCCTAGGGCGCCTTGGGGCGCGAATCGGCGCGCAAGTAGCCCAGGGCCGAGGTGAGGGCCAGCAGCAAGGACGGCCAGAAGAGCAGGAAGCCGCCCCAGTGCAGCCACTCCACCAGGCCACCGGCGCCGCTGGTGCCTAGGCCCCAGCGGCAGGGCCAGAGCAGCAGCAGCAGGGAGCCGAATTGCAGGATCGTTTTGGCCTTGCCAGCAGCCGAGGCTGGTCCGCCGCTGCCCTGGCCGGCGCGCCAACCGGAGATCAGTAGTTCACGGGCCAGCAGCAGCCACACGGCCCAAAGGGGCAGGAGACCCGTCGCCCCCAGCCAAAGCAGGGGCGCACTGATCAGGATCTTGTCGGTGAGGGGATCAAGCCGGGCCCCCCAGACGGAGCCGCCGCCGCTGCGCCGGGCCAGCCAGCCATCGGCGGCATCGCTGAGCCCCCCTAGTAGCAACAGCAACCAGGCCAGCCCTTCGGCGCCATTCACCAGGGCCAGTAGCAGGGGCAGGCCGAGCACGGCCCGGCCCATGGTGAGGCCATTGGCGAGCTGGCGGGCGCGAATCAGGGCCATGCAAATGCTGCGCTCAAGGGGCCAATCCTCGCCGCAGGGGTGCCCGCCCTGGCGGGCACAATGGCTCCAACCGATCCGGATCCATGGTTGTGGCCCAGCGCGTCGCTGATGTGATGTCAACGCCGGTGATCAGCGTGCGCACCGAGACGCCCCTGCAGGAGGCGGTAGAGCTGATGAGCCAGCACCACTTCAGTGGCCTACCCGTGCTCGATGCCAGTGGCGCCTTGGTGGGCGAACTCAGTGAGCAGGATCTGATGGTGCGTGAAAGCGGCTTTGATCCCGGCCCCTACGTGATGCTGCTCGATGCGGTGATCTACCTGCGCAATCCGCTGCAGTGGGATAAGGAGGTCCATCAGGTTCTCGGCAACAGCGTCGGCGAGGTGATGGGCCGCAAGCCCCATAGCTGCAGCAGCGAACTGGGCCTGCCCGCCGCCGCTAAGCAGTTGCATGACAACAGCGTTCAACGCCTGTTTGTGCTTGAAGGCAGCCAGCTGGTTGGGGTGTTGACCCGTGGCGATGTGGTGCGGGCCCTGGCCGCCGCTGGCTGAGCCGGCTGGCTCTGCGCTAGCAGGGGCGTGAGCCTCCCGCGCGGGGCGCCGGGACAGCCTCCAGGCAGCTCCTCAGCGCACGGGGGGCGGCGGCAAGAGCGGCGGCGGTGGCACCAGGGGGCCTGGTTGAGACAGCTGCAGCTGGCTGGCTGGCCCCAGGCCCTGGCCGCCTGGGAGCTCCTGGGGGGCGCTTGGCCCGGGAACCTTCGTGTCGGTAGGCCGCTCCGGTCCCGCCAGGCCCTCAGGCGCGGGAGTGCCGCAATCCTGTCCCTGGCAGGGGGTCCGCGGGGTTGTGACCTCGCTTGGCAGGGTCTGCCCCTCCTCGAGCAACATTGGCGCCGGCAAGTCCGGCGCCAGGGGCAAACGCGTATCGCTGGGGGCGGAGGGCTGGTCGCTCTGTTGGAGTTGCCGCAAAGCGAAGGGATCGGCGGTGATCGGCGGTTCGCGCAGGGGGGAACGCTGGGCGGGACGTGCGGGACCCTTGCTGGCGCCATGGGGGGCCCAGATCATGCGGGCAATCGGCTCAACCCCTTGCTCCATCAGCCGGTTGAAGCCCGCTAAAGCGCGATCAAGGATCTGGCTGCCCAGGGTTTGGCCGCACTGCCAAGGATTGGGACAACCCGCCTCCTCCAGGTGGGGGGAGAGGTTGGCCAGCAGGGAGCCCTGCAGGGGCACGGACCGCTCACTTAGCCGCAGCATGTAGGGCACATGCACAAAACTGGTGGCACCGCCACTGATCCAGTTGGCATCGTCGTCGTTGAAGCCCTTTTTGCCAGGGATGATGAAGCGGCTTTTGGAGGCGTGGTCGGGTAGGTAGGCCGCCAGCAGGCCCCGTTCCCGGGCCAGGGCGCGGGTTTGCTCCAGGGTCAGGCCATCGCGACTCATCAACACTTCCAGACGCCCATCGGAGCGCAGGCCGATCAGCATGCGGATCCGCGGCAGAAAATAGCGAATCTGCTGGCCCATGCTGATGCTGTAGGCGCCTTTGTAGGCTGCCGGTGGGGCCTCCAGATCGTTGTAGATGCTATGGAGACCGCCAATGAAGGTGTCATAGAGGGCGGCCCGTTTGGGCGTTAATTCGCCATAGCCAAAGTCGACATGGCCGTCGTGGCGGATGCCCACATAGGCCCGTTG
This sequence comes from Synechococcus sp. UW140, assembly GCA_945860085.1. GTDB lineage: Bacteria > Cyanobacteriota > Cyanobacteriia > PCC-6307 > Cyanobiaceae > BAIKAL-G1. The sequence goes on along the minus strand of CAMAPJ010000031.1, from coordinate 1,507 downwards.
CCGGGACGCCGTGCGGTTGGTGCCACGCCAGACCTGATCCCCCAGCTTGATATCTCCCAACGGCACGGTATTTTCCTGGCCGTTGCTATTGACATGGCGTTCATACATCGGCCCGGACACATAGGCCAGGGCGGTGGGATCGCGGTAGGCCTCCTGTTCCCGATCCCAGCCTTCGAGCAGGCCGATCTGCACCTTGCGCGGATCAAAGTCCAGGGCAAAAACGTTCGGGTCAGGCAGATAGCGAAACGGTTGACCCTTCGGACTTGCTAGCTGCTGAAGGCTGTTGGGCGAGGGCCTGGGGGGCAGGGGTGGCGCAATCGCCACTAGGGCCACCAGGGTGCCGAGGGGAATCGCAATCGCCAGCCAGCGTTTGTGTTGATATAGGGGACGCTTCAGGCGGTCAGGCCTGACCCGGGAAATCTCCAAGAACTGACGACCCGCGGCCCGAGATGGCCCTTAACGCTGGTCGTCGGGGGGCCCTCCCGTCAAGCGCTCCAACCTGATTGCAGGCATTCAGCGAAGGCCTGCAAGGGATAGCCAGCAGGCCAAAGCCCGCAAGTCGAGCGAGCACGCGAAAGCCAGCACATGAAAGCCAGCACACGAAAGAGTTTGTGGAAACCCTCTGGGTGAAAGCCTTCAGCTGACAGTCATGGCCTGCTGGTAGGCGGGGCGCTGCTGGGTGAGCTGGATCGTGGCTTGCACTGCTGGCCAGGGGGTGAGATCGATTTGTGGAAAGAAAATCGGCAGGTAGGCCAGGTGGGCATGGATGGCGCAATCGGCCACCCCCCAGCTGCCCCCGGTGAGCGATCCCCCCGGCACCAGCAACCGGTCAAGCACGCCCAGCAGGCGAGGGAATTCCGTATCCCGTTGGCTGGGGTTGAACAGGGCCGTGGCCAGGGTGGCGTTGGCAAACAACAGCCATTGCTGGGCCAGGGCCCGCTCGACGACGCTCTGGCACTCCTGGCCGTAGCGCTCGGCCAGATAGAGCAGGATCGCGCCACTTTCAAACAGGCGCAGTTCGCCCCCCGGCAAGGCCGGGTCTTGGTCGATCAGGGCCGGCACCTTGCCGAAGGGATTGATGGCCAGAAAGGGGTCCTGGCTGTGCTCCTTGGCGCCCATGTCTACCAGCTTCCAGTCGTAGGCAATGCCCTTCTCGGCCAGGTACCAGCGGGGCATCGATGCGCGGCTGCGCTGGCCACCAAAGAGGGTGAGGCCCATGGGTTGGCAATGCATTGTTGCGCCATCATCCAGCTCGCAAAAACGCCCCTGGCCGCGGCTAGGGGGTCGACGCCAAGCCAGGTTGTTGTGCAGGGGCAAACGCAGGCTGTTGCGCAGGCCCATACCCAGGCTGTTTCGCCGTTCTTGATTAGGCAGAAGACTCCGTAAGCAGCCCCAGCGGGCTAAGCTAGTACACAAGTATTGATAGGTTTGTCATGGCCATGAATCGGGTCCAGTTCCAGTCCGGACTGTCCCTGCCCCATTTCTTGGAGCTCTACGGAACCGAGAG
>CAMAPJ010000030.1 GCA_945860085.1 Synechococcus sp. UW140 | reverse complement strand
GGGTGCTGAACACCTGGGCTGATGTGCTCAACCGCGCTGGCCTGGGCATGGAAGTGATGCACGAGCGCAACGCTCATAACTTCCCCCTCGACCTCGCCGCTGCCCAGTCCACCCCCGTGGCTCTGAGCGCACCTGCGATCGGTTGATCTTTCAGTCTCAGGGTTAAGCCCTCAATTGCTAGCAAGCCCCCTCTTTACAGAGGGGGCTTTTTTATGGTTTGCCAAGACTGCGGTCGCCTTGGGGTTGAAGGGCCTTAGGTGCTGGCGGAGGGCAGATACCAAAGGGCCAGACCGCCTCCGCGCCCCCGCGCCGCCAGCCACTGCCTAGCCCCAGCGTCCTCCCCATCCGCCCCTGTTCCCCGGGCGATCAGGGCAAAGAAGGGGAGTTTGACCGTTTCGGGCTTGGTCAAAGCCCGATCCAGCAGAGTGAGTCTGCCTAACTGCAGCTGCACCCGCTCAAACCAGAAGACCAGCAGGGGACGGCGCCCCTGCAGTTGGGCTAGGCCCGTGAACTGGAGGCTGAGGGCGCCGAGGCTGACGCGATTGACAAGCCGCAATTGGTCTGGGCCTGGCCCCGCTTCGATTCTTAATTCGGCCGCCAGGGACCTCAGTAACCAGGAGCTGGCGGCGGCAGGCTCGGTCTTGCCCTTGACCCAGGTTTGCTGCAGCTGCCAATGGCCGAGCAAGCTGTTGGCGTCCAGGCCGGTGCCCAGGTAGCGATGGCGCCGTTCCAGCTCCAGCAAGGCCTCGGCGTCTGGCAGGTGCGGCTTGGCGGCGTCAAAGAAGTGTTCCATCGGCCCAGCATGAAGGCCAGACTCCAGGGGTGTCGCAGCCAGGGAATCTGGCGTTGTGAGTTGCCGGTTCCCTGGCCGTTGGCAGCGATCGAGCCGCAACCGACCCAGATCCGATGCTGGAAGGCGATTGAGGATCGGAACGATCTCCTTCCCAGTTGATCGGTGGATCTCGAGCGGATCTGCCGCCAAAAAAAAGCCCAGGCCCCATTAATGGGGCCTGGGCAAGCAGCCGGATTGGGGCGGGCCTTGGCAGGCTCAGCCGAGCACGGGGGCCAAGGCCAGAAGGCCGCCCGCGAGGGCCAAGCCGAGCGCTAGCCGTTGGCTCCAGATCGCCGGTCGCTGGCGTAGCACCAGATAGCTGCCGCCTGCCACCAGGGTCGATGCGGCCAGGGCCCCGAGCCACCAGCTGCTGGCGCCCAGGTCTGCAGGAGCCTCCTGGCCATGGAGCATGGCGTGGATGGCTACAGCCGAGGCCACCAGGGCGCCGGCCAGGCCTAGGGCTGGGGTGGCCTGCTTGCTGTTGGCATTTGGCTTGACCTGGCTGCGCAGCACCAGGGCGGCCACGGCCGTGATGGCCAAGGCCGCCAGGACTTCGGCAGCGGGCATGCTGCCGCCAAGGGCGCCATAGAGCCCACCGCCGATGGCGCCAGCCAGGCCCCAGAGCAGCAGTTGGGCCGAAAGGCTGGCGCTCGCGGCGCCGATCCCGAGCAGTAGCAGCAGGTGGTCGCTGCCCAGCAGGGGGTGGAAGAAGCCGCCGCCCAGGCCGCCAGCGGCGATGCCATGGGCAGCGGCCGGTTGGCCGGAAACGACCACGGCTAGAGCCGAGATCGCCACTAGGGGGGCCAGGCCAGCGACCAGGAAACGGCCCGGGGAATGGCTAGGGCGGGCGGACGTGCGGAGTGGGGCGTTCATCGACGATCCCGGTCCACGCCGGGGTTGAGGGGAGTTCGAGCGGCGAGCGTTCTGGCTGGGGGAGGTGCCCCTTCACAGCTGCGGGACAGCGCCGGAGTCGCACCGGACTTTCCTCGTTGCCTTCCCGGGATAACCCTAGAAAACCGTTCTTGGGCAGTCTGCCTGGGTTTTGGGACTGTGACCGTGCGGGATGAACATTGGCCCGGCCCAGGTCATGCTTCCGGCACGGCCTGTGGTTGGGAGCGCGGCTGGTGCCCTGGCCTTGGCCCAAGGCGCCAGCTTTCCTAGCAGTCACCGGCACAACGGACCGAAACAAGGGACCCAAACAAATGGGTCGGCTCGATCACGCCTTGGCCAGGGCGCCTGGGGTACGGGATTGAAGGAGATCTGGAAGTAATCGTTCCGATCGATTGCTTGGACTTCGAACTAAAAAATTTATTTACCTAGAAAGCCGGTGACTGGATTTGAACCTGCGACCTACTGATTACGAATCAGTTGCTCTACCACTGAGCTACACCGGCATCTCGAGCAAATTAGCATTCGGTCTGATCGCTCCGGTCCTCGCATGGCTCCCCAATCGTCCGAGCCCCTGGATCCGGCCCTACGGGCCCGGTTGTTGCAGGAGGCCCGCACCCCTTGGCGGGGCCTGCGTCGGGCCCTTTGGCTCGCCCTGACGGCATCCGCGGCTATCGGACTGGCCACCATGGCGATGCGGGCCTCTAGCGGCAGTGAGGTGCCCGGCTCAGACCTGTGGATCCAGGTCAGCGCCCTTGCCATCTTCGGGAGCCTGTTGTTCTTCGATCGCCATCGGAACGGCAGCAACCAGAATTCCGGTGGCGGAGATCTGGGCTGATTGGTCCGTGTCTGCGGCTGGTTCGGATTGGATTAGAGGCTCGTCTGATCGGCTGGGATCTGGGTGCTCAGGAGCCTGGACAGGGGTAGCTTCTGGCTCTGGATCTGGGACTGGTGTCGGCTGAGCCGCAGGGATTGGCTCAGGCCTGCTTAGGTCGGGCAGCAGCAGTAGCGGCAATCCCAGGTTGAGCCGCTGCTCGCGTGCCTGCTCCAGGCCCAATGGCTGAGTGGTCTCCAGCAAGGCGAGCGGCCGTGACAGGAGCCAGATTGCTTGGACCAGCTGCTGCCATTGCCAGAGCATCAGGGCCAGCAAGGGCGTGCAAGTAAGCAACACCACTAGCCGCGGTGTTGCTGCCAGGGGCGAGAGGCTCCAGGCGATGCCGCCCAGGCGATCGTCCCACCAGACCAGGGCCAGCAGGGGAAGGGCTCCTGTGGCTGCCACCAGCCTCAGGCCGAAGCTTCCCAGCAGAGCACTCAGGCGCAGTTGCCGCTCTCGCCGGCCGCGCAAGGGCACCTGCAGCAGCAACAACGACCAGGGATCTGGAGGCAGCCGCCAGAACAGAAACGCCGGCAGCAGGGCCCCCAAGCCCCAGCAGAACAGGCGCTCCACAAAGGGAAAGGGGCCGGGATCGCCACCGGCGAGCAGGAGTAACAGACCCAGGGCCTCCAGGGGCCAGGCCGCTAGGCCCAGCAGCTGGATCCAGAGCAGGGGTTCCCTGAAGGGTTCCCTGAGGGCTTCCCTAGAGGAGGAGTCGCCCTGGAGGCTGGTCACGGTCAGCTGCTGAGGGTGCGGCGCTGGGTGACCAGCTTGTAGGCCTCGACCCGGTCACCTTCCTTCCAGTTGGCGAAGCGATCGCAGCCGATGCCGCATTCAAAGCCCGTGGCCACCTCCTTGACATCGTCTTTGTTGCGACGCAGCGAATCGAGATCGCCTTCGAACACCTTCTCCTTGCCGCGATGCACCCGCACCTTGCAGTTGCGCTGCAGTTTGCCATTGGTGACATAGCAGCCCGCCACGGCACTCTTGCCGATGTTGAAGATGGCCCGCACCTCGGCCTCGCCCAGGATCTCCTCGACAAGTTCTGGCTCCAGCAGGCCTTCCATGGCCATCTGGATGTCTTCCAGCAGCTTGTAAATGACGTCGTAGTCGCGCACATCGACGCCGGTGGCATCGGCGGCCCGTCGGGCTCCCGACGCCATCGAGGTGTTGAAGCCCACCACCACAGCGCCCGATGCGGCGGCCAGATCCACGTCCGTTTCGGTGATCTCGCCAGGGGCGGAGAGCAGCACCCGCACCTGCACTTCGTCCTGGGGCAGTTGTTCGAGGGCGCCAAGGATAGCCTCGACGCTGCCCTGTACATCGGCCTTGAGGATGAGGTTGAGCTCCTTGAGGTGGCCTTCGCTGGCCTGGCCCGACATGGAAGCCAGGGAGACCCGGCGCGAGGCCATCTGTTGGGCCAGGCGGGTGGCGCGGGCTTCGGTGGCGCGATCCCCCACCACGGCCCGGGCCGTCTTCTCGTCGGGGTAGACCTCGAATTCGTCGCCGGCGGTGGGCACTTCGCTAAAGCCCAGGGCTTCCACGGCGCAGGAGGGACCGGACTCCTTCACCCGTTTGCCGGCGTCATCCATCATCGCCTTGACCTTGCCAAGCACATGGCCGGCAGCCACCACGTCACCAGCGCGCAGGGTGCCGTTTTGGATCAGCAGCGTGGCCACCGGACCCTTGGCCTTGTCCAGGTGGGCTTCGATCACGGTGCCCTTCGCCATCCGGTCCGGGTTGGCCTGCAGGTCCTCCACTTCGGTGACCAGCAGGATCATCTCCAGCAACTTGTCGATGTTGAGCCCCTTGAGGGCACTCACCGGCACCATCACCACATCGCCACCCCAGTCTTCGGCGACCAGGCCCTGGCCGGAGAGTTCCTGTTTGACCCGTTCGGCGGAGGCGCCTTCTTTGTCGATCTTGTTGATCGCCACCACGATCGGCACCTCGGCGGCGCGGGCGTGGCTGATCGCCTCCAGGGTCTGGGGGCGTACGCCGTCATCGGCAGCCACCACCAGCACGGCCACGTCAGTGACCTTGGTGCCGCGGGCCCGCATGGCGGTGAATGCCTCGTGGCCCGGGGTGTCGAGGAAGGTGATCTTGCGGATATCCCCTGCATGGGGAATTTCCACCTGATAGGCCCCGATGTGCTGGGTGATGCCCCCGGCTTCGCCAGCGGCCACCCGGGTTTTACGGATCGCATCGAGCAGGCTTGTTTTGCCGTGGTCGACGTGGCCCATCACGGTGACCACAGGCGGACGACGGATCAGGTGAGCCAGGTCGCTCTCCTCGATCATCACGACTGTTTTCTTGGCCGCTTCCTGGACGTCGTCTTCAAGCACGGGCACGCCGAACTCATCGGACACGGTCTCGATCGTGGCGAGATCGAGGGTCTGGGTGACCGTGGCGATGATCCCCTTGAAGAAGAGGCTCTTGATGATCTCGGAGCTCTCGACGCCGAGGCGGTCGGCCAGCTCCTGCACCGTGAGGTTGCCCTCGGGCACGATCAGCATGTCGGGACGCACCTGCTTGGCCTCGCGGGAGGCACGCAACTCCATGGCGCGACGGCGCTGGCGCTGGCGAGTGGTCTCCTTCTTGCGCTTGCGCATGGCCCCTGTCGGCTTGATCGCCGCCACGGGTCCGCGCTTGGGCTTCATCGGCCGCGCCAGGCTCGCCTGCAGCACCAAGGCTTCCTGTTCGCCGGCGAAGCCGCCGGTTTCAGCCGTGAGCGCATCATCGTTTTCGCCGATGATGTGCACCTTCGTGCGCTGCTTTTGGGGCGAGCGGCTGCGCAGGGCTTCCAGCTTGGCGCTGTCATCCCAGTCGGGACGCCGGGCTTTGGTACTGCCAGGCGGTTGCGGTGTGCGGAAGCCAGGCCGGCGCGGGGCTGACGGGGGTGTGGCGGTGGGCCGCACCGGCGCATCGGCGGTACCGCCGGCTTCCGTGGGACCACCGGGGCGCCGTGGTGGCGCGGCCATGGGGCGGGCACCTGGCTTTTGGAGCTGCATCAGCTCGCCCGGGGCCACCGGCTTGCGCATGCCCTGGGGCATCCCTGGGCGGCCAGGGGCGGAGGGGCGGTTGCCACCGGCGCCAGCTGGACCAGCCGCGTCACGGCGGATCGGTTTGCCAACCAGTTCCAGAGGCGTGCCCTCGGGACGGCTCGGCGGACTGCCCGGTTTGCCGGGCATGCCGGGCCGGATCGGCGCGCCGGCGCGAATGGGGGGGGCAGCACCCGGCCGGACTGGGGCCCCGGGACTGGGGCGCTGGCTTAGGGAGGGCCGGCCAGAGGGGGGCGCGGGACGGCTGCCGCCAGGGCTGGCCTGGCCCGCTTGGACCGGCTGGCCGGGTTGGGGCCGTCCGACGAGCTGGGGTTTGGCACCGGCGCCATTCGGGCGGGTGACCGGGATTGGGGGCCGCTGGGGCAGGGCCGAGGGACGGGCTGGAGGCGCACTCGGCCTTGGCGCCGCCGCAGTCGAACCGGGCGGCGTGGGCCGGGGACTGGTGGCAGGCCGGGGTGCCGGCGTTTCCGGTTTGCGGGGCGACGGGGCCGGGGTGCGGGCAACGATCGTCTGGGCCTGGGGTTGGCCAGGTCGGGCCTGGGTAGGCCGACCTGGCGCAGCGGCAGCGCCGGGCGCCTCAGCTTTGGCCGGGGCGGGGGGCTTGGTGGCGATCAGGGTGGGTTTGGCTGGGCTGGCAGGCTTGCCGACCACGATGGGGGGCTTGGAAGCCACAACGGGCGGCTTCGCAGCAACAACCGGTGGCTTGGCAGCAACAACGGGTGGCTTGGCAGCAACAACCGGCGGCTTGCTGGAAACGATGGCCGGTTTGGTGGCAACAACCACGGGATTGGGCTGAGCGCCAGCCTTGGCGGGGATAGCCGGCTTGGCCGCGATCGCCGGTTTGGCGGCCATCACCTCCGGTTTGGTTGCTGGCGGCTTGGGGGATGCGGGGGCCGCGGGCGCTGCCGCCTTGGGCTGGGCCGCCGCCGCCGCCGGCCTGGCTGGGGCTGCTGCCGGTGCCGCCTGGCTGCCGGCCGCCTGGGGCGGGGCCGCTGGTCTGGGGGGAGCCACCGGCGCCTTCAGGGGAGCCACCGGCGCGCTGGCAGCGGCTGGGGCGGGAGCCGAGGGGGCCGCAGGACTGTCGCTGGTCGAGGCTTTCTTCAACGAAAGGATGGCCTTAGGGGGTTCGCTGGGCGTGACAGGGCCCTGAGCAGCAGACTTGCCATTGCCCTTGATCAGGCCGCGGATGGCAGCGGCCTCGTCGTCACTGATCGAGCTGCTGTGACTCTTGGCAGCAATCGACAGCTTGTCGGCGGCTTCGAGCACGTCCTTATTCTCCAGGCCCAGGTCCCTGGACAGCTCGTAAATTCGGACTTTGCCGCTGCTGGTCATTCAGGTCTCCAATCGGTCGGGGCAACGGGTGCCGCCGGGTCCTACTCGCGGTAAGACCACCATTCATCTTGCCTCAGAGCCCGTAGGGGTGTCAGTGGGGAGCCGACCTTCCAGGGCGGCGTAGATGGAATCTGCAACCTGGCAGCGGAGGGCCCGTTGCAGTTTGCGGCGGCGTTTGGCTTCGCTCAGGCAATCCTGGCGTGGACAGAGGTAGGCCGAGCGGCCCATCCCCGCATCGAGAGCGAGGCTTCCGTCAGGGAGGCGGATCACCCTGAGGAGCTGCTGACGATCGAGCAGCTCCCGGCAGGTGATGCAGCGCCTCAGGACGGGTTTGCCGTTCACCGAGTCCCTTCCTGGCCAGGGGCCCCGTCCTCAGCGGCGAGCTCGGCTTCTGCCTCTGCTTCTGCCCCTACGTCGCCAGCTGGTTCAGGGCCTGCTTCGCCGGCCCCTTCTTCGGACGGGGCTTCTGCAGCGGTTTCGCCGTCGATCGGGGTCCCGTCGTCGCTGGCGTCCGGTTCGCCCTGCTCTACAGCCGTGTCAGCACCGACCTGGTCGGCGCTGACCAGGTCGCCAGAACCTTGATAGGTGTAGCCGTCGCCGGTGTACACCTCGTCGTCCTCGGGTAGGGGATAGAGCTCCCTGAGGCGGGCATCCTCTTCGGCGCGGGCGGCCTGCTCCACGGCCAAGCGGGCTTCGGCTTCGGCCTGGAGGGCCTCATCTTCTTGGCGCATGGCGATCAGTTCGGCCACCTTCTCGTCTTCGCTGGCCTGGTCGTATTCATTGCTGTTCTTGATGTCCAGTTTCCAGCCGGTGAGGCGGGCCGCCAGCCGCACGTTCTGGCCTTCGCGGCCGATCGCCAGGCTGAGCTGGTCGGAGGGAACTAACACATGGGCGTGCTGGCCCTCGGGATCCACCAGCCGCACCATGTCGACTCGGGCGGGGCTGAGGGAATTGGCGATGTACATGCCGGGATCGGGGGACCAGCGGATCACGTCGATTTTTTCGCCGCGCAACTCATTGACCACCTGCTGGATGCGCGAGCCCCGGGCGCCGATGCAGGCCCCCACTGGATCTACTTCCCGCTCGACGCTGTCGACCGCCACCTTGGTGCGGGGGCCGACCGAGCGGGAGGGTGGATTGGCTTCCCTAGCTACGGCAACGATCCGCACTGATCCTTCCTGGATCTCGGGAACTTCGTTCTCAAAGAGATAGACCACCAGGCCCGCATTGGAGCGGGAAATGAACAGTTGGGGGCCGCGCCGCGCCACCTCGCTGACCTCCTTGAGGAACACCTTGAAGGTGGCGTTGGCGCGGTAGTTGTCGTTGGGCAGCTGGTCGCGCCTGGGCAGTTCCGCCTCGACTTCTGGGCGGCCCAAGCCCGAGCTCACCCCCATGATCACTGATTGGCGCTCGAAGCGGATTACCCGGGCGGTCAGGACAGGATCCTCGAGGTCGGCGAACTCCTCCTGGATCATGCGGCGCTGCTGGTCGCGCAGTTTCTGGGCCAGCACCTGCTTGGTGGTGGAGGCAGCCATGCGGCCGAAATCATCTTTTTCGGGGGTGACATCAAGTACAACGGTGTCACCAACTTGGGCATCCTCTGCTACCTGCTGCACTTCAGCAAGGGCAATCTGGTGGTCGTCGCTTTCGACCTCTTCAACAATGATTTTGCTGGCCAGTACGCGATAGCCCTCTTCATCGAGGTCGAGGGCCACATCAAAGTTGCTGAAGTAATCCTCTTCAAAAGGATCTTCGCTGATGCCGAGATAAAGGGTGCGCCGATAGCGTTCGTAGCCCTTGAGCAAGGCCTCGCGCAGGGCTGCTTCCACCACCTGGGGGGGCAGCTTCTTCTCTTCGCTGATGTCCTCGATCAGATTGGTCAGGCCGGGGAGAAGAACCAGTGCCATCGGTCGGTTGCGCGGGGAGAGAAGGGATGGGGAAGGGAAGGGCGCCTTGGCGGGCGGCCCGTCAGTCTTCGGAGGGGCTAATCAGGCGGACGCTGAGCACTTCGACCCGAGGGATGCGGGTGGTGCGCCCCTTGATGTTGAGGTGCAGATGGTCTTCATCGCGCTCGAGCAGGAGCCCCTCCCGCTGGCTTTCGACGCCCTGGGCATCACGCCGGTGGACTTCGATCGGGAAGCCGCGAAAACTGCGGAAATCCCGCTCGTCCTGCAGGATCTCGCTGACGCCGGGGCTGCTGATCTCCAGTACATAGGCCTGCTCCAGCAGGCCGCTGGCCTCGATCGCATCGCCAATCGGGCCGCTGCAGCTGGCGCATTCGTCCAGGCTGACATCGCCACCGTCGGTCCGCCGCAACTGAATCACCAGCGTCATCGGGATGCGCTGGCGCAGCAGCTGGCCGCCCCAGACCTGAAAGCCCAGGGATGCGGCCACCTGGCGGGCCAGGCTATCCAACTCGGGGGGAAGGGTTTCGGCCAAAGCCAACGCAGTCGCAGCAGGAGACGGGCAGCCCGTCCGGCATCTGCAGTGATCTGCCCTGTCCAACCCCCGATCCCGCAGCGTCACAAGGGCTTGGGGAGGTCCTTAGCCCAAGGGCGAAGGAACAAGGGTATGGACCGGTGATGCCCGCCGGGCACACCAGCAACTTACGTGATGGCGTGGAGCCCTAAAGGGGCCCCCCTGGGTTGCTGGGGTTGCTGGCGCCCAGTTCCACGGCGGGGGGTTCGGCGAAGTAATCACTGCTTTGGACCGCGCCGCGCAGGCTGGGGTCCTGGTTGATGCAACGGGCAAGCTGGTCGTCGCTGTGCAGGAACTGGCAGACCCGCGCCCAGAGCTTGGCCCGGCTGGCCGGGGCGCCCTGGCTGAAATGGACCAGGTCCTTACCGCCAGCCATCCCCTCTATGTCCACTTGGCAGAGGTTGCAACGCACGCGGGTGCCAGGGGGGACGGCTGCCATGGCAAGGGAATCGGGATAGCAAAACTTAGGACTGCCTGGCCGCTACTCGCCGCGGGGTGGTGTTGTTTGTAGGGGTGGGCCGGCCGCCATTCCAGGGCTCTCGATAGCCTGGTTGTCCTTCTTCTGGCCCACTGTGCCCCCATTCAGGCGCCTGATCCTGCCCTGGGCGCTGGCCGGCCTGGTGCCGATCCTGGTGGCGTTGCTCGTGTTGGTCTGTCCCGTCGGCGGCGCCGTTTGGGCGCTTGAACCGGCCCCTTGGGCCGCTCCGGTTGTCTCGCCCGGGGCCGTCCCAGCCCCGGGTCCAGCCCCAGTCTCGGGCCCGGGGGCCACGGCGGCCCTCGCTGTTCCGTCTGACGCAGTAGGCGCCTTCCAAGTCCCCTTGGCGGACCTGGCCAAGGGGATATTCACCGAGAGTCCCCTCCCCTTGGCTGCGGTCCAGGCCCCGCTGGTTAAGCCCCGTAGTTTTGTGGCCGAAGCGGTCCAGCGGGTGGCCGCCTCGGTTGTGCGCATCGACACCGAGCGCAACGTGCCCCCTGGCGGCCTGGATCCGGCCTTCAGTGATCCCTTGCTGCGGGAGCTGTTCGGGGACCCGTCCTCCCGCTCCCGCGAGCGGGGCCAGGGCTCCGGCGTGGTGATCGATCGCCAGGGGCTGGTTCTCACCAATGCCCACGTGGTCGATGGCGTTGACCGGGTTGAGGTGACCCTGGCTGATGGCCAGCAGGTCGATGGCAGTGTGCTGGGCACCGATCCGGTCACGGATCTGGCTGTGGTGCGGATCGAGGCGCTGGCCGGGCTGCGGGCCGCGCCCCTTGGCGATTCCGAAGCCCTGGAGGTGGGCGATTGGGCCATTGCCCTGGGCACTCCCTATGGCCTGGAGCGCACCGTCACCCTGGGGATTGTCAGCAGCCTGCACCGCAATATCAACAGCCTGGGCTTTTCCGACAAGCGCCTGGAACTGATCCAGACCGATGCGGCGATCAATCCCGGCAACTCGGGGGGGCCCCTGATCAATGGGGCTGGCGAGGTGGTCGGGATCAACACCCTGGTGAGGTCCGGTCCGGGGGCTGGCCTGGGTTTTGCCATCCCGATCAACTTGGCCAAGGAGGTGGCCGGCCAGCTCGGCCGCGGCACCAAGGTGGTCCATCCCTATTTGGGGGTGCAACTGGTGCCCCTCACCGCCCGCTTAGCCCGGGAGCACAACCGAGACCCCAATGCCCTGGTCACCCTGCCGGAGCGCGATGGCGCCCTAATTCAGACCGTCTTGCCCGATAGCCCGGCCCAGCGGGCGGGTCTGCGCCGCGGTGACCTGGTCGTGGCCGCCGCCGACCAGGCCGTGGCCGATCCGGCCCGGTTGCTGCGGCTGGTTGAGGCGTCCCGTATCGGAGAAAACCTGGCGATCACGGTGCTGAGGGGGGATCGGGAGCTGCGGCTGACGATCCGGCCAGAGGCCTTACCCGCCGCCGGCTAAACCCCTGCGCCTGCGCCTGCGGCCCAGGTCCCGTCCCGGCGAATAACCGGGCCCTTGCTACGGTCACGGGCCTTTCGGACCCCGGTGATGGCTGATCTGCAGGACCGCATGAAGCAGGCCGTGGCGGAGGCGGCGGTGCAGCAGATCCGCGACGGCATGGTGGTGGGCCTGGGCTCCGGCTCCACGGCGGCCCTGATGATCCAGGGCCTCGGCGCCAAGCTCAAAAGTGGGGAGCTCAAGAACATCACCGGCGTCACTACCTCCTTCCAGGGCGAAGTGTTGGCGGCCGAACTGGGCATTCCACTCAAGAGCCTCAATGCCATCTCGCGCATCGATTTGGCTATCGATGGGGCCGATGAGGTCGATCCCGATTACCAACTGATCAAGGGCGGCGGCGCTTGCCACGTTCAGGAAAAGCTGGTGGCCCGTCGCGCCGATCGTTTCGTGGTGGTGGTCGATGCCAGCAAGCTGGTCGAGCGCCTCAACCTGGGCTTCCTGTTGCCGGTGGAGGTGTTGCCCGGAGCCTGGCGTCAGGTGCAGGCCGAGTTGGGGGAACTCGGCGGTGAGGCCCAGCTGCGCATGGCCGTGCGCAAGGCCGGCCCGGTGGTCACCGACCAGGGCAACCTGGTTTTGGACGTGCGTTTTGCCGGCGGCATCGCCGATCCGGTCAGTTTGGAGCAGACGATCAACAACTTGCCCGGCGTGCTGGAAAACGGCCTGTTCGTCAACATCACCGACCAGGTGCTGGTGGGCGATGTCGTCGATGGCGTCCCCGGCGTGCGGGAGCTGGTACGCCGCTGAGGCGCCTCAGGCTCCCTGAAATCCGCCGCACCCCTGGGGGGGGCTGGCCTTCAGCCCTCCAGGCGCAGCCGCACCGATTGGGCATGGCTGTGCAGCCCTTCGCTGTTGGCCAGGGTGACCACGGCGCCGCCGGTGGCTTCTAGGGCCTGGCGGTTGAAGTGGATCAAGCTGGTGTGGCGTAAGAAGGTTTCCACCCCCAGGGCACTGGCGAAACGGGCCGTGCCGGAGGTGGGCAGGGTGTGGTTGGGGCCGGCTAGGTAGTCGCCCACGGCTTCTGGGCTCCAGGCTCCTAGGAAGATCGCTCCGGCGTGCTGGATGCGCTCGGCTAGGGGTTCGGGCTGCTCCACCAGCAGCTCCAGATGTTCGGGGGCAAAGCGGTCGCTCAAGGCTGCCGCCGCCTCCAGGTTTGGGCAGACCACCACCAGGCCCCAGGCATTCAGGGCGGCCAGGGTGATGGCGGCGCGGGGATGGTGGGTCAACTGGGCCTCAAGGGCCGCCGGCAGCGCTGCCGCCAGGGCCTCGCTGGTAGTCAGCAGGATGGCGGCGGCCAAGGGGTCGTGTTCAGCCTGGGCCAGCAGGTCGGCGGCCACCTGGTCGGCCCGGGCGCTGTGGTCGGCGATCACCAGCACCTCGCTGGGGCCGGCCAGGGAATCGATCGCCACCCGGCCATAGACCGCCTTTTTGGCCAGGGTTACATAGAGGTTGCCTGGCCCGGTGATCACGTCTACCCGGGGGATCGAGGCCGTGCCATAGGCCAGAGCGGCGATCGCCTGGGCGCCGCCGACCCGGTAGATCTCGTCCACCCCGGCCAGATGGGCCGCCGCCAGCACCGTGGCGTTCACCTGGCCGTCAGGCCCTGGCGGTGTCACCATCACCAGCCGCTTGACGCCGGCCACTCGGGCCGGTACGGCATTCATCAGCACGGTGCTTGGGTACGAGGCCCGCCCGCCCGGGATGTAGATCCCTGCGGTCTCCACGGGGCGCCAGCGCCGGCCCAGTTGTTCCCCATGGGGACCGGTCACCACCAGGTCACTGGGCAGCTGGAGCTGGTGGAAGTCGAGGATGCGCTGGTGGGCCAAGACCAGGGCGGCTTGAAGACTGCTGTCGCACTGCTCCCAGGCGGCCTGGATCTGTCCAGGCGGGATCCGCAAGGGATCGGGCCGGACCCCGTCAAAGCGCTCGCTGAGATCCAGCAGGGCCTGATCTCCCTCGGCGCGCACCTGGGCCAGTATCCCGTCCACCGTTTTGGCGGCCGTTTCCGCCGCGCCGCTGTTGGTGCGATCGGCGATCTGATCAAGCCGCCTGGCCGCCGCATCCAGATCGATCAGCACTTCCAGCTCAAGGACAGCGGCTGCGGGGGCAGGGGCTGCGGCTGCCGCGGGGGTGCTGCCGCTGGGGTGCAGGGAGGGGCTGGCGGCCACGGCGCTGAAGGGATTGAACAGGGTTTCAAGCTAAGTCCAGACCTAATGGGATCGGGCGAGGGGGTAGGATCTTCGTTTGCTGATTCAGCGCAGAAACCGCCTGTGGCCAATAACAAGTCGTCGAAAAAGCGCATTGAGGTTGCCGAACGCAACCGCCTGCAAAACCGCACCTACAAGTCGGCCGTGCGCACGCTGATGAAGCGTTGCTTCACAGCCTGCACGGCCTTCAGCCAGACCCCTGGCGATGCTGCTAAGGAAGCGGTTCAGGCCAGCCTGAACGCTGCCTTCAGCAAGATCGACAAGGCGGTGAAGGTTGGGGTGTTGCATCGCAACACTGGCGCCCACCAGAAGTCCCGGCTTAGCTCAGCCGTCAAGGAGGTTGTTGAGCCCGCTGCCGCCCCCCAGGCCTGATCCGATTCCTGAATCCGGCGGCAAGGGGCAGATCGTGAGCCAGGCAATCACCCAGGTGATTTCCGAGGCATGCCCCGGGGCAGGGTCCCAAACGAGGTCTGACACCCCCTCCGAGATCACGTCTGTGAGCTTGGCTGAGAGCTTGACTGAAACGAGGTCCTTGACCATGTCAGGGACCTCGTTTCAGTCGACTGCTTTGTCAGCTGGATCTGCTATCCAGCTGGTAGACAGCCATTGCCACATCGTCTTCCGCAATTTTGAGGCGGATCTCGATGCTGTGGCCCAGCGTTGGCGCGACGCGGGTGTAGTGCGCTTGCTCCATGCCTGCGTCGAACCTTCCGAAATTGCGGCGATCCGGGCGCTGGCCGATCGCTTCCCCGAACTGCGCTACTCAGTGGGGGTTCACCCCCTCGACACCGAGCACTGGGACAACCAGACCGCTGAGCGCCTGCGCCAGGCTGCCCTAGACGACTCCCGGGTCGTTGCTATTGGCGAACTGGGCCTGGATCTGTTTCGTCAGCAGAACCTCGAGATCCAGCTGGCGGTGCTTAGGCCCCAGCTGGATCTGGCCTGGGAGCTGGATCTGCCGGTGATCATTCACTGTCGGGACGCCGCCGATCCGATGTTGGTGGAACTGGGCCAGCGCCAGGCCCAGGGCCGTTGTCCAAGGGGGGTGATGCATTGCTGGGGTGGAACGGCGGCCGAAATGGAGGGGTTTCTGGCCCTAGGCCTGTTCATCAGCTTCAGTGGCACCGTCACCTTTGCCAAGGCCGAAGACACCCACGCCTGTGCCCGCCAGGTGCCGGCGGACCGCTACTTGGTGGAAACCGATTGTCCGTTCCTGGCACCGGTGCCCAGGCGCGGCAAACGTAACGAGCCTGCCTACGTGGCCGCCGTGGCGGAGCGGATGGCAGACCTGCGTGGTGAGAGCCTGAGCGCCGTTGCTGCCCAGAGCACCCTCAACGCGGCTGCGCTATTTGGACCTGCCTTCAGCAGTGTATGATGTTTTATTGGTTTGCCCGTCAGTGCGGTCACCTTCGAGGTTCTGCCTGGCACCGGTACACCCCCCGATCCCCATCAGGTGCTTTGTCTTTGCGTTGGATTTCGACGTCGGCAGGGTTAATCCGAGCTCTGCCGGTCTGAGCGCAGGCGAGCCGTTCCCTTCGTGGATCGCCCGTTCCTGCGACAGCCAGCGTCGATGGCTTCGTTGTTTCCTTCGCTGACGCCTGCCCGGTCAGCGTTTCCCCACCTTACAGTTCCTGCAGGTCAACGCATGAGCAGCGCGATCCAGGTCGCCAAGACCGTTACGTACCTCCCCGATTTGGTCGAGGTGCAGCGGGCGAGCTTCAAATGGTTCCTGGAAAAGGGGCTGATCGAGGAGCTGGAAAGCTTTTCTCCGATCACCGATTACACCGGCAAGCTTGAGCTCCACTTCATCGGTAGCGAGTACCGGTTGAAGCGGCCCCGCCATGATGTCGAAGAGGCGAAGCGGCGCGATGCCACCTTCGCTTCCCAGATGTATGTGACTTGTCGCCTAGTCAACAAGGAAACTGGCGAAATCAAGGAGCAGGAAGTCTTCATCGGCGAGCTTCCCTTGATGACGGAGCGCGGCACCTTCATTATCAATGGTGCTGAGCGCGTGATCGTCAACCAGATCGTGCGTTCGCCAGGTGTGTATTTTAAGGACGAGCAGGATAAGAACGGCCGTAAAACCTTTAACGCTAGCCTGATCCCCAACCGGGGCGCCTGGTTGAAGTTTGAAACAGATAAGAATGATTTGCTGCACGTTCGCGTAGACAAAACGCGCAAAATCAACGCCCATGTGTTGATGCGAGCCATCGGTCTATCCGACAACGATGTGCTCGACAAGCTGCGCCATCCTGAGTATTATCAGAAGTCGATTGAGGCCGCCAACGACGAAGGGATCAGTTCTGAAGATCAGGCCTTGCTGGAGCTCTACAAAAAACTGCGTCCTGGTGAACCACCCTCGGTCAGTGGTGGCCAGCAGTTGCTGCACAGCCGATTCTTTGATCCCAAGCGCTACGACCTGGGTCGGGTTGGTCGCTACAAGATTAATAAGAAGCTGCGCCTCACAATTCCCGATGCGGTGCGCACCCTCACCCCGGAAGATGTGCTCTCGACGATTGATTACCTGATCAATCTTGAGCTCGATGTGGGCGGCGCCTCCCTTGATGACATCGATCACCTCGGCAATCGCCGCGTTCGTTCCGTCGGCGAACTGCTGCAAAACCAGGTGCGCGTGGGCCTCAACCGGCTTGAGCGGATTATCAAAGAACGGATGACTGTCGGTGAGACCGAATCCCTAACTCCGGCCCAACTGGTTAACCCAAAGCCCCTAGTGGCGGCGGTCAAGGAGTTCTTCGGCTCCAGCCAGTTGAGCCAGTTTATGGACCAGACCAATCCCCTGGCTGAGCTCACCCACAAGCGCCGCATCAGCGCCCTCGGCCCAGGCGGCCTCACCCGCGAGCGGGCCGGCTTCGCTGTGCGCGACATTCACCCGTCCCACTACGGCCGGATCTGTCCCATTGAAACGCCGGAAGGTCCTAATGCTGGCCTGATTGGTTCCCTGGCGACCCATGCCCGGGTCAATGAATATGGCTTCATTGAAACGCCCTTCTGGCGGGTCGAAAACGGCATCGTCATCAAAGAGGGCGATCCGATCTATCTCTCTGCCGACCTGGAAGATGAGTGTCGCATCGCCCCGGGTGACATCCCGGCCGATGCCACGGGCCGGATCACCGCAGAGCTTGTGCCGGTTCGTTATCGCCAGGATTTTGAGAAGGTGCCCCCTGAGCAGGTGGATTACGTCCAGCTGTCGCCGGTTCAGGTGATCTCGGTGGCTACCTCCCTGATCCCCTTCCTGGAGCACGACGACGCTAACCGGGCCCTGATGGGTTCGAACATGCAGCGTCAGGCCGTGCCCCTGCTGCGGCCTGAGCGTCCCCTAGTGGGCACGGGCCTGGAAACCCAGGTGGCCCGCGACTCGGGCATGGTGCCGATCACTACCGTCAACGGCACCGTGGCCTATGTGGATGCGACCGCGATCGTCATTCGTGATGAAGCCGGCGTTGATCACAACCATTACCTGCAGAAATACCAGCGCTCTAACCAGGACACCTGCCTCAACCATCGCCCGATTGTGTCCCTGGGCGACCAGGTGATTGCTGGTCAGGTGCTTGCCAACGGCTCGGCCTGTGAGGGCGGCGAGATCGCCCTCGGTCAGAACGTTTTGATCGCCTACATGCCTTGGGAGGGCTACAACTACGAGGATGCGATCCTTGTCAGTGAGCGGCTTGTTCAGGATGATCTTTATACCTCGGTACACATCGAGAAGTATGAGATTGAGGCCCGTCAGACCAAGCTGGGCCCCGAGGAGATCACCCGAGAAATTCCAAATGTGGCTGAGGAAAGCCTCGGCAGCCTCGATGAGATGGGTATCATCCGCATCGGCGCCTATGTCGAATCGGGCGATATTCTGGTTGGTAAGGTAACTCCTAAGGGCGAATCGGATCAGCCCCCTGAAGAGAAGTTGCTGCGCGCCATTTTTGGCGAGAAAGCCCGCGATGTGCGCGACAACTCCCTACGGGTGCCGAGCACCGAACGGGGTCGGGTTGTGGACGTACGCATCTACACCCGCGAACAGGGGGATGAACTGCCGCCGGGCGCCAACATGGTGGTTCGGGTCTATGTGGCCCAGCGCCGCAAGATCCAGGTTGGCGACAAAATGGCTGGCCGACATGGCAACAAGGGCATCATCAGCCGCATCCTTCCCCGGGAGGACATGCCCTACCTGCCCGATGGCAGCCCAATCGACATCGTGCTCAACCCCCTGGGTGTGCCGTCACGGATGAACGTGGGCCAGGTATTCGAATGCCTGATGGGTTGGGCCGCGTCCCATCTCGATTGCCGCGTCAAGGTGGTGCCCTTCGATGAGATGCACGGCGCCGAGAAATCGAAGGAAACCGTGCAGGCCTTCCTGGAGGCTGCAAAGGCTTTGCCTGGTAAAGATTGGGTCTATAACCCCGATAACCCCGGCAAGATTCAACTTATCGACGGCCGAACCGGCGAGCCCTTTGACCAGCCCGTGACCGTGGGTTATGCCCACATCCTCAAGCTGGTTCACCTTGTAGACGATAAGATCCACGCCCGTTCCACAGGTCCCTACTCCTTGGTCACCCAGCAGCCCTTGGGCGGCAAAGCCCAGCAGGGCGGCCAGCGCCTCGGTGAAATGGAAGTCTGGGCCCTTGAGGCCTACGGCGCCGCTTACACCCTCCAGGAGCTACTCACGGTCAAGTCCGATGACATGCAAGGCCGCAACGAGGCGCTCAACGCCATCGTCAAGGGCAAGCCGATTCCCCGTCCGGGCACGCCTGAATCCTTCAAGGTGCTGATGCGCGAGCTCCAGTCCCTGGGTCTTGATATCGCGGTCTACACCGATGAAGGCGTTGAAGTGGATCTGATGCAGGATGTCAATCCTCGCCGCAGCACCCCCAACAGGCCCACCTACGAATCCCTCGGCGTCGCGGATTTCGACGACGACTGATCGCTGTACCCGTTCATTCGCCCCTCCGTCCGCCCGCGCGTTTTTAGGCCATGACCAACAGCAACCTCCGCACCGAAAATCACTTCGACTACGTCAAGATCACGCTCGCATCACCCGAGCGGATCATGCAGTGGGGCCAACGCACCCTGCCCAATGGGCAGGTCGTTGGTGAGGTGACCAAACCGGAAACCATCAACTACCGCACCCTCAAGCCCGAGATGGACGGGCTCTTCTGCGAGAAGATCTTCGGACCGTCCAAGGATTGGGAATGTCATTGCGGCAAGTACAAGCGGGTGCGGCACCGCGGTATCGTCTGCGAGCGCTGCGGCGTTGAGGTCACCGAAAGCCGGGTGCGGAGGCACCGCATGGGCTTCATCAAGCTGGCGGCGCCGGTCTCCCATGTCTGGTACCTAAAAGGGATCCCCAGCTATGTGGCGATTCTGCTTGATATGCCCCTGCGCGATGTTGAGCAGATTGTTTATTTCAACTGCTACGTCGTGCTCGACAAGGGCGACCACAAGGATCTTACCTACAAGCAGCTGCTCACTGAAGATGAGTGGCTTGAGATTGAAGATCAGATCTACGCTGAAGACTCGGAGATTGAAAACGAGCCAGTGGTTGGCATCGGAGCTGAAGCTCTCAAGCAGCTGCTCGAAGACCTCAATTTAGCTGAGATCGCTGAACAATTGCGCGAGGACATTGCTGGCAGCAAGGGGCAGAAGCGGGCCAAGTTGATCAAGCGCCTGCGCGTGATCGACAACTTCATCGCTACCGGGGCTCGTCCCGATTGGATGGTTTTGGATGTGATTCCGGTCATCCCGCCCGACCTGCGCCCCATGGTGCAGCTCGATGGAGGCCGTTTCGCAACTAGCGATCTCAACGACCTTTATCGCCGCGTCATCAACCGCAACAACCGGTTGGCGCGACTCCAGGAAATCCTGGCGCCCGAGATTATCGTCCGCAACGAAAAGCGGATGTTGCAGGAGGCCGTCGATGCCCTGATTGACAACGGCCGGCGCGGTCGCACCGTCGTGGGCGCTAATAACCGGCCGCTCAAGTCGCTCAGTGACATCATTGAGGGTAAGCAGGGTCGCTTCCGCCAGAACTTGCTCGGCAAGCGGGTTGACTACTCCGGACGTTCCGTGATTGTGGTTGGTCCGAAGCTGAAGATGCATCAGTGCGGCCTGCCCAAGGAAATGGCGATTGAGCTGTTCCAGCCCTTTGTGATCCATCGCCTAATCCGCCAGAATATTGTCAACAACATCAAGGCTGCCAAAAAGTTAATCCAGAGGGCCGACGATGAGGTGATGCAGGTCTTGCAGGAAGTGATCGAAGGGCACCCAATCCTGCTCAACCGAGCTCCGACCTTGCACCGCCTCGGCATTCAAGCCTTTGAGCCCAAGCTGGTCGATGGCCGCGCCATCCAGTTGCATCCTCTGGTTTGCCCAGCCTTCAACGCTGACTTTGACGGCGACCAGATGGCCGTCCACGTGCCCCTGGCGATCGAGGCCCAAACGGAAGCCCGCATGTTGATGCTTGCCAGCAACAACATCCTTTCGCCTGCCACGGGTGAACCGATTATTACCCCTTCCCAGGACATGGTGCTCGGTGCCTATTACCTCACTGCCACCCAGCCTGGCGCGATCAAGCCAGAGTTTGGCGATCGCAGCCGCACTTTCGCCGGCCTCGATGATGTGCTCAATGCCTTTGATGAGAAGCATCTGACCCTGCATGACTGGGTGTGGGTGCGCTTCAGCGGCAGCACCGATGACGAAGATGAGGACAGCAAGCCCCAGAAGGAAGAAACACTCAGTGATGGCACCCGCATTGAGCAGTGGAAATACCGCCGCGATCGCTTCGATGAGGAGGGAGGCTTGATTAGCCGCTATCTGCTTACGACCGTTGGCCGTTGTGTGATGAACCGCACAATCATGGATGCGGTGGCCGCCGCCTGAGATCCCGGACGTTTTTTCATCTTTTTATCCCGCTTCGCGTGCAGCCATGACCGCCACCCCCGCCAAGAAGACCGCCAAGAAAATCAGCAAGAAAGCCGCCGCCGCGGCTGCTGCTGCTGAAGCCGCGTTGCCCGTGCTGGGGGCCGTTGCCCCTTTGAGCAAGGCGCCGGCCCCTTTCCGAAACCGGGTCATCGATAAGAAAGCCCTGCGTACCTTGATGGCCTGGGCCTATAAACACCATGGCACTGCCGCCACTGCGGCCATGGCCGATGACCTCAAGGACCTGGGTTTTCGCTACGCGACCCAGGCGGCTGTGTCGATTTCGGTGGAGGATCTACGCATTCCTGGCGAGAAAGCCCGCTTGCTGGCCGAGGCAGAGCAACAGATCACCGATACCGAAGAGCGCTATCGCCTCGGTGAAATTACTGAGGTGGAGCGTCACACTAAGGTGATTGACACTTGGACCGAAACTAACGAGCGTCTGGTTGAGGAAGTCAAGAAGAACTTCAACGACAACGACCCGCTCAATTCGGTTTGGATGATGGCCAACTCTGGGGCGAGGGGCAATATGTCCCAGGTGCGTCAGCTGGTAGGCATGCGCGGCCTGATGGCCAACCCCCAGGGGGAAATTATTGACCTTCCGATTCGTACCAATTTCCGCGAAGGCCTTACTGTTACCGAATACGTCATCTCCTCCTACGGCGCTCGCAAGGGCCTGGTGGACACGGCGCTGCGCACGGCTGACTCCGGTTATCTCACCCGCCGTCTGGTGGATGTGGCCCAGGATGTGATCGTTCGCGAAGACGACTGCGGCACTACTCGTGGAATTCCGATTCATTCCGATGAGAAGGGGCGTTTCTTCGCCAAGCTCGTTGGTCGCCTCGCAGGTGAGCGGGTAGTCGATGCCAATGGTGAAATATTGGTGGATCGCGACGGCGAAATTGATCCACCTCTGTCGCATCGCATCGAGGAAGCTGGGGTTAAAACCGTTGTGGTTCGTTCGCCACTCACTTGCGAAGCTGCCCGTTCCGTCTGCCGCAAGTGCTATGGCTGGGCCCTAGCCCACAACCAGCTTGTGGATCTAGGCGAAGCCGTCGGTATTGTTGCGGCCCAGTCGATTGGCGAACCGGGCACCCAGCTGACGATGCGGACGTTCCACACTGGCGGTGTGTCCACGGCCGAAACCGGTGTGGTGCGATCGCTGATTGCAGGCACGGTTGAATTTGATGCCAAGGCCCGGGTTCGTCCTTTCCGTACGCCCCACGGCGTCGAAGCCCAGCTTGCCGAAACTGATTTCAACCTGCAGGTGAAACCTTCCGGCAAGGGCCGCTTGCAACGCCTGGAGATCACCACCGGTTCGATCCTGTTTGTTGATGATGGCGCTGAGGTGCCTGCCGACTTGATTCTGGCTCAGATCTCGGCTGGCGCCGCTGTTAAGAAGAGCGTTGAGAAGGCCACCAAAGATGTCATCTGCGATCTGGCTGGTCAGGTTCGCTACGAGGATGTCATTCAGCCCCGGGAAGTCACTGACCGTCAGGGCAACATTACGCTCAAGGCTCAGCGCTTGGGTCGCCTCTGGGTGTTCAGCGGCGATGTCTATAACCTGCCACCCAATGCTCAGCCGGTAGTAACCGGTACTGTGCCTGTCTACAACGGTGATGTGCTCGCTGAAAGCCGTCTTGTCAGTGAATACGGGGGCGCTGTGCGCTTGCGCGAGTCCACTGGAGATTCCCGTGAAGTGCAGATTGTTACCTCTAGCCTGACGCTGAAGGATTGCAAGTTGGTGGGTGAATCCACCCATTCTGGTGAAATCTGGCACCTTGAAGGTAAGGAAAACATTCGTTATCTGCTCAAGACTGCCCCCGGTAGCAAGATTGGTAGTGGCGAAGTGATCGCCGAGTTGGCTGATGATCGCTTCCGCACCCAAACAGGCGGTCTGGTCAAATATGCTCCAGGTCTGTCGATCAAGAAGTCTCGCTCTGCCAAGCATGGTTTTGAGGTCAGCAAGGGTGGCACCCTCCTTTGGGTTCCCCAGGAAACCCATGAAATCAATAAGGATATCTCCTTGTTGATGATTGAAGACGGTCAGTGGATCGAAGCCGGCACTGAAGTTGTCAAGGATATCTTCAGTCAAACCGCTGGTATTGTCACTGTGACCCAGAAGAATGACATTCTTCGCGAGATCATCGTGCGCACTGGCAGCCTGCATCTAGTGCCTGACAGCAAGGTGTTGTCCCGTTACAGCGGCGACGGCAAGATGGTTAATCCCGGTGAAGAGATCGCCCCAGGACTTGTTTCTGAAGCGATGGTCTTTGTTGAGGCGGTTGACACGCCCGAAGGCGGCGCCGTTTTGCTACGCCCAGTTGAGGAATACAGCATTCCCGACGCCGCTCACCTGCCCGATCTCGGTAGTGTTAAGCAGAACGGTGGCCCTTCCTTGGGTCTCAAGGCTGTTCAGCGGTTGGCGTTCAAGGATGGTGAATTGATTAAGTCGGTTGAGGGCGTGGAATTACTGCGCACCCAGTTGATCCTGGAGACCTACGACACGACTCCCCAGATGACTGTCGATGTGGAGGCCGTGCCTGATAAGCGCGCCAAAACGATTGAGCGCTTGCAGCTGGTGATCCTCGAAACATTGCTGGTGCGTCGCGACACCCTATCCGACGCCAGCCATGGCTCTACCCATACTGAATTGCAGGTTGAAGACGGCATTGCTGTCAAGAGCGGCGATGTGGTCGCCACTACCCAGATTCTCTGTAAGGAAGACGGTGTAGTGCAATTACCTGATCTGGTGGATGGCGAGCCGATTCGCCGCCTGATCGTCGAGCGTCCTGGTGACACGCGCACGATTGATCTGGGTGGCATGGACCCCCTTGTTCAAATTGGCCAGCGCCTCGTTGATGGCGATCCTTTGGCGGACGGTATCGATTCACCCTGTTGCGGCCAGGTCGAAGCGATGGAGCCCGGCTCGCTCACCGTGCGTCTTGGCCGCCCCTACATGGTGTCGCCTGATTCGGTATTGCATGTGCGTGATGGTGAGTTGGTACAACGGGGCGATGGCTTGGCCCTGTTGGTGTTTGAACGCCAGAAGACAGGTGACATTGTTCAGGGTCTGCCCCGGATTGAGGAGCTTCTTGAAGCCCGTCGCCCGCGGGAATCCTCCGTGCTCTGCCGCAAGAGCGGCACGGTGCAGATCAAAAAACAGGGTGAAGACGACGACTCGATCACGGTGTCTGTGATCGAGGAAGACGATGTGATCACGGAGTACCCGATTTTGCTCGGGCGCAACATCATTGTCAGTGATGGCCAGCAGGTCACCGCCGGTGAATCGCTCACCGATGGCCCGATCAATCCCCACGAGTTGCTGGAAAGCTACTTTGAGGATCTGCGTCTGCGTAAGCCCACCATGGAGGCGGCTCAGGAAGCTATTTCTAAGTTGCAATTCCGTCTAGTGCAGGAAGTGCAGAATGTCTACAAATCCCAGGGCGTTACCATCGATGACAAGCACATCGAAGTGATCGTGCGACAGATGACCAGCAAGGTGCGGATCGAGGATGCCGGTGACACCACCCTGCTGCCGGGCGAATTGATTGAGCTGCGTCAGGTCGAGCAGGTCAATTCCGCCATGGCGATCACCGGTGGTGCCCCGTCCGAATTCACTCCAGTTCTCTTGGGTATCACCAAGGCCTCTCTCAATACCGACAGCTTCATTTCGGCAGCCTCCTTCCAGGAGACCACCCGTGTTCTTACCGAGGCGGCGATCGAAGGCAAGAGCGACTGGCTGCGCGGTCTCAAAGAGAACGTGATCATCGGTCGTCTGATCCCGGCGGGTACGGGTTTCAGTGGCTTTGAAGAGGAGCTGCGCGCCGAGGCCGGCCCCCATCCCGACATTCTCGATGAGGAGCCTGCCGGCTATCGCCGCATGCAGAACCTTCGTCCTGATTACACTGTGGAGATGCCGGCTGCCCCGGCGGCCACGGCCCAGGCCCTGCTTGAGGATCCCTCGGAGGATGAGCTGGAGGCCACCCGCAGCCGCCATGGTATCGAAGCCTCGGTGAGTGGTATTGCGGCTTTCACCCGCCCCACCCTCGAGGACGGGCTGGAGGAGGAACTGTTGCCAGATCCCGCAGCTCTAGAGGGTCTCCAGGAAGAGGGCCTGTTGAGCGAAGATTGAGATCGGTTCCTAACTGAATCATCTGACCCCTGAACCGGCCCGGATCGCGTTCAGGGTTTATTTCCCTTCTTGGTTTTGCCATGCTTAAACCCACTGTCGCGCCGAAGCGGCAATTGCCCCGCTTCGGCTTTCATACCCATACCGAACTCTTCAATGGTCGCGTTGCCATGCTCGGCTTCATTGCCCTGCTGGCTGTGGAAGTGAAACTCGGTCACGGATTGCTGGTTTGGCCCTGATGGCCGCAGCCATCCCTCTGTTGGGACTAGGCCCAGCCGAGCTCGAAGCCTGGGCGACGGAGCAGGGTCAGGCCCCCTTTCGGGGGCGGCAGCTCCATGATTGGCTTTATGCCAAGGGTGTTAGAAGTCTTGAGGCCATTTCGGTGTTGCCCAAGGCGTGGCGGCAGGCCTTGACCAGCGAACCACCGCCCGGAGCCTTCGACTGGAGTGGTCGCTCCAAGGAGTTGCAGCGCAGCATGTCTCGGGATGGCACAACCAAACTGTTGCTGGCCACTCGTGATGGTCTCAGCATTGAAACCGTGGGTATTCCTGCGACAGATCGACTCACGGTCTGCGTCAGTACTCAAGTTGGTTGTCCGATGGCCTGCCGCTTCTGCGCCACCGGCAAGGGCGGTCTGCAGCGCTCCTTGGCAGTGCACGAGATCGTCGATCAGGTGCTCTGTGTGCGCGAGGTGATGGAGCAACGTCCCAGCCATGTGGTGTTCATGGGTATGGGCGAACCGCTTCTCAACATTGATGCGGTTCTTGCCTCAATTGATTGTCTATGCCGTGATCTCGGCATGGCCCAGCGCCAGATTACGGTTAGTACAGTGGGGGTGCCCCACACATTGCCAACCTTGGCGGACCGCGCTTTGGAGCGCTTGGGACGGGCCCAGTTCACCCTGGCGGTGAGTTTGCATGCTCCCGATCAGCGGTTGCGCGAACAGTTGATTCCCACGGCCCGGGCTTATCCCCTTGAGGACCTGCTCGATGATTGCCGTCGCTATGTGTCGATCACTGGCCGTCGTGTCAGTTTCGAATACATCCTGCTTGGAGGAGTCAACGATCAGCCACGCCATGCCGTTGCCTTGGCGCAGTTACTGCGTGGTTTTCAGAGTCATGTCAATTTGATCGCCTACAACCCGATCGAGGAGGAGGAGTTTCAACGGCCCAATCCGGCCGCGGTTGAGTCGTTCCGCCGTGCCCTTGAGCAGCGCCATATTGCGGTCAGTGTGAGGGCTAGCCGCGGCCTCGATGCGGATGCGGCCTGTGGCCAGCTGCGGCGGCGCCTCGGTGGCAGCCTCGAACCCGCCCAGCCCGGCCGGGCCTGATCCTGCCCTCACCAGGACTTCCGTTGGGCGTTCAGGTGGAATCTCGACTGGGATCGAAGGCGCCCGTGACCCCATTGCCATGCCACGGTGTCAGCCAGGCCATCAACAGGAAGGCCGGCAGGGAGGCCGCCGCGGTCAGTAGGAAGAAGTTGCTCCAACCGATGCCCTGGGCCATGAAGCCCGCCTGGCCCGAGAGCACGGAGCGGCTGAGGGCGTAGACCCCGGAGAGCAGGGCGTACTGGGTGGCCGAGAAGCGTGGGTTACACAAGCTCATCAGCAGGGCCACGAACGCCGCCCCCACCAGGCCGCCGCCGAGGTTCTCTAGACTCACGGCCAGGAGCAGGCCAGTGCTGCCGCCGTGGAATTGGGCTAGGGCCCAGTAGCCCAGGTTTCCAGCCGCCCCCACCAGGGCAAACAGCCAGAGCGAGCGGTTCATCCCTAGCCTGCTGAAGAGCAGGCCGCCAAGGATCGTGCCGATAATCGTGGCGCCAATGCCCCAGCCCGCCAGCACCGAGCCCACCACGGCCGGTGTGAATCCCTGCTGGATCAGAAACGGCACCGCCATCACGTTGAGCAGTCCGTCGGGCCAGCGGTAGAGCAGCACCAACGCCAGCACCATCACGGCCCGCCCGCGGCCGGTTCTCTGTAGGAACTCCCGGGCCGGACCGACCACCGCCTGGCGCAGGCTGCGCACCTGGTGCTCGATCGGTGGCAGGGGGGGGGCCGTGAGGGTGAAGGGCACCACCAGCAGCATCAGCGCCGCCGATCCGAGGAAGGCCAGGGGCCAGCCATAACGGCTCGCCAGGATGAAACCTCCGGCCCCGACCGCCAACATGGCGCCCCGATAGCCCAGGTTGGTGGCGGCGGCACCGGCTCCCCGTTCCTGCTCCGGCAGCAGATCGCTGCGATAGGCATCCACCACGATGTCCTGGGTGGCACTGACTAGGGCCAGCGCTACTGCCAGCACGCCGATCGCCATGAGGCTGGCGGGATCCTTGCCGGGCCTCAGCCCTGCCATGGCGGCGATCAGACCCACTAGCAGCAGCTGCAACAGCAGTAGCCAGCCGCGACGCCGGTCGGGCCAGGGGATTGGCCAGCGATCCAGCAATGGCGCCCAGACCATCTTCAGGGTGTAAGGCAGCTCGGCGTAGGCCAGCAGCCCGATCAGCCCAAGGGGCACCCCACTTGCGGCCAGCCAGCCCTGCAGCAGCTTGCTGCCCACCATGTAGGGCGTGCCGCTCGCCACCCCTTCGGCGCTAACGGCGGTAAGGCGCCGCCAGGGGCCGGTCCGGGAGACGGGCTGGGGGGGCATCGCAGGGGGCTCAGATCGGCCAACCCTAGGATTGGGGGTGCAACTCTTCAGCGCGCAAGGTTGATGATGGTTGGCTCCGTTGGGTCACGGATCGAGGGTGTCTCCGTTACTCGATTGGGCTTGCTTTCGCCTGGCTAATAGTTTTGAACATCCCGACGCAAAAGGGGGGTCTAGTGTTTGGTTTGCCTTGCCATATAGGGCTGGCCTAGTAATCTGTTCGCCGCCTGTTCGCCGCCACGCATTGTGGAATCTTTCCGGGAGATTACGGCTGGTGCAAAAGAAAATAGGCTGAAATGTCCACCATTTCTATGACGTCAAAGTCGGCAAAGTTGTCCTTTATAAACTGGCGGTATTGGGGCTCGTTTGCCCCTGGCTCTGTGACGACCGGTATTAGGGCACCTAAGTAGGTGATTGAATCCTCTATGAGCTCCATGCCACCTTTGGCGCCGTGGCCTGGGAAGATAGAGTTGAATGGACCAACTCTCAAGGTATTCAGCATGTCAATCCAATGGCTAATGCAAAGCTTGCCTTGCTCATCCTTTTGGCCCACGTAATGGTGCACATGGTTGTAGACTAGATCGCCGGAGATAGGGATTTGGTGGATTGGGATTTCTAGGTATAAGCCATCAAGGTATTCTACGTTGCTGGCATTGCGCCAGATCAGGGTCACGCCATCAATGGTTTCTTCCCCACCTTCGTAGCTTGTCGCGGGGACAATCGCCCCTTGGGGAAGATCATAAGGAGCTGTTGTTTGAGCTTGCTTAAATGCCAGATAATTGGCCCCTTGCTCCCTGATTTCGTCAATGGTTTTGGTGGTGGCAAGGCTTGGGAAGTCTTGGAAGCGATACAGCCCAAACCAGTGGTCTGGATGGGCATGGCTGATTAAGACTTTTAAGATGGGCTTATTGAGTTGATCAGCGTAGTCCCTTATCGAGATGGCGACTGAGTCGAGCAGGGGCAGATCTAAAATGAGCAAGCCTGTTTCGAATTCCAGTAGGTAGCTATTGACCGCTTCGCCACCGCCTTCGGCTGGTGATGGAAATTGATGCACCCGCAAATAAGGGTGGTCAAATTCATGAACGATGACTGGTGGCGGGGCCATGCTTACGCCGATGCGATCACGGGGGATTGGAAATCGATCATCAGGGAGGCTGATTGGGGCATCCCAATCTCATTCAACTTGGCAAGAATCGTCCAGGGCTGATGGGAGCCATAGCCGCCGATTCCATTGATTGACATTAAGCGGCCGTTGAGGATGACTTCAATGATTGAAGGTCGGCCTCGCAATTCGCCAAGCCTGGTTTTCTTTTCGCTAACGGCCTGGGGATAGCGATTAGCCAGCTCCGTATCCGACCAAACGCCACTGATGCAGTCTCGCGTTGGCAGGCCAGGAATGTAGATCACCAAGTTATCGGCCTTCACATTTTCTGGTAGGTCGCCATGGAAGATCAAGGACATGATGTCACTGGCCACATTGATCACCTTGTCGTCGTTGTCTAGGCCTGCGATTGGCAGGGAGCCATCTTGGTTGTCGTCATAGCTGATCGGTACCGCAATCGGATCGCCCCAGGTGAAGGCTTGAACGGCGGATGTTGTGTCGTGGGTGTTAACTAGAGAGCTGATTTTATGGTCCCCATTGAAGGTCATCACATGCAGAACCGGCACCCGATAAAACCTTGAGGTGCTGTGGACATAGAATGTTTCGTCGTTAAACGAGTAGACCCGGCAATCGGATTGGGTCGTTTGTAATTCCGTGAGGTTGAGTAGGGCAAAACAAGTCGAAAAGATTTTAAAGAGTTTTTTGACTTCTTCCTTGCCCTCCCATCGGCCCGCAAAAGGCAGAAACCGGCGGTCACCACTGATGTCAAAGTAGACATCATCGGCCAGGGTTGAAAGGGTGGCCTGGAAATTGCCTACCGCTGCCGAGCGGTAGTATTCAGCCATGGTCTCGGCATTTGCAGGGTCAAGGGTTTTGTTGATGTGCGTGTTGATCATGGTAGGGGCGAGGCTGAAGGGTCAGGGCAATTAAGGCGGAGCATTTTGGGGCTGGAGGCCCCTATCGAATGGCAGCGATTAGGCTGGCTTGACGTCGTAGACCACGGTCACAATTTTGAACTGACCGGCTTCGACAATGAAGGTGTCGACGCCACCTGTGACCGAGAATTTGTCATTCTGGATTTGCCAGCTAATCATCACCACTCCGCAGCCCGGAGCCGATTCATGTAGGTGGGCTCCCAGCGGAACCTTGAATTGGTGAATCTCGCTAAAGAGGTCAAAAAATTGGCTGCACCAGGACTCAACTCCGGCTGGGCCCATGAACGTGCCTTGCCCGTGGCCCCCGAGGGGATTATTGATGAACAAACAATCGCTTCTGAAATCCTTGATGAATTCGGCTCCGTCTCTCTTCGCCAGGGCGGCATTGTGGTGACTCCACATTGCCTGCAGACTCCTGGCCTTAAAGGCATCGGCTTCTTCAGGGCTGGTGAATGGAAATGGGACTTCACTCATGGTTGTCAGGGGCAAGGATTGATGGTTTGCAATGGTTGCGCTGGATTGATGAGTTCCATTCGGGAAGCTGCCTTGGAACCCCCGGGCCCAGGCCAGGCGAATGGGGCCTCAGGCCCGGCGAGCTGAGCCGATTTCCCCGCTTTTCGGGTTGTCTTGTCCATGGGGCTCCCGGTGGACGAGATCAATGCAGATCTTGATTAGGCAGAAGACTCCGTAAGCAGCCCCAGCGGGCTAAGCTAGTACACAAGTATTGATAGGTTTGTCATGGCCATGAATCGGGTCCAGTTCCAGTCCGGACTGTCCCTGCCCCATTTCTTGGAGCTCTACGGAACCGAGA
>CAMAPJ010000029.1 GCA_945860085.1 Synechococcus sp. UW140 | reverse complement strand
AATCCCGGCGCTGCCGTGGCCGCCGTCGATGGCCTGATCCGGCTGGGCCCGATGGCGGTGGAGCCGATCCTGGAAAGCCTTGATCCCCGCAATTACGGCGCCCGGGCCTGGGCCGTGCGCGCCCTGGCCGGCATCGGCGATGTGCGAGGACTGGATGTCCTTGAAGAGGCCCTCGGCAGCGACATCGGCCAGAGCGTGCGCCGGGCCGCCGCCCGGGGCCTGGGCCAGTTGCGGCTTGACGCCTTAGAGGACAGCCAGCGCCAGGCGGTGCAGGGCCGCTGCCTTCAAGCCCTAGTAGCGGGCTGCAGCGATGGCGAATGGGTCGTGCGCTATGCCGTGGTCGTGGGCCTGGAGTCCCTGGGCCTCGGCGACCCCAGCAGCGGGCGGCTGCTCCCCGCCAGCCGCCAGGCCCTGCTAGGCCTCAGCCAGGCCGATGCCGAGGCGGTGCCGGTGGTGCGACTGCGGGCCGCCCTGGCACTGCGGCGCTTGAACGGGCAGCCCAGCGCCTAAGCCAGCTCGCTCGTTTCTCACTCCCGATCCAGCCCCATCCAAACCATGTCGCCCCAACGCCTGCTGTTCGTTTGCCTCGGCAACATCTGCCGCTCCCCCGCCGCCGAAGGGGTGTTTTTGCACCTGGTGGCCCGCGAGGGCCTGGGTGACCAGTTCGTGGTGGATTCGGCCGGCACCGGCAGCTGGCATGTAGGCAAGCCGGCGGACCGGCGCATGCTCGCCGCCGCCGAAAAGCGGGGCATCGCCCTGCCCAGCCGGGCCCGCCAGATCGAAGCCGCCGACCTGGGCCGCTTCGATCGCATCCTCACCATGGACAATGACAACCTGGCGGCCGTGCAGGCCCTGGCCCCTGGGACGGAGCAGGCCCTGATCGAACCGATCACCCGCCATTGCCGCCAGTTCGGCAGCCTGGAGGTGCCCGATCCCTATTACGGCGGCGAGGATGGCTTTGAGCAGGTGCTCGACCTGCTTGAAGATGCCTGCGGCGGCCTGCTCGATCGCCTCAGGCCCCGCTAAGGGTCAATCCCAACCAACCCCAAGAACCGCCCAGGGATCCCGCCTCCCTCAAGCAGGGGGGACAGCCCTAGGCCGGGGCCGGACCGGGCCAAGCATCCGCCGGCACCCGCTCGCGGAAGAGCAGCTCCAGCTGGTCGATCACGGCCGCGATCGACAGTCCATCAGTAATCAGCTCCACCGCATCGGCAGCCTGGATCAGGGGCGCCACGGCGCGGCTGGAATCGAGGTGATCGCGCTCAGCGATTTGGGCTGCGAGCTCGGCCAGTTCGGGCACGGCGAATCCCTTCTGGGCCAAGTCCAAGGCCCGGCGGCGGGCCCGCTCGCCCACCGTGGCGGTGAGGAACACCTTCAGTTCCGCATCGGGGAACACGGCGGTGCCGATGTCGCGGCCTTCCGCCACTAGGCCGCCTCTGGCGCCCATGGCCTGCTGCTGGCGGGTGAGGGCCTCGCGCACGCAGCCATGGGCCGCTACCACGGACACCAGGCTGGTGATCTCGGGGCTGCGGATCGCCTCGGTCACGTCCTGGCCGTTGATCGTCACCCGCTGGGCCCCCTCGGCGCTGGTGGAGAGCTGCAAATCCAGGTCGGCCAGCAGGCCGCCCACGGCGCCGGCAGCGGCCGGATCAACGCCAGCCGCTGCCACCAACCAGGTGACAGCCCGGTACATGGCGCCGGTGTCGAGGTAGATCAGGCCCAGGCGGGCAGCGAAAGCCTTGGTCACGGTGCTTTTGCCAGCCCCGGCAGGACCATCGATGGCAATGATCGGCGGACGGCGCATCAGAAACACATGGTCGATCAGTCGGGTGGTGCCGCAGTAGGCAGCGGCCGCCAAGAGCAGGGGGCTGGTCTGCAACGTCTCCACTGAGCGCAGGCTACGGGGCTCCACCGCTTCCACATAGTCCACCACCAGGCCGGCCTGGAGCAGCCCGCTGCGTACCGCCTCGATCAGGGACGCGAGCGAGAGGCTGCCCTGGGAGTCCCGGGCCCCAGCCTGGGCCTGCCGGGCCTGCTGAGCCGCCGCAGCCAGGCTGCGGGGTAAGGCCAAGGCCTGCTGCTGCTGCTGCGGACTCAGATAGCGGTTGCGGGAACTCAGGGGCAAACCATCGGCCTGGCGCAGGGTGGGACCGCTGCGAACCACCAGGGGCAGGCCCAGGTCGGCCACTAGGCGCCTGAGGATCACCAGCTGCTGCCAGTCCTTTTCCCCCAGCCAGAGCACATCGGGCCGCACCAGGGCCAGAAGCCTGGCCACCACCGTGGCCACCCCGGCGAAATGGCCCGGCCGGCTGCGGCCACAGAGCCCCTCAACCAACGACGCGGGCGGCAGCAGCCGGGTGAGTTCAGCCGGGCCGCCTGGATAGAGCTCCGCAACACTCGGGGCAAACAGGGCATCGGCGCCCGCCGCCGCGGCCAGTTGGGCGTCAGCCCCTAGGTCCCGGGGGTATCGATCCAAGTCCTCGGCCGGGCCAAACTGGAGCGGATTGACGAACACGCTCAACAGCACCCGGCCGCCCCTGGCGGCGCGGGCCCGGTCCGCCAGGGCCAGAAGCGATTGGTGGCCCTGGTGAAGCCCGCCCATGGTCGGGACGAACTGCAACGGGCCGGCCGGGCGATCACAAGCCTTGTACCACTGGCCTAGCTCGGCGCAGGTATGAAGCAGACGCAAGGCGACCCCCGGAACTCCCCCATTGAAAAGCCCACCCGTCAGGGACGGATGGGCGCAGGAAGGAATTCAGGCAGCAGCTAGGGCTACCGCTCAGCGCAGCACTTCGAGACGGACCGAGGCAATGCCACTGGCAACCAGACCAAGATGGCTGGCGGCCCCAGGGCCGAGATCGATCAGACGGTGGCCCACGAAGGGACCACGGTCGTTGATCCGGACTACGGCACTACGACCGTTCCAGAGGTTGGTGACCCGCACCTTGGTGCCGAAGGGCAGGCTGCGGTGGGCGGCGGTGAAATCGCCCCGGCGAAGCACGTCACCGTTGGCGGTCCGACCGCCATAGAAACCAGGGCCGTACCAGCTGGCTTGGCCAGTGGTGACGCTGCGAACCTGCAGGTTGGAGTCGGACGCAATCGGCTGGCTGGGAGCCAGGGGATTAACCGGTTTCTGGTCTTGGACCTGAATCGGTTGAACCTCGCGGATGGCGAGATCACTGGATTCCGGTTCGTAGGCCTGGAAGGCCTCAGCGGGGTCAGCAAGCAGGGAAGGCTGCGAGCTGGCCAGGGCATCGGCGGACTGGACTGCACGGCTGGAACCAGCCAGGGCAGGCGAGATGACGCTGCTACCGGAAATCAGGAGGGCAAAGCCACTGAGAAGAATGAATCGGCGCATAACAGGCGAAACTCGCCGCTCGAAAGCAGCAGCCACACACGAAGTTGTGACCCGTTGGCAATGTGTTCAAAGCAGCGATATGGGAGAGAAGCTGTTTTGAACTGCCGGCGGAGTTCCTATCGGGAATTGACGACCCGGCAAAACTAACCTGATTCGCTTGGGGCTATTGGTCAAATTTGAGGCATAAAGATTGATCAGCATTCACTATCTGAACCCGGATCCAAGGCCCTAGCTACGTTCTGGCGCCTGCGTCAACAGGCCATGGATCAGCAAGTCCGATCACGCCCATAAGCCAAGCTGATCGCAAAGGGGGCCAATCGACCAACTGTCCACCCGTTGCCGCGCCCGTCGCGGCCTTGGCAGGGCCGCGACGGGCGCGGCACGCCGTTGCAGGATCGTGCCAACAGCAGCTCTGGAATGGACTACCGCACAGCCGGCGTGGACGTGGTGGCGGGGCGGGCCTTTGTCGAACGCATCCGCACCAGCGTCGACTCCACCCGCCGGCCCGAGGTGCTGGGCGGGCTCGGCGGCTTCGGCGGCCTCTGCCGGCTACCGGCGGGCCTGAACAAGCCCCTGCTGGTGGCGGGCACCGACGGGGTGGGCACCAAGCTCGAGCTGGCCCAGGCCCATGGCGGCCACCACGGCGTCGGCATCGACCTAGTGGCGATGTGCGTCAACGACGTGATCACCAGCGGCGCCCAGCCCCTTTTCTTTCTTGATTACCTCGCCACCGGCAAGCTCAGCCCGGAGGCGATGGCCGCCGTCGTGGAAGGGATCGCCGATGGCTGTCGCCAGAGCGGCTGCGCCCTGCTGGGCGGTGAAACCGCCGAAATGCCCGGCTTCTATGGCCCCGGTCGCTACGACCTGGCCGGCTTCTGCGTCGCCGTTGTCGAAGAAGACGCGTTAATCGATGGCCGCCTCGTCAGCGCCGGCGATCGCCTCGTCGCCGTGGCCAGCAGCGGCGTCCACAGCAACGGCTTCAGCCTGGTGCGCCAGATCCTTGACGCCCACCAAATCGATGGCGCGAGTGCCCTCAGCCCCGGGGGTCCGGCTGTGATCGAGAGCCTGCTCACCCCTACCCGCCTCTACGGCTCCTTGGTGCAGGCCCTGCTAGGCGCCGCCATCCCCCTCCATGGCATGGCCCACATCACCGGCGGCGGCCTGCCCGAAAATCTGCCCCGCTGCCTACCGGCCGGACTGCAGGCCCGCATCGATCCCCGGAGCTGGGAGCGGCCGGCCCTGTTCCGTTGGTTGCAGGAGCAAGGGGAGATCCCTGAAACCGACCTCTGGAACACCTTCAACCTGGGCGTCGGCTACTGCCTGGTGGTGCCCGAAGCGGCAGTGCCCCAGACGCTCCGGGTCTGCGCTGACCAGGGCCACCAGGCCTGGCTGCTTGGCGTGGTGGAGCCCGGCCAGCTGGCCGACGCCGCTGCCTGCCTGGTGGGGCTGCCGGATTGATTCCTGCAGGCCGCGGGCCCAAGGGCCCCTGGGCCACAGCGCTATCGCGGCAAACCGGAAGCGGATTTGCCCCCTCGTAACACCCTTCTAAAGCAGGGGTATTTGGGCAATGGATTGGTTAAGGTTCAGGTCCAATGCGGATTGGGAGACTCGACCCGTATTTGCCATCAGTTGTCCGCACAACAATCACCAATAGAGGTTT
This sequence comes from Synechococcus sp. UW140, assembly GCA_945860085.1. Classification (GTDB taxonomy): domain Bacteria; phylum Cyanobacteriota; class Cyanobacteriia; order PCC-6307; family Cyanobiaceae; genus BAIKAL-G1. The sequence continues at coordinate 26,942 of CAMAPJ010000029.1, read as the reverse complement.
GCGATGCTCAATAGACCGATCACCAGACCCCTTGGTCCCGGAGCGCCTGATGCCGCCTCTCGGCTGACCCGGCGCCGTAGTTCCGCCGGGCCGATCCCGCCGAACCGGCCCTTGAGGCCGCGGGACGCCCTGCAGCAGCCGATGCGCGGAGGGGTTCGGGCCACCTTCCTGGCCCTGCGCGACCACGGCAAGGTCTTTGTCGCCGACCTGCCCCGGCTCTCCGATGGCCAGCTCTGCAATGTGGTGCGCGAAGCCAAGGAGGTGCTCGAGAGCCTCAACCGACGCATCGAGGAGCTGGACCAGCAGATCAATAGCTCCCAGCTTGAGCAGGAAACCCGCATCCGCGCCTCGACCAAACGGGATGTCACCGAACGCTTCATCCGGGCGGTGGAAGATGAACAGGAGCAGCGCCGCACCAATCCGGCCCTCAAGGCGGCAGCCGGTGAATCCCTGAGCCGTACCTTCTTGGAGCTGGCCCGCCACCGGCTGCCTGGAGCTACCTTCGATTCCCTGTTACAGGAAGCTGTTTGCATCCTGGAACTAGAAACAGGCCTCAAAGGGGGCGCCGACGACGCCAGCGACAATCGCGAGCAGGCGTCAGCCGATGCGGCCTCAGATCTGTCCGACTCCAACCTGGACGATTCAGGCGATACCCCTGGGATGTCCTTCGACGGGGACGGCCCGAGCGGCGACGGAGCCGGACCCACCCTGGCTGCCCGGCCCCTGGCACCTCGCAATTTCAATGTGGTGCGGCACGCCGCCAGCCCAGAGCCTGACCGCCAACCCCTCCCCGTGGTGTTGAGCCCCGATCCATCACCGAACCTGGCTCGACCCAGCCACCCCTGAGCGCTGACCAGTCCGATCTAGTTGCCGAAGCCAGCCCCTCAACCGCTCTGAAAGGGGTTGGCTGGCATGCGCGGACCACCCGCCAGCACCAGCCGATCTAGCTGCTGCCGCTGCGTCAGAGTGAGCTGCCAGCTGCAGGCCTGAGCAACCCGCTCCGCCTGCTTAGGGGTCCGCAGCCCCGGAATCGGCAGGGCCCCGTGGGCCCGACACCAGTTCAGGGCAACCGCCGCCAAATCGCTGCCGTGGTCGGCGGCGATGGTTTCCATCGTGTCGAGCAGGGGCTCCAGACCTGGCTCTAGCCGCCGAAACAAACTGCGGCGTGGCCCCCTTGGCAACGCTGCGGCCTGACCGGGCGCCCGCGCCAGCAGCCCGAGGGCTAGGGGGCTGTAGGCAATCAGCGCAATGCCCAGCTCCCGGCAGACCTCGGCCACGCCGCCAGGCGCCACAGCCTCCGGAGCGAGCAAGGACATCTGCACCTGCAGGCTGGCCACCGCCACCCCCTCTGAGGCCAGCTGGGCCACCACTTGGCGCAGGCGGATTGGGCCCATGTTGGACAGGCCCAGGCTGGCCACCTGGCCCGAACGCACCAGATCGGCCAGGCCCAGCAGTAGGGGGCTCTCCTGCCAGGGGGCATAGCGGGCGGTGCTCCAGTGCAGCTGCACCCAATCGAGCTTGCCCTGCAGGCGCTGGCTGGACGCCGCGAAGGCGCGATCAAAGCCGCGCCGGCCCAGGCGCCAGGGGAAGGGAGCCAGTTTGGTGGCGATGCAGCAGCGGGCGCGCTGGGCCGGCGTCAGGCCAGCGGCGAACTGGCCCAACAGCTGTTCACTACGGCCGTTCCAACGACCAGTGCCATAGGAATCGGCCGTGTCAAAAAAGCACAGATCCAGATCCAGGCAGCGCTGAAAGGTGGCCGCCAGCTGGTGGTCAAGCGCGGGGTCATAGCCCCACAGGAACTGGTTCCCCCAGGCCCAGGTGCCGACGCCGATCGAGGGCAGGGGGTCTGCCAGGGCACCTGCCAGCTGGCTCGCCCCCTGGTCTGGCAGAGACACCGGCGGCGTTGCCATGATCGAGTTCCCTTCCGGGCCCTGTGTCAGTCCATTCTCCGCTGCTCGATCCCGGCCAGCTGCCCGCGGATCCGGCCCCGCTATCAAATAGCAAGACCCCTGCCCCGAGCGATCCGGTGCTCTGCCAGCACTGCGGCCGCACCGCCAGCAATGGAATCAGCTGTGAAGGCAGCTGTGTGGCCGATTCGGGCTACTGAGCTCCGGGGCTGCGAATGCCCCCAAAGGCATCGAACCGCCCTAAGCCCCTGCCTGCGCCAAGCTCCAAGCCAACCTTTCCCCAAGACCCAGACGCCATGGCCGTGTCCAGGCCCCGCCAGGAGCTGCCCCCGGGTCCGACGCCCACGCCGAAGGGTGGGTGCCCTGACCCCGCCAGGCTTCGCCCCACCCGGGAGGTCCTGCTGGGTTTCGGACTTGCCGGCCTGGCCCTGGTCGCCACCCCGCTCCTGGGGTTCGCCCTGCCTTACACCGCAGCAGGATCCGGAGATCGGCAGCCCGGCTCCGGGACGCCATCGGGTCTCGATGGCGGCTTCGGCCACTGGCAAAGCGGCACCCGCAGCTGCAGCCGCAACCTGGCCGGAGCCCCCAAAGGTGCTTGCCAGGCGGTGCAACTGGATCAACAGGTGGAGGGCCTGCTGAGTGTGCGCTTCATCGCCCCCGGAACCCAAAAAGACAGCCTTAACCAGTTGATCGTGGTGGGCCTGCTTCAGGCCCACAGTTCACCCCTGCGCTGCCAGCAGGGCCGCTGCCAGCCCGCGGGGGCCCTCAGCACCCTGGTCAGCAGTGTCAGCGAAAGGAGCTTCGATGGCCGGGGCCTGGCCCAGGGCCTGCCGAAGACCTGGATGGCCAGCGGCAGTTGCCAGGTTGAAGCCACCAGCGTCCGCTGCCAGGCGGAGGCCCCTGGCGGCGAACATTGGCAGGCTTCGGCCAGTTTCTAAACCCGCTGCTGGGCCCGGACATCAAGATCCGCAGGCCTTCAACAACCCAAAGGCGGCACCCAGATTCGAACTGGGGGTAAAGGATTTGCAATCCTCTGCCTTACCACTTGGCCATGCCGCCATCTGAGAGCAAACTCCCAGGCAGGGATCGTATCAGCCGTGTGATGGCCGTCCGGCTGCTCGTACTCAGCAATGGCCATGGTGAGGATCTGATTGCCCTGCGGGTGATTGAGGCCCTGCGCACGCGCCAGCCCCAGCTGAGCGTGGCGGTGCTGCCCCTGGTGGGGGAAGGGGCCGCCTATGCCGCGGCCGAAGCCGAGGGCTGGCTGCAACGGATCGGGCCGCGGCAAGCGCTACCCAGTGGCGGCTTCAGCAACCAGAGCCTGAGGGGGCTGCTGCGCGACCTAGCCGCCGGCCTGCCCCTGTTGAGCTGGCGCCAGTGGCGGCTTGTGCGGCGCTGGGAGCGCCAGGGGGGCTCGGTGCTGGCGGTGGGTGATCTCCTGCCCCTGCTGCTGGCCTGGGCCAGTGGGGCGCCCTACGGCTTTATTGGTACCCCAAAAAGCGACTACACCTGGCGCAGCGGCCCGGGCCAGGCCTGGCCCGCCGACGCCAACCACCGGCTCAAGGGCAGCGAATGGGACCCCGGGGAATGGGCCCTGATGGGGGGGCGCCGCTGCCGGCTGGTGGCCATGCGCGATCCGCTCACGGCCCGGGGCCTAGCCCGCCACGGCGTTGCCGCCCTCGCCCCCGGCAATCCGATGCTCGATGGTCTGGTGGGAGCGCCCCTGCCGACCAGCCTGCAGGGCCATCGCCGCCTGGTGCTGCTGGCTGGCAGCCGCATGCCGGAGGCCAGGGCCAACTTCGGCCGCCTGCTCGATGCCGTCCTGGCCTGGACGGACCAGCGCACCGAGCAGGGCCTGGACGGCCCACCCCTGGTGCTGCTTGCCCCAGGCGGCTCCAGGCCAAAGCCGGAGGAGCTGGCCCCGATGTTGCGTTGGCGTGACTTTGAGCCCACGGAGCCCCCCGAAGACAGTGAAGCGCCAGCGGCCTGGCGCCGTGGCAACTTGCTGCTGCTGCTCGGCCCGGGCCACTTCACCCCCTGGGCAAGCTGGGGGGAGGTGGGCCTGGCCGCGGCCGGTACCGCCACCGAACAGCTCGTGGGTCTGGGGATTCCGGCCCTGTCCCTGCCGGGGCCAGGCCCCCAGTTCAAGCGGGGGTTCGCCCAGCGCCAGAGCCGCCTGCTGGGTGGGTCCGTGCGGGTCTGCAGAACGGCCGAAGCCTTGGCGGCCGGATTGGAGCCGCTCCTGGCCGACCCCGAACGGCGCCGGCAGCTAGGTGCCATCGGCCGGACGCGGATGGGCCAGCCAGGGGGAAGCGCCGCCCTGGCGGCCCTAGTGGAGGAGCGGCTACTGGCCTGACCCTTGAGAAGCCCCCTGGCTCCTGGCCCAAGCCCGATGGGGTTGGGCCAGGAGCCAGGGATGATGGGCCCATCCCCGCCCCAGAGACGCCCGCCATGGCCGCCCCCCCTGATCGCGATTACATGGCGGCCTGCAGTCGCCTGGCCAGTCTGATGAGCATCAGTATTTCGTCGGCCAGGCGCCGGGTTGACCTGGCGGCCGTCAAGGAAGGAATCCGCGACACCAGAGCGCGCATCGCCCTGGCCGAACGACTCTTGATCGAAGCCGAACCCGGCAGTCAGGCCGCCCGCCAGCGGCTCGATGGCCTGCTTGAAGCGGTGGCTTCGGAAGCCAACTTCATGGACGAAGACTGACGCAAGGCCTGGTTGACCAGGCCTGATGAAACCAGGGCTGGTCAACCAGGCCTTGCTCTGGACCCAGCTGCGGGCTCCCTACTCCAGCTCCCAGCTCCCAGCTCAACGATGTTCAAAGATCTGGCCGTACTGGCCGCGATCGAGGTCGGAGAACACAGGGATGCAGGCGAAACAACGTTCCGCCAGCTCCAGCCTCTCTTCGCGCACCAGCATCAGATGCAGCCGGTCCCGGGCTGGCAGCAGGTAGCGCACGTCGTTGGCGGCATAGGCCAGCTGGCTGTCACTGAGCTCCTCAACCCGGCCCCAGTCGCTGCTCTGGGCCTGCTTGTCGAGTTCCACCCCGACCAGCTCCTGCACCACCTCCTTGAGGCCATGGCGGGGGCTATAGGTGCGGGCCAGGCGGCTGGCGACCTTGGTACAGAACAGGGGCGCCACGGCGATCCCCAGCCCCTCGGCCAGGGCAGCCACGTCAAAGCGGGCGAAGTGGAACACCTTCTCAATGGCGGGCGCCTCCATCAGCTCCTTGAGCAACGGCGCCTGGGTCTGGCCGCGGGCGATGCGGATGCAGCAGACGTTGTCCTGGTCATCGCAGATCTGCACCAGGCAGAGGCGGTCGCGACCATGCACCAGCCCCATCGCCTCCGTATCGACCGCTAGGGCCCTAGCGGCCCCGAGCAAGCCATGCCATTCGGGCGAGAGGTCCCCATCCAAAACGGCAAAGCGGGCAGGAGCGGAGCCGGGGGTCGGAGCCATGGAGCCAGATCGAACTGCTGCCATGGTCGCGGATCAGGGACGGCACCCCGAACCGCAAGCGCTGCCAGCCCCTGGGCCCGAATCTCCCGGAGCCGCACCCCCTCGCCGCGTCAGGACTCCAGCCAGAGAATCCGGCCAGTCAGCCGCGCAGGCAGCCGCTCAGCCCGGCCCGCGTGAAGTTGCATGGGCAAGGGGTTGATCAACCGGCCCAGCCGCAGCTACCAGAAGTTCAGGACCCTGCCACCAAGTCCGTGCGCAACTCCAGCTCCAGCCAGGGCAGCAAAAGCCTTGAGGCCATCCACCAGTTCTTCGAGCAGCCACCCCTGGTGCATCTCGGCCTGGAGCTGGCGGTCTGCTGGGTGCTGGATCGGTTGCTCGAGGCCGACAGCTATCCCACCGCGCTGATGCAGCAACTCAGCGTCAACCATCCCCAGCTGCGCCTCTCTGAAACCGTGTTGCACCAGGCCATCACCTTTCTCGATCAGCAGGAGGCGATCAGCTCCTATTCCCAGCGTTGCCCCAGCCGCGGCCGACCCCGGCGCATGCTGCACCTCCGCGACGAGCATCGCAGTGGCGCCCTAGGCCTGATGACCCCATGGCGCCACTGGCTGGAGGACAATGAAAGGCCTGCCAGCCTCAGACGTCATGCCCCCAGCTCTGGGCTCCACCCTGCTGCTCACCCTGCTGTTGGCCATCGGGCTGGTGTTCTTCCTGCGGGCTGCCAGTAAAGACCGCACCACGGTGGTGGAAGTCCATTCGCCGCGGCCGGCCCTGGAAGTGCTCGCCGGCCTGAGCCAGTGGCTAGGGCAACGGGGCTGGCAGGCCGATACCAGCAGTCCGGAGCAGCGGCTGCTGCGCTTCAGCGGCCAGGTGGCCGCCAGCACGCCCCTGGCCTGGCTGCTCTCCCTGCTGGGGGGTGTGGGCGCCGGCTGCCTCGGTTTGGTGCTGCGCCAGTTGCTACCGCAGCTGGGCTGGTGGCCCGTGGCCCTAGCCCTGGTCGGGCCACTAGCGGGCCAGGTCTATCGCCGCCGGGCCGCCCGGGCCGAATCCCTCGAGTTGCGCCTAATCAGCGCCGATGACGCGCCTGGCAGCAGCCTGCGCATTCGCGCTCACCGCGATGAGCTAATCGCCTTGGAACTGGAACTGGGCCCCGAACTGCAACTGGCCAGCGACGGCGCCCTGTTGAGTTCACCGATCTGAAGCCAAAATCACCAGCCCAGCCCAACAACTTCAGATCAAGAACAGATCAAGAACAGATCAAGAACCCAGACCTCGAACCCAGACCCACAAGAAACTCAACAGCCCAGATCGCAGCCAATGCTCGGCCGGGGGCCACCCGCCGGGGGGATTTATGTAGCGGATATGACGCGATTCCAGATTCGCTGTGGTCGAAACGAGGCCAGATCCTCACAGGACCCTGATCCGCCGTCATGCTGGTGCTCGTGACAGACCCCACCCCACTACGGCATTCGCCCTTGAGGCCCTCCCGCCAGGACAAGACCGACCTCGACCAACTTGGTCGGGGAGCTGGGGGTTTGGAACCAGTTGGTTTGAGACCAGTTGGTTTGAGACGATTTGACGCGAGACAACCTGGTCTTAGGCATCTTGGCCTAGGCCAACTGCTGCCGGTTCTGGTGAGCCTGCTGGGGGTCTGCGCTATGCCGAGCGCTTCGGCCCAGGGCGCCTTTGCCCGGCTGCCGCCCCTCAGCCTGAGTGCCGGCTTCACCGGGCCGCGCACCCCCCTGGGCAAGGACTGGGTCGGCCGCACGCCCCTGGCGCCGGAGACGCGAATCCTGGTGCTCGCCGGCCATGCCGACTCCCAGGGCATCGCCGGCGCCGGCACATCCGGGGCCGCCGTGGCCCTTCGGGGCGCCGCGCCGATGCAGGCCGACATCCAGGACGAGCTCTACTGGAACCTGCGCACCGCCGCCGCGGTCGTAGCCCTGGGCCGCAGCCGCGGCCTCGATATTCAGCTTTATGTGCCGCCGGTGCGGGACATCGTCAACGGCGACGATCCCCGCACCAACTGGAGTGCGGGCAAGGCCTTCGCCGCCGCTGGCGGCTATGCCCTAGAGATCCACTACGACGCCTATGGGCCCGATGGCATCGGCTCCGGCCTGATGCCGCCGCTGAACCGGCCGCTCAACCAGCTCGATGAAAGCCTGGCCCTGGCCTTTGGCGCCTATCCGCGCCTGTTCCGGGGCGGCCTCGGAGCCCCCAAACGGGGCATTGCCCTGCTGGAGATCGGCAAGCTCGAAGGCAAGTTGGAATCCTCCCTGCGGGATCCGCGCCGCCGGGAAACCAGCATCGACGGGATTGCCGAGCGGATCGTCGCCTCAATCGAACGCGGGCTGGGGATCAATCCACCGCCTGGTGCGGTTGGCAGCGAGACCCTAGGGACGGGTCAGCAAGCCAGTTTTGGGGGCGGGTAAACAGGTCGGTGAGCAGGGCCTCTCGGCTGCCCTCGGCCGGCTTATAGCCGTATTCCCAGCGGACCAGGGGCGGTAGGGACATCAGGATTGATTCGGTGCGACCGTTGGTCTGCAGGCCGAAGATCGTGCCACGGTCAAACACCAGGTTGAACTCCACGTAGCGGCCGCGCCGATAGAGCTGGAACTGGCGCTCCCGCTCGCCGTAGGGCAGGTGTTGTCGCTTCTCGACGATCGGCACATAGCTGGGCAGGAAGGCGTTGCCGCAGGCCGATGCCAGGGAAAAGAGTTGCTCCCAATTCTGGCCCAGGGGCCCTTGGGCGGCGCTGACCGCAGCAGCTGGGCCCTCGGGATCCTGGCCCTTGTAAAGCACGCCGCGGGGGTCCTGGTAGTCGTAGAAGATGCCACCCACCCCCCGGGTTTCCTGGCGGTGCTTGAGGAAGAAATATTCGTCACACCAGGGCTTAAATACCGGGTAATAGGCCGGGTTGACGCTATCGCAGGCGTTTTTGAGGGTCTGGTGGAAGTGCTTGGCATCCGCCAAGAAGGGGTAATAGGGAGTGAGGTCGGCGCCACCGCCGAACCACCAAACCGGCCCTGCCTCGAAGTAGCGGTAATTGAGGTGGATGGTGGGGATGTAGGGGCTGCGGGGGTGCAGCACCATTGAGGTTCCGGTGGCGAACCAGCGCTGCCCCTTGGCTTCAGGGCGCTGGCTGAGGATCGAGGGGGGCAACTGGTCGCCCTCCACCTCGGAGAAATTGACGCCGCCCTGTTCAAACACCCGGCCGCCGGTCATCACCCGCGAGCGTCCGCCGCCGCCCTCGGGCCGGACCCAGCTCTCTTCGGCGAAGCTGGCACCGCCATCGAGGGCCTCCAGGCCGGTGCAGATCGAATCCTGAAGGCCCATCAACAGGGCCTTAGCCCGGGCGCGGGAGTCGGCCGGCGGCCTCTCTAAGGGCGGCTCCGCGCCGGGGGTTGCGTCCCCCCCGGGGGCCGAACCGGAGGCGGCCATGCCAGGCGCACCCGCGAGGCCGCTCACCTTGTTCTTGGCACGGGACAGCAGGCCCTTCAGCATCAACGCCACGCCCCAAGGGCGCAAGAGACCAGCCCACCTTTTCAGCCCACGGTCCCGCCGCACAAGTGCGCGAGAAGGATCGTCACGCCCCCAGAGCAACAACCCTGAGCCACACCCAGACCGGCCCAGCAAACCGGCATACGCCCTTTCATTGACGGTCCCTAGGATCCGGGCCCTTCCCCTGCCTCTCAGGATGGCCAGCGCAGATCAGGCACTCGAGCAGGCCCTCGCCGCGCTGGCGCCCCTCCAGGACGCCGGCAGCGGTCGCTCGCTACTGGAGCTGAACTGGATTGAGCAGGTGCGGCTGCAGCCGAATCGGGCCGTGTTCCGTCTAGCCCTACCGGGCTTTGCCAGCAGCCAGCGGGAGCGGATTGTCAAGGAGGCGCGAGAAGCCCTGCTCAGCCTTGATGGCATCGAGGACGTCCAGATCGAACTGGCCCCGCCAGCCCCGGCAGGCCACTCCCACCAGGGGGCGCCGATCGGTGCCGGCGGCCACGGAAGTGGCGGCCAAGCTGGCGGAGCTGAGCGCCAGACGATCCCTGGGGTGAAGCAGGTGATCGCTGTCAGCAGCGGCAAGGGGGGCGTTGGCAAGAGCACCGTGGCCGTGAACCTGGCCTGTGCCCTGGCCCAGGCCGGCCTCAAGGTGGGCCTGCTCGATGCCGATATCTATGGCCCCAACGCCCCCACCATGCTGGGGGTGGCTGACCGCAGCCCGGAGGTCCGCGGCGAAGGGGCCGAGCAACGGCTGATCCCCATCGAGAGTTGCGGCATCGCCATGGTGTCCATGGGTCTGCTGATCCAGGAGAACCAACCGGTGATCTGGCGCGGCCCAATGCTCAACGGCATCATTCGCCAGTTTTTGTATCAAGTGGAGTGGGGTGAGCGCGATGTGTTGGTAGTGGACCTGCCACCCGGCACGGGCGACGCCCAGCTGAGCCTGGCCCAGGCCGTGCCCATGGCCGGCGTGATCATCGTCACCACGCCCCAACAGGTGTCCCTGCAAGATGCGCGGCGCGGCCTGGCGATGTTCCTGCAGATGGGGGTACCGGTGTTGGGGGTCGTGGAGAACATGACCGCCTTCATCCCGCCCGATGCGCCCGAGAAGCGCTACGAGCTGTTCGGCAGCGGCGGCGGCCAGCGACTCGCCACCGAGGCAGACGTCCCGCTCCTGGCCCAGCTGCCAATGGAACTGGCCGTGGTCGCGGGCGGAGATCAGGGGCTGCCGGTGGTGCTCGCCGCACCTGAGTCGGCCTCAGCCCAGGCCTTTGCCGCCCTGGCGGTCCAGCTGCGCACCCTCGTCCCGGCGCCATGAGCGCCCAGGGGCCCAGCCTGGAGGCCCTCAGGCAGCAACTGGCCGAGGGGGTCCCTGCCGGCCGCGGTGATGAGGACAGCGTCCGGCGCCAATGGTGGGCGGCCCTGGCCTGCCTCCAGGAGGATTTTCTGCTGCCGCTCCAGCCCCGTGCGGGCGTCTGGCTGGCCTCACCCCTGCCGGCCCTCTACGAACCGGAGCTGCTGCGCCACCTGCAGGGCTGGGTGTGGGCGCCTGAGGAGCTCGGCAGCTTGTTGCAGCCGGCCGCGCCCCTGCTGCCCGGCCAGGCGCCGGTCCAGGCCAAGGCGGGCGCCTACGACCCCGGCCGTTTTACGCGCCTGCCGCTCAGCGCCAGCGATGGCACCGATCCGCTGCTGCTGGTGATCACTCCCAAACTCCAGATCGTCATGGCCCTGCACGGCCCAGCCGATGGGCGCCAGCTGCTGGTGCGAACCGACCCCGCCAGCCTCACCCAGGCCCTGGCGCTGCTGGCTGAGCGGCTACAGCACAGCGCTCCCGAACAAGGCCTGCGCCTGCGCCAGGTCTTGCAGGCCCTGGGCAGCCTCGAAAGTGACAGCCAGCTGGCCGCCAGCTTCTGGCCGCGCCTGGCCGAACGGCTGGCCGCCATGGCCCCGAGCGTGACGCTCCAGCCCCTGGTGCATCGCCGCGCCGGCAGCGACGAAGGCCGGGGCAGCGCCAGCAGTGAGCTGGCCCTGCTCGAGGCCCTCACCCATGAGGTGCGCACCCCCCTAGCCACGATCCGGACCCTGATCCGCTCCCTGTTGCGCCGCCAGGACCTCACCGAGCTGGTGCGGCAACGGCTGCAGCAGATCGATGGCGAATGCAGCGAACAGATCGACCGCTTCGGGTTGATCTTCCATGCGGCCGAACTGCAACGCCAGCCGGCCGCCCCCAAGCCCCAGTCCCTGGCCCGCACCGACCTGGCCCAGCTGTTACAACAGCTCGAACCGCTCTGGCGCCACCAGTTGCAGCGCCGCAGCCTGGAGCTGGTGCTGGAGATCGGCGCCGACCTCTCGCCGGTGCTGAGTGATCCGAGCCGCCTGGAAACGATGCTGGGCGGCCTGATGGATCGCTACAGCCGCCGGCTGCCGGCCGGTTCCACCCTGGTGATCAGCCTGGATCCGGCCGGCTCGCGCCTGCGGCTGCGCCTGGGCGCGACGGGGGCCTCCCGCTTCGACCCTGGCTTTGACAGTGATCCAGACAACCGCCAGGCGATCGGGCCGGTGCTGAGCTGGAATCCGGAAACCGGCAGCCTGCAACTCAGTCGTCAGGCCACCGCCCGCCTGTTCCACAGCATGGGAGGCCGGCTCACCGAGCGCTCCGACCGCGGCTTGACCGTGTTCTTTCCCCTGGCACCGGGCTGAGGGAGCCGCTGGCCCCCCTAGGAGAGCCAACGCAACCGCGACTAGCGGCAGCGGCCGTTTGTTGACGGGTGTGAAGAGAGGGCCAACTTCGCCAGAAGTGCCGGGAGCACGGTGCTAGTTTCCGCTCGAAACGGCCTGCCGACTCCCCCTCTAGTAACAGCCATGACAGCAACGGCGCTGAGCGGTCATCTCCCGAAGTACCTAGGCAGCACAGGCGGCCTCCTCAACGCCGCTGAGACGGAAGAGAAGTACGCAATCACCTGGACTAGCAGCAAGGCCCAGGTCTTCGAACTGCCCACCGGTGGGGCTGCTGAGATGAACGAAGGCGAAAACATCATGTATTTCGCCCGCAAGGAACAGTGCCTGGCCCTGGGTACCCAGCTGCGCACCAAGTTCAAGCCCCGCATTGAAGATTTCAAGATCTACCGCATCTTCCCTGGTGGCGATACGGAATTCCTCCATCCCCAAGATGGTGTCTTCCCCGAGAAAGTGAACGTGGGTCGCGCCATCGTTGGCCATAACGCCCGCCGCATTGGCCAGAACCCCAACCCGGCCAATCTCAAGTTCAGCGGCCGTAACACCTTCGATTCCTGAATCCAATTCCCGGGTTCGAGTTCTGAAGCGGTCACCGCTGCATCTATAAAGGCGGGGCCAGGCGCCCCGTTTTTTTTGCCTGCCCATCGCCGTGATGCCCACCCCCGATCGCGCCGCTTTCCTGGACCAGGTCGCGGCCGGCAGCACGTTCATCCCGATTGCCCGCCGCTGGCCGGCTGACCTAGAGACACCCCTGAGCACCTGGCTGAAGGTGGGCTCGAGCGCCAGCCATGGTGTTTTGCTGGAGTCGGTGGAGGGCGGCGAGCAGGTGGGTCGCTGGAGCTTTGTGGTCAGCAACCCCCTCTGGACCCTCACCGTGCGCGGCGACCAGGCGGTACAGCAATGGCGCAGTGGCCGCGCCCAGCCGCACCAGGGCAACCCGTTCGCCCTGGTGCGCCAGGTGCTGGCCCCTTACAAGGCCGTGCCGGTCCCGGGCCTGCCGCCGGTGGGCCAGCTGTTCGGCTTCTGGGGCTACGAATTGATCCGCTGGATCGAGCCGAGCGTGCCGGTCCATGCCAGCCCGCCCGGTGCCCCTCCCGATGGCTGCTGGATGCTGGCCGACAGCTTGTTGGTCTTCGACCAGGTGAAGCGCCAGATCACGGCCGTGGCCTACGCCGACCTGACGCCCGAGGGCGAAGCCGCCGGCGATCCTGAGCGGGCCTACGACGCGGCCGTGGCCCGGATCACGGCCCTGGAGCAGCAGATGCACCAGGGCCTGCCGCCTGGGGTCACGCCCCTGGAGTGGCACGACACTCCAAATCTGGATCTCGATACCCGCAGCAACCGCAGCCGCGAGGATTTCGAGGCGGCCGTGGTCAGCGCCAAGGAGCACATCGCCGCCGGAGATGTCTTCCAGTTGGTGCTCAGCCAGCGGTTGGAAACCTGGATCGACCGGGAGCCCTTTGAGCTCTACCGCAGCCTGCGGATGGTCAACCCATCCCCTTACATGGCCTTCTGCAACTTTGGCGGCTGGTATTTGATCGGCTCCAGCCCGGAGGTGATGGTGAAAGCCGATCCGCTCGATCAAGCGGCCCTGGAAGCCCCCAGGTCTGTGAAAGCCTCCCTGCGGCCGATTGCCGGCACCCGGCCCCGGGGCGCCAATGAGCGGGAGGACCAGGCCCTTGAGGCGGATCTGCTGGCCGACCCCAAGGAGCGGGCCGAACACGTGATGCTGGTGGACCTAGGCCGCAACGACTTGGGACGGGTCTGCCAGCCGGGCAGCGTCCAGGTGACCGAGCTGATGGTGATCGAGCGCTACTCCCATGTGATGCACATCGTCAGCGAAGTGGAAGGCCTGCTCCAAGGCGAGCGCGATGTCTGGGATCTGCTGATGGCGTCCTTCCCGGCCGGTACGGTCAGCGGCGCTCCCAAGATCCGGGCGATGCAGCTCATCTATGACCTCGAACCCGATGCCCGCGGGCCCTATTCCGGCGTCTATGGCGCCATGGACCTAGGCGGCGCCCTAAACACGGCGATCACGATCCGCACGATGGTGGTGCTGCCGGCGCCCCAGGGGGGCTGGCGGGTGCAGGTACAAGCCGGCGCTGGCTTGGTGGCCGATTCCCAGCCGGCAGCGGAATACCAGGAGACCCTCAACAAGGCCCGGGGCATGCTCAAGGCCCTGGCCTGCCTGCAGCCCCAACCCAAACCCCAGCCGCCATCCGGCAGCCCCGCCCCGGAGGCGGGCCTGTGAACGGCGACCTGCTGTTAAAGGGCTTTGAAGTGGAGCTCTTCACCGGCCGGCCCGACGGCACGGTGGTGGGCTGCTCCCCGGCGGCGGCGGCGGCCCTCAGCGGCTTCGTGACCGAGCCAGATCACCGCAACCTCGAATACATCACCGCCCCCGATGCCAGCTACCAGCGTCAGCTGGAGCTGCTGCTCGAACCACGCCGGCGCCTGCGGGCCTGGCTGGCTGGGCGGGGACTGACGATCCTGCCGGGCAGCACCTTGAGCCTGGGGGACAGCCAGCGCTTTGAGCGCTCCAACCCCGACAACCCCTACCACGACTACATCGAAACCACCTACGGCACCCAGGTGGTGACGGCAAGCGTGCACATCAACCTGGGGCTCACCGACATGGACGCCCTGTTCGCCGCCTGTCGGTTAATCCGCTGCGAAGCCGCCCTGCTGCTCGCCCTCAGCGCCAGCTCCCCCTTCCTCGATGGCGTCGCCACCGGGGCCCATTCCCAGCGCTGGCTGCAGTTCCCGCTGACGCCCCCCCAGGTGCCCCTGTTCAGCAGCCATGGCCATTACATCGCCTGGGTGGAGCAGCAGCTGGCCAGCGGCGCCATGCAGAACGTGCGTCACCTCTGGACCTCCGTGAGGCCCAACGGCGACAACCGCCCCCATGGGCTCAATCGCCTCGAACTGCGCATCTGCGATCTGATTACCGATCCGACCCTGCTGCTGGCGATCACCGCCTATTGCGAATTGCGTATCCAGCAACTGCTGGTTGATCCCGCCCAGCACGATCCCCAGATCGCCAGCCAGCTGAACGCAGAGGAGCTGGCTGGCCTGGCCGATGCCAACGACCGGGCCGCGGCTCGCTCCAGCCTGCAGGCCAACCTGCGCGATTGGCGCACGGGCGAGCCGATCCTGGCCGCCGACTGGATCAGCCGCGACTTGGCTGACCTGGCCCCCCTCGCCGAGCAGCTCAACCTCAGCGCCACCCTGGCGCCCCTGGGCTCGGTGCTTAGCGGCGGCAACCAGGCCATGCGCTGGCTCAAGCGCCAGGCCCAGGGGATGCCCATCGCCGCGATCGTGGCCGCCAGCGCCGCAGCCATGGCCGAACGGGAATCAGAGCTGAACGCACCACTGGCGACAGACGCGCTGGCCCCTTTGGGATGATCATGGAACCTTCGCCTGCCCAGTCGGCCCCCATGCGGCAGCCCCTGCCCGCCATCGAGACCCCGGGCGGCGCCGACACGGCGTCCAGCCCCGAGTCCTTGCAACGTCAGCCGGCACCGCAGGTGACCCAGCTGCTGGGCGAGCGACTCGACCTGGTGGAAGACCTCTGGCAGACCGTGCTGCGCAGCGAATGCCCTCCCCAGCAGGCCGAACGGCTGCTGCGGCTCAAGGCCCTCAGTGGTGGCGATGGTCCGGCCGACCGCCGGCCCGGGGCCCCGACCGAAACGGCCGTGGCGGCGGCCGCGATCGTGCAACTGATCCGGGAGATGGACCTGGCCGAGGCGATCTCAGCCGCCAGGGCCTTCTCGCTCTATTTCCAGCTCGTCAACATCCTCGAACAACACATCGAGGAAGACAGCTACCTGGCCAGCCTCAAGGCCCAGCACCCCAGCGGCCTAAGTGATCCGTTCGTGCCGCCCCTGGCCAGCCAGACCCAGCCGGCCACCTTCCGGGAATTGTTTACGCGCCTGCGGGGCCTGGGCCTGCCGCCGGCCCGGCTGGAGCAACTGCTGAAGGAACTGGACATCCGCCTGGTGTTCACGGCCCACCCCACCGAAATCGTGCGCCATACGGTGCGTCACAAGCAGCGGCGGGTGGCGGCCCTGATCCAGAAACTGCAGCAGAGCGACCTGCTCAACCTCGACGATCGCCACAGCCTGCGGCTGCAGCTGGAAGAGGAAATCCGGCTCTGGTGGCGCACCGATGAACTGCACCAGTTCAAGCCCTCGGTGCTCGATGAGGTGGATTACGCCCTCCACTATTTCCAGCAGGTGTTGTTTGAGGCCATGCCCCAGCTGCGCCAGCGCATCCATGGCGCCCTGCAGGCCAGTTACCCGGATGTGGTGCCGCCCCAGGATGCCTTCTGCACCTTCGGCTCCTGGGTGGGCTCCGACCGGGATGGCAACCCCTCGGTGACGCCGGAGATCACCTGGCGCACCGCCTGTTATCAGCGCCAGCTAATGCTGGAGCGCTATATCAGCGCCGTGCAGGGCCTGCGGGACCAGCTCAGCATTTCGATGCAGTGGAGCCAGGTGAGCGCGCCCCTGCTGGAATCCCTGGAGATGGACCGGCTGCGGTTTCCTGAGATCTACGAGGAGCGGGCCGCCCGCTATCGGCTGGAGCCCTACCGGCTCAAATTGAGTTACACCCTGGAGCGACTGCGCCTCACCCATGTACGCAACCAGCTGCTGGCCGCCAGCAGCTGGGAGTCGCCGATTGATGGCTCCACCTCCACCGATGACGGCATCCTCGGCAGCCAACCCGCCCAGGACCTGCACTACACCGCCGTCGCTGAATTTCGCAACGACCTCGAACTGATCGGCGACAGCCTCGAGGCCACGGGTCTGAGCTGTGAACCGCTGCAGAAGCTGGTCAGCCAAGTGCACATCTTCGGCTTCACCCTGGCCAGCCTCGATATTCGCCAGGAAAGCACCCGCCACAGCGATGCCCTCGATGAACTGAGCCGCTACCTGCAACTTCCGCAGTCCTATTGCGAGCTGGATGAGGAGCAGCGCATCGCCTGGCTACTGCAGGAATTGCGCACTCGGCGGCCGCTGGTGCCTGCGGCCGCCCGCTGGAGTGCAGCCACGGCTGAAACGTTGGCTGTGTTCCGCCTGCTGCATCGCCTGCAACAGGAATTCGGCTCGCGCATCTGCCGCACCTACATCATCTCGATGAACCACACGGTCTCAGACCTGTTGGAGGTGTTGCTACTCGCTAAGGAGGCCGGACTAGTCGATCCCAAGACCCAGCACTCCAACCTGCTGGTGGTGCCCCTGTTTGAAACCGTGGAAGATCTGCAGGGTGCCCCAGCGGTGATGGAGCGCCTCTTCAATGAACCCTTCTACCGCCAGCTGCTGGCCAGTAGCAATGGCCCCGGCCAGCCCCTGCAGGAATTGATGCTCGGTTACTCCGACAGCAACAAGGATTCTGGCTTCCTATCGAGCAACTGGGAGATTCATCGGGCCCAGATCGCCTTGCAGAAACTGGCGATCGACCATGGCGTCGCCCTCCGCATCTTCCATGGCCGCGGTGGCTCGGTCGGCCGCGGCGGCGGGCCGGCCTACCAGGCGATCCTGGCCCAACCGAGCGGCACCCTCAACGGCCGCATCAAGATCACCGAGCAAGGCGAAGTGCTCGCCTCCAAGTATTCCCTGCCCGAGCTGGCCCTCTACAACCTGGAAACGGTCACCACAGCCGTGTTGCAGAACAGCCTTGTCACCAGCCATGTCGATGACACCCCCAGCTGGAATGAGCTGATGGTGCGCCTAGCAGCCCGCTCCCGCCAGCATTACCGCAGCCTGGTCCACGACAACCCCGATCTGGTGGCTTTTTTCCAGCAAGTCACGCCGATCGAAGAAATCAGCAAGCTGCAGATCTCCAGCCGGCCGGCCCGCCGCAAAAGTGGCGCCAAGGACCTCTCCAGCCTGCGGGCGATCCCCTGGGTGTTTGGCTGGACCCAGAGCCGCTTCCTGTTGCCCAGCTGGTTTGGCGTTGGCGCCGCCCTGCAGGAAGAACTTGACCGCGATCCCGAGCAATTGGAATTGCTGCAGCGGCTCTACCAGCGCTGGCCCTTCTTCCGCATGCTGATCTCCAAGGTGGAGATGACCCTCTCGAAGGTGGATCTCGATCTTGCCCACCACTACGTGCAGGCCCTGGGGCGGCCCAGCCACAGGGAGTCGTTTGAGGCGATCTTCCAGGTGATTGCCTCGGAATTTGTGTTGACCCGCGACCTGGTGCTCAAGATCAGCGGCCACGGGCGGCTACTGGATGGCGACCCGGCCCTACAGCTGTCAGTCGATCTACGCAACCGCACAATCATTCCCCTGGGCTTCCTGCAGGTGGCCCTGCTGCGACGCCTGCGCGACCAGAACCGCCAGCCGCCCATGAGTGAGGCCAGCAGCGAAGGTGGCGACGATGGCCGTACCTACAGCCGCAGCGAACTGCTGCGCGGCGCCCTGCTCACCATCAACGGCATCGCCGCCGGCATGCGCAATACCGGTTGAAGAGCATCCAATCCCTTTTGATCCCCTTCCGCAACCAACCCAGTCCGCCCGCCCTGCCCGAGGGCTATGGGCTGGAATGCAGCGATCCCCCGGCCGCAACGGAATTACAGCGGCTACTGCTGGCCTGCGGTGACCCACCGCGCCAGCCCGAGCGACTCACCCTGGCACTAAAGCGCAGCATCTGGCATGTGAGTGTGCGCAATCCGACCGGGGAGCTGGTCGGTTTCGTGCGGGCCACCAGTGATCTGGCCCTCAACGCCAATCTCTGGAACCTGAGCGGCCATCCCGATGATCCCCACCGTGATCAGGTGCTCCTGGTCTTGGTCTCCACCGCCTTGGCCCGGCTGAAGCGGGAGCTGCCCGGCTGCAGCATTTCACTCTCGGCGCCGCCTGAAGCGGTGAAAGCGTTGGCGCAACAAGGCTTTGTCGTAGATCCCGGCGGCATCCGGGCCATGGGGCTGGGACTGGGTTAAGGCGATCAGGGGGCTGGACCTGCTGATCAAACCCAGCCTGGCCAGCCGACCTGACTCTCTATGCCGGTGATTCAACGAGCATGGAGGGACTCGAACCCCCGACTTTCAGAACCGGAATCTGACGCTCTATCCAACTGAGCTACATGCCCATGCGGCGACCGGAAGGTCTGCACAGTGCGGCAGGCCTGGGGCCAAGCCGTTGGTCTTACCTTAAACCGCAGACGGCCCCAGACCCATTCGGCTGCATCGCCTGGAGCTGCACCACTTTCGCAACTACGGGCAGCTCAGCCTGACGATCACGGCGCCGCGGCTGCTGGTCGTCGGTAGCAATGGCGAAGGCAAATCCAACCTGCTCGAAGCGGTGGAGCTGCTGGGCAGCCTGCGGTCCCACCGCTGCAGCAATGACCGGGACCTGATCCAGCAAGGGCAGCCCAGGGCCCTGGTGCGGGGGCTCTGTGGTGGTGGGGCTGGTGGGGTTGGCGATGACGGCCCTAGGGGCGCTGGCGACGGGGCCGGAGCCGGCCTGGCCGATGGCTTGGAACTGGAACTGCGGCGCCAGGGGGGACGCCAGGCCCGCCGCAACGGCAAACTGCTGGAGCGACAGCTGGACCTGGTCGGTCCCCTGCGCTGCGTGGGGTTCAGCGCCCTGGATCTGGAGTTGGTGCGGGGGGAACCGGCCCTGCGGCGCCAATGGCTGGACCGGGTCGTGCTGCAACTCGAGCCGGTCTACGCCGAGCTGCTCAGCCGCTACGGCCGCCTGCTACGCCAGCGGGCCCAGCTGCTGCGCCGCGGCCTGGGCGGCGCCCACCTAGCCGACCTACTCGATGCCTTTGACCAGCAGATGGCCCTGATCGGCACCCGTCTGCACCGACGGCGACGCCGGGCCCTGCTAAGGCTCGAACCCCTGGCGGCCGCCTGGCAACAACATCTCAGCGGCGGCAGTGAACAACTTCTGCTGCACTACCAACCGGGCACGGTCCTGGAGGGGGAGGAGGCTGAAGCCCCCTGGCGCGAGGCCCTGGCCTGGCAGCTGCGCCAGCAACGGGACAGCGAGCTGCGGCTGGGCCAATGCAGCGTCGGCCCCCATCGGGACGAGATCCAGCTGCAACTGGGCGGCCAGCCGGCGCGGCGCTACGGCTCCGCCGGCCAACAGCGCAGTCTGGTGTTGGCCCTGAAGCTGGCAGAGCTTGAACTGGTGCGCCAACTCTGGGGCGAACCGCCGCTGCTGCTGCTCGATGACGTGCTGGCCGAACTCGATCCGACCCGTCAGCAGTTACTTCTGGAGGCCGTCGGGCAGGGGGAGGGCTACCAATGCCTAGTCAGCGCCACCCACCTGGGCAGCTTCAGCGATGACTGGTCCAAGACATCCCAGGTGGTCCGGGTCAAAAAGGGCTTAATCGAGGCTTAGGATTGGAGGCTGTCTGACTGGATTCGATGAACCAGGCCTGCATCCATCCCAACCCGGGATGGACCGGAGCTGCTCCCGCCTTCTCCCCAAGCCCCAATCCCAACCCCAGTGCCACCGACATGGTGGGTAAACACTGCATTCTCGAGCTTTACAACTGCGATTCCGCAAAGCTCGATGACGAAGCCTTTCTCAGGAACGCCATCACGACAGCAGCGAAGCGTGCTGGTGCCACTCTCCTGAACCTGATTACCCATCGGTTTGAACCGCAGGGTGTCACGGGGTTGGCTCTTTTGGCTGAATCGCACATTTCGATTCATACCTGGCCCGAATCGGGCTACGCCGCGGTGGATGTCTTCACTTGTGGCGACCACACCATGCCGGAGCGGGCCTGTGCCGTGTTGAGTGAAGAACTTAACGCCGCCCGCTTCAAGCTGAAGAGTTTCCTAAGGGAAACCCCCAGCGAGGTGGCCGGTGCCGACCGGGCCCCCGCGGCAGCCGTGGCCCTGCTCAACTGACTCTCAGTCCCGAACCGGCGATCCAACCCAGGGGCCCAAGGGCCCCTTTTTTTATGGACGCCTGGTTTACGGGCACCAGGCTTGTGGACCCCAAGGTTGGGGCCACCAGGGTTGGGGGCACCAGACTGCATCCAGGCCAGCCGCCTCAAAAACAGCCAGCTGAAGAGTCAGCCAGCGCCGGAATCGAGCTCAAGCCAGGGGCACCTGGGCCCCTTGGCGGCTGGCAGCCTCGAGGTGATCGCGGTTGAGCTTGCCGCTCACCAACCCCTCCAGATCCAGGCTTACGGCGCTGAATCCCAGCTGGCGGAAGGCCGCCACTAGGGGCTCACGGGTGCCATCGGCCAGCAGCCCGGCGATCAGGCCGGCCGGCACCTCAATCCGGGCCGCCTCCCCCTGGCTGCGGACTCGCACCTCCCGCAGGCCCTGGCCCCTCAGCCAGTCTTCAGCGGCGGCAACCCGCTGCAACCGGGTCGCTGAGATCGGTTCGCCGTAGGGGAAACGCGAGGCCAAGCAGGGCTGGGCTGGCTTGTCCCACCAGGGAAACCCCAGGGCCCGCGAGATCGCCCGCACCGCCGCCTTGTCAATGCCCAGCTCCGCCAAGGGAGAGACCACGCCCCGCTCCTGGGCCGCCCGCAAGCCCGGGCGGTGGTCGCCTAGGTCGTCCAGGTTGACGCCATCGAGCACGGTGGGCGCCAGGGGCTCCCCGGCCTGCTCCCCCCAGGCCGCCTCGGCAAGCCCGGCCCGTTCCGCCTCGGCCAGGGCAGCCAGCAAGCCATGCAGCTCCTGCTTGCAGGCGTAGCAGCGGTCGATCGGATTGCTGGCGTAAGCGGGATCTTGCAGTTCGGCGGTGGCGATCTCGCGGTGGGCCAGGCCTAGCCACTCGGCCTGGAGCCGGGCCTCGGCCCGCAGATGGGGGGCCAAGGCCGGCGAGATTCCGGTCACGGCCAGGGCCCGCTCGCCCAACTGCTCGGCGGCGATCGCCGCCACTAGGGCGCTATCCACGCCGCCGGAATAGGCCACCAGCACCCGGCCAAAGGCGCCGATGCGCTCGCGCAGGGCCCCTAGGGCCCGCTCCTGGGCAGGAGCCAACGCCTCCATGAGTCGGTGGCGGTTCATCGATTCGGGGCTCCGGGGGCCGTCGTTAGGATCCAACGGTATGTGGCCCGGCCATGGCCCTGCAGGGCAGCACCTCCGTGACAGCCAACGCCAACCGCCGTTCCAGCAGCGGCTCCTCCTCGGGCAGCTCCCGCGGCATCGGTATCCGCACCGCCGCCGACGCCAGTGAGCGCAGCCATGGCCAGCTGCACGTCTATGACGGCGACGGCAAGGGCAAGAGCCAGGCCGCCCTGGGGGTTGTGCTGCGCACGATCGGCCTGGGGATTTGCGAACAGAAACGCACCCGCGTGCTGCTGCTGCGCTTTTTAAAGGGACCGGGCCGCTCCTACGACGAAGACGCCGCGATCGAGGCCCTCCAGCAGGGTTTCCCTCACCTGATCGACCAGGTGCGTACCGGCCGCGGCGATTTCTTCACAGCGGAGGAAGCCACCCGATTCGATCGCCAGGAGGCCCAGCGCGGCTGGGACATCGCCAAGGGAGCGATCGCCAGCGCCCTCTATTCGGTAGTGGTGCTGGATGAACTAAGTCCGGTACTCGACCTAGGCCTGCTCGACATCGCCGAGGTGGTCCAGACCCTGGCGGCCAAACCCGCTGGCATGGAGGTGATCGTCACCGGCCGGGGAGCCCCCCGCCAGCTGGTGCAGATCGCCGATCTTCACTCGGAAATGCGCGCCCACCGCCGCAAAGATCTCTTCCTCGATGGCGAGGGCAACCCAGATGGGGCCGCCAACCAGGGTCTCGATGGCATCGAGATTTACACCGGCGAAGGCAAGGGCAAATCCACCAGCGCCCTGGGCAAGGCCCTACAGGCGATCGGCCGCGGCATCAGCCAGGACAAGAGCCACCGGGTATTGATCCTGCAGTGGCTCAAGGGCGGCAGCGGCTACACCGAAGACGCCGCCATCGCCGCCCTGCGCGAGAGCTATCCCCACCTGGTCGACCACCTGCGCTCTGGCCGCGATGCGATCGTTTGGCGCGGCCAGCAGCAACCGATTGACTACGTGGAAGCGGAGCGGGCCTGGGAGATCGCCCGGGCCGCGATCGCCAGTGGCCTCTACAAAACCGTGATCCTCGATGAGCTCAACCCCACCGTGGATTTGGAGCTGCTGCCGGTGGAGCCGATCGTGCAAACCCTGCTGCGCAAACCCTCAGAAACGGAGGTGATCATCACCGGCCGCTGCAAAAATCCGCCGGCCTACTTTGATCTGGCCAGCGTCCATTCTGAGATGGTCTGCCACAAGCACTATGCCGAACGGGGCGTGGATCTCAAGCGCGGCGTTGATTACTGAAGGAACAGCAATACAGAAGCAACCACTCTTGAAAGATCATTGCAATGAAACAACCAGCGCGACTGGCCGATCGCTTCATTGCCCCTACCTCAATAGCGCTGCACGCTGGGATCAACCTCCTGGCTCCAGGCATCGATGCCGCCCGCCACATTGATGCCTTCGATGCCGGAACGCTTCAGGGCAATCAGGGCCTTGGCGGAGCGCCCCCCCACCTTGCAATGGGCGTAGAGGGTTTTACCTGCCGTCAGCTGCCGGATGCGCTCAATTGCCGTGCCGTTTTCAATCTGATCAAGCGGGATCAAGATGGCCCCGGGGATCACGGCGATATCCGCCTCGGGCGGATTACGCACATCGATCAAGACCAGACCACTGGTGTCGCCATCGAGCAAGGCCTTGAGTTCGATCACCGAGATGCTCTCGACCGAGCCGGCTTCCTCCTGACCCGGCGCCGAGCCGCCAACCCCACAAAATTCCTGGTAATCGATCAATTTGTCGATCACAGGCCGCTCGGGGTTGGGGCGCAGTTTCAGCTCGCGAAACTTCATCGCCAAGGCATCAAATAAGAGCAGGCGCCCGCTCAAGGTGGTGCCGATGCCGGTGATAATCTTGACTGCCTCGGTGGCCTGAATCACACCAATGATTCCCGGCAGCACCCCAACCACCCCGCCTTCGGCGCAGGAGGGCACCATGCCCGGCGGCGGCGGCTCGGGGAACAGGTCGCGGTAATTGGGGCTTTCGCTGTTGAGGTTGAAGACCGTGGCCTGGCCCTCAAAGCGGAAGATCGAGCCATACACGTTTGGCTTCCCCAGCAACACACAGGCGTCGTTGACCAGGTAGCGGGTGGGGAAGTTGTCAGTGCCGTCGCAGACCAGGTCGTAGCCGGCAATGATCTCAAGGGCGTTGTCGCTGGTCAGGGCGGTCTCGTAGAGGTCCACCTGGCAATGGGGGTTGAGCTCCAGGATCCGCGCCTTTGCCGATTCGATCTTGGGTTTGCCCACCCAGCTGGTGCCATGAATCACCTGGCGTTGCAGGTTGCTGTGGTCCACCACGTCGAAATCGACGATGCCAAGGCGCCCCACCCCGGCAGCGGCCAAATAGAGCAGCAGCGGCGAACCGAGGCCGCCAGTGCCGACGCAGAGCACGGAGGCGGCTTTGAGGCGCTTCTGCCCCTCCATGCCCACCTCCGGCAGGATCAGGTGCCGGGAGAAACGAGCCACCTCATCGGGGCTCAGGCTGATGCCACTGGTATCGGGGGGAAGCATGGACGGTTTCAGCGCCAGGTCTCCACTCTCCCAAATGCCCGGACCGGCTCCGCTCACCGGCTGACCATCGCCAGCGCCCGCTGGCTGCCGAACTCCGGGCCGGCCTAGGGGCTGATCTGGATCTCCAGGGCCAAGGGCGCTGCGCCGTCACCAGCCAGCCACCAAGCCCGCAGGTTTTCTAAGGGGTCCGGGTCCCGATCTCCGCCCGCCGCCGCCAAGCCCGAACGGATCAGCAGCAGGGTGGGGGTGAAGGCCAGGGCCAGGTCTGTGGCGGACGGTTTGGGCGGGCTGGCTGGGTGGCTGTGGACCGAACCCAGCACCTGAACGCCCCGCTGCCGCGCCCAACGCTGGGCGAGCAGCTGTTCGCGGGGATCGATCAGGAAACGCTGGCGCCGTTCGCCTTTGGGCTCCCAGATATTGAGGCAAGGCCAGATCTCGCTCAGGTGCAACAGGCCTGCGCCCGAACCGCTCTCGAGCCATCGTCCCAGCAACAGGGCACAGCCTTCCTCGGGCTCTGCCGCCAACACAATCCGCTCTAGCGCCCGCAGCCAATTGGATTTGAGGCGCACGAGCGCTGGCGGAGGGGAGCTCACCCCGATACCTTATGGGCGCTAAGTGCTAGGCCCTGTCTCCATGAGCGAAGAGACCACCGACCAACAGGAGCAGGCGACCGCCACTGCCGAAGACTCGGGCGCCAACTTCACCGAGCGCTACAGCGAGATCCTTGGCAAGGTCAATGCCACCCTCGACCAGGTCGACTGGACCCAGATGGGTCGCATAGGCAAGGGGGTTGGAATTCTGGTGGCGGTGATTATCGCCCAAGTTCTGATCAAGGGGGTGCTCGACACGATCAACCTGCTGCCGGTGATTCCGGGCCTGCTCGAACTGCTAGGCCTCGTGGTGGTGGGCAACTGGAGCTGGCACAACCTCACCACCAGCGACAAACGCCAGGCGGTGTTGACCAAATTGCAGTCCCTGCGCCAGGAATACCTGGGCTAAGCCCGGAGCCTGAAAAGCCCTTCGAGAGCTGAGAACCTGCTGGCTGGTTTCCCGATCTGGGGGCAGCTCAGCAGGTTTTTTTGATGGCCGTTATTTGATGGCCAGGTTTTTGGTGGCCAGGTTGTTGGGCCAGGTTTGTCATGGCATCGCTTGGCCGGGGCTCGGGAGCTCCTGGGCACCAGGGCCATGCCCAAGGCTCGCCCTGGTGCAAGCCAGCCTTGGAGAAGGCCAGCCCTAGAGGCAGCCAGCCCTTGGAGCGCTCAGCCCTAGGGGCGGTCAACACGCGGCCAGCAGGGCGTCGATGCTGGCCTGGGCCTGACGCCAGTAGCCGCCGCCAAACAAGTTGGCGTGGTTGAGAAGGTGATACAGGTTGTAGATCTCGCGGCGCTGGCCGTGGCCGGGTGGCAGGGGCCAGCGGGTCTCGTAGCCCGCAAAGACACTCTCCGGAAAGCCGCCGAATAGGCGGGCCATGGCCAGGTCCACCTCCCGATCGCCGCGGTAGACGGCTGGATCAAAGATCGCGCCGCGGCCATCAACGAGTAGGCCGCCATTACCTGCCCAAAGGTCGCCGTGAAGGAGGCAGGGCTCTGCCCCGTGGTGATTCAGCCAGGCGGGGAGCTGCCGCAGCAACGCTTCGCCCTGGCGCAGGGGCTGGCCCGCCTGGGCCGCCAGGGCCAACTGGGGAGCGAGGCGCCGGTCGGCAAAAAACTGGCCCCAGTCAGCCAGCCAGCCGTTGGCCTGGGGACCGGAGCCGATGAAGTTGTCCTGGGGCCAGCCGAAGCGGCCATCGCTACTGGCCAGGCTGCGGCGATGCAGGTCCGCCAGGGCCGCCCCGAAGCGGCCCCAGGCCTGGGCCGGGGTAACGGGGTCGGCGGGGTCAGGGTTGCGGCTAGTGGCGGGGTTGGCTGGAACAGCGGCGACGGGGCCGAGCGATCTAGGGAGGGACGCAACAGCAACAGCCCCAGGGGAGCTCCCTGAGCCGCCCCCGCCGCCGTCGGCCGCCCCAGCCAGGGGCAACCACTCCAGCAGCAACAGGGCCTGATCGCCCAGGGCTTCGCAGGCGAGCGGCTGGGGAATCACCAGATCGCCGGCCCCGGCCGCCAGGGCCGCCAAGCCGTCGGCCTCGGCCCTCAACAGGGGCAGCTCGCTCAGGCGATTGGTCTTGGCGAACAGGCGCCGGCCATCGGCCAGATCTAAGGCCCAGGCCTGGTGGATGCAGCCACCGCCCACGGCGGCCTGGCCCACCAGGGGAACCCCCAGGCGCCGCTCAAGCCAGCCGCTCAGTTGGGCCTGCTGCACCGATCCACGCTGGCGTCACACCCTTGCCAGCATGCCGCCCGCTCCCAAAGTGCCGGCTCCTGACCCTGACGGCTCGCCCCAACCTCGATCGCCGCCCCCTCGATCGCCCCCAGCGCTGCGATGTGGCCGTGGTGGGAGCCGGTATCGCCGGTCTCACGGCCGCCGCCCTGTTGGCGGGCGAAGGGCTGGAGGTGGTGCTGCTGGAGGCCCACAGCCAGAGCGGCGGCTGCGCCGGCACCTTCCGCCGCGGCCCTTACACCTTTGATGTGGGCGCCACCCAGGTGGCGGGCCTGGAGAGCGGCGGCATCCATCGCCGCCTGTTCGACCATTTCGGCCTGGCCCTGCCGGCGGCGACCCGGCTCGATCCCGGCTGCAGCGTGCAGCTGGCCGGCGAACGGGAGCCGATCCGGCTCTGGCGCGATCCCGGGCGCTGGCGGGCCGAGCGGGCGCGCCACTTCCCTGGCAGCGAGCGCTTCTGGGACCTCTGCGCCGCCCTGCATGGCAGCAA
>CAMAPJ010000028.1 GCA_945860085.1 Synechococcus sp. UW140 | reverse complement strand
AGTGGCCGTGGTCAGAGTGGCCAGGGCTGTCTGAGGCTCGTCTCAATGGGCACCTAGGGCAGCAGAACAGAGCCGCAGCGGTCCTGCTCAGTGCTGCCGTACGCCGTCTCAGGCAGGCTGCTTCTCTATTGGCAACAAACTCCTAGGGGCCATTGGTAGAAGAGTTTGTCGATCGCCACGATGTTGGCGCCCGCATCACTTTCAAAGGAGGCTTCCAGCTGGGAGAGCCACGGGAAGTTCTGTATTCCGGCAAAGGGCGTGGAGCCAAAGGGGCTCGCGCCAAAGTCGCCGGCCCGCAGCACCGTGCGCAACAGATCCTTGCCGGTGAAACTGGTGTTGAGGGCCAGCTCCAGGTCGTAATTAATCGTGGTGCCACTGGGCAGGGTTTGGCTGGATTTGGTCACCGGACCCGTGTGCAGGAACCGGTTGCCCCCCAGCACAAACACCGCCAGGCCCGAAAGGGTGGTGGTGGGGGAGAACTGGCTGGCCTCAAGAGCCCCAACACGGCCCTCGAGCCCATCGAGGCGCCCCTTCAGGATCGCCAACTCCGGGCCGAACTCCTGCACCAGCTTTTTGAGGGCATCAGTGGTTTCAGTAACCCGCTCCAAACAGCCGTTGAGCAGGGCCGCGGCCTCAAAGCGGCTAATCGCCCGACCGCCGGAGAAGGTGCCATCGGCGTAACCCACTACACAGCCGTAGCGCTCCACCAGGGCGTTAAGGGCCTGGTAAGCCCAGTCGCTGGGCTGGAGATCGCTGAGCTGGTTGATGCTGCTGATCTGGGACTGGGGGTCGGCGTAGCGACCCAGCCTGGAGACGGCGGTGGCCAGGCTGGCTGGGGCGGCGCTGACTGGGCTGGCAACCAGGGTGGTGGCAAAGCAGCCCAGAGCTGGGCCAACCAACAGCCGGCAGCGATGCATCATCAGAGCTCAACAACCATTGGTTTTGGAACACGCCGCAAATTAGCCACAGAATTGCAGCACCTGAGCGGATGGGCCCCCAGGCGCGATCGTCGTTGCAACAATCAAAGCCCTCGCCGTGGTCTCTGCGGCCCCCTAGGGCCGCCGGCAGTAGCCGACCTCGCCCACTAGGGGCGACTTGCAGGGGAAGCGCAGGGGCACCACGATCCGGTTGGCATTGGCCCTGTTGGTGTACACCCCATTGCCTTGCACAAGAAGCTCTCGCTGCCATAGGCCGCCATGGCGATCGCGCAGCAAGGACAGGGGGAACCCCTCCCGAATCAGTTGATAGGTCATCGAGCGGCCATCGCGCCAGTCGATACGCACCCCCTCAGGCAGCTCCCGGTCCTGGCAGCCAATCAACCGGTCGTTGAAGCTGCAGTCTTTCCAGTTATCCCTGGGAATCTGGGGGATCGGCGCCGCTTCGGCAAGGAGCTGCCTGGCAGGGGGGGGCCAAGCCGGGGCACTCAGGGCAGGGGCACTCGGGACTTGGATCGGGCTGAGCCGGGTCGGAATGACCTTGATCGGACTGGCCTGGGTCGGGCTGGCCTGGGTCGAACGTGCCAACACAAGGGCGAGCAGGGCCTGGGCGCCCGCCCGGACAAGCGGACCCTGGCCACTGCGCTTCTGTCCAACCGGGCCCTGGGTGACGCGCAGGCTGGAACTGGCCATGGGCGGAACGCCAACAACCCAAACCTAGCCAGAGTCAACGTGGCTACCCCCCAAGCCGCCGGGCGCCCAGGCCTTGGTCGAAAGCCCTTAGCCAAGCCTGTTGCAGCCAGTTGGGCCGCAGGGGTTTACCCGGGATTGAGTCTGGCCCGGTTGCTGATGGCCTAGAGGGTCAAGCGAGCACCCAGCGCCCGGAATGGCGCCGCTCGATCAGCCCCAGCAAAGCGGAGAGCAGGCCAATCGTTAATAGTTTCATAACCAGATCCTTGGCCCGAAGCCCAGCGTCTGGGCCAGCCCTGGGAGCCGGATTGCCCTGCACCAGCCATCTTCCTTGAACATGGCTTGCCCCTGGAAGGACCGTGCAGCGCCCCCAACCGGCGCCTAGTGGTGGCCTGGTTGCCGTGCTGGTGCTGTGCCCCAGTGCTGTCCAGTGATGCAACTGTTGTTCGCGTGTTCGCGACGCCTGGCGTGCCCTGTCGCCAGGGGACTCCAGGCGCCAGAGTTCCACAACCAGGGATCGTGTTCTAGAGTGTTATTAATTGCTTCTGGTTGCAGCGCTTTCAGATACCTCCTTTCTATAGGTGCGCCCAGGGCACTCCTGCCAATCGTTAGGTCAGCCCCGACCCATAACCGAGCCAGGATCCACAGCTGAAGCTGGGGTTCCTACTGAAAGACGGCTTTGGTGCAGCATTCGAGCTCCCGTCGGCTAGCACCACACCAGCCCATCCAATGTTTCCGGTTGGCACCCCTGCCCCGCGAACTTGGTTCCCACGCCGCCAACTGCCATACCCAAACCATGACCCAGGCCGCCCCCCATCCCTTGCTGAGCGACCATCCGGCCTTTGTCGCCCTCTCCGCCCCGGGACGACGGCGCCTTCAGGAGGCCAGCAGCGAGCGCAGCTATGGCCCTGGCCAGGTGCTCTGCAGCGGCGCCCTGATCCCAAGTGAGGTCTTGCTGATCGTGTCCGGAGAGGCGCGACTTCTAGCGCGCACGGAGGGGCGCCTGCGCACGGTCGCCAAATTGGGTTCCGGCGAACTGGTGGGCTTGGCCTCCCTGCTGCGGGCCGCCCCCTGCGAAGAAGTGAGCGCCTCCCTAGGGGTGGACGTGATCGTGTTGCCCGATGGCTTGGTGCTGGAGCTGCTTCAGAACGAGCAGGGTTTTGCTGCCTGGTGCGCCGACCACCTGTTCAGCGCCGAGTTGGTGGCCTTGATCGCCCTGCAGCTGAAGCGTCGCCCCCTGGGCTCGGGCGCCATGACGGCCCTACTTGAGCGTGCCAAGCAGGGTGCCCGGCTGGTACCAGCCACGGAGGCCGGTCTGGCCGAACTGCCGCCCTCGATGCAACTGCTGGTCGCCAGCCACAACCTCGAATCCCACCCCCTCGGTGCCCGGCTTGATCCGGCCAGCGGCGTACCCACCAGCCTGCCGCCCCTGCCGCCCCGGCTGATCGCCCTGCCCGCTGATCTGTTCGACGCAGCTGGCGATGGCTCCTTGGATCGCCCTGAAACCGGCTCCGATAACGCAACCTCCGGCGACCTGGCCACCACTGAACCGGCGACCTACGCCGAAGCCGTGGCCTTGCCACCCCTGGCCTCGGGCTTGGATCTCGGTCAGCGCGATCGCCCCAGCTTCACCCTGCTGCGGGGCAATGGACCACTGGAGGAGACCCTGGCCTGCTTCCAGATGCTGGCCGCCGAACTGAAACTGCCTTTCCGCCGTGATGCGATCGACAAGATCCTGCGCGATGCCCTACGCCGCGGTCAGGCTCCCGATCTGCAACTCTGTGGCAACATCGCCGCCTTGATGGGCCTGCATGTCAGTGGCATCAAGGTGCCAGCCAGCCAGGGAACACGGCTGCAAACTCCGGCCCTGATCCCCTGGCAGTCGGGATTTGCGGTCTTGCGCAGCTCCAATGCCCGGGGCCTGCTGCTGGCCTCACCGCGCGAGGGCTGGGTCGAACTGGGGCCCAAGGACATTGGGGAGGCCTTCCCTGAAGGCATTGAATTGCTGCTGCTCGAGCGCAGCAATACCAGCCAGCAGCAACGCTTCAACTTCAGCTGGTTCTGGCCTGCCCTAAAGCGCTATCGGGGCGTACTCAGCCAGGTGTTGATCGCCTCGTTTGTGGTGCAGCTGTTCAGCCTGGCCAACCCCTTGCTGATTCAGGTGATCATCGACAAGGTGATCAACCAGCGCAGCCTCGACACCCTGCAGGTGCTGGGTTTTGCCCTGGTGGTGGTGACCTTAATGGAAGGAGTCATTGGCTCCTTGCGCACCTTCCTGTTTGCCGAAACCACCAACCGCATCGACCTGCGGCTGGGTTCAGAGGTGATCGACCATTTGCTGCGCTTGCCGCTCAGCTACTTCGACCGCCGGCCGGTGGGCGAACTGAGCACCCGCATCGCCGAGTTAGAGAAGATCCGCAGCTTCCTCACCGGCCAGGCGCTCACCACCTTGCTCGACACGGCCTTCTCGGTGATCTACATCGTCGTGATGGTGTTCTACAGCCTGCTGCTCACAGCCATCGCCTTGAGTGTGCTGCCGATTCAGATTGGCCTGACGATTGTCGGTGCGCCCCTGTTTCGGCGCCAGTATCGCGATGCTTCCGAAGAGAATGCCCGCTCCCAGAGTCACCTCGTTGAGGTTCTGACCGGCATTCAAACGGTGAAGGCCCAGAACGTCGAGATGATTAGCCGCTGGAAATGGCAAGACTTCTACAGCAAATACGTTTCGCGCACCTTCGAGAAAACAATCACCGGCACGGCCCTCACCGAAACCTCCCAGGTGTTGCAAAAGCTCTCCCAGCTGCTGGTGCTCTGGGTGGGAGCCTCCATGGTTTTACAGGGCGAGCTGAGCCTGGGCCAGTTGATCGCCTTCCGCATTATTTCCGGCTATGTCACCCAGCCTCTGCTGCGGCTCTCCGGCATCTGGCAGAACATCCAGGAACTGAAAGTGTCGTTTGAGCGCTTGGCCGATGTGGTTGATACCCCCGAGGAATCCGATGACAGCGACAAGCAAAAAATTCCGTTGCCCCCGATCAAGGGCGAGGTAAGGTTTGAGGATCTGTGTTTCTCCTTCAATCCCTCAGGTCCCCAGATACTCAGACACATTGATCTGGTCATTCCGGCCGGCACCTTTGTGGGGGTGGTGGGCCAGAGTGGCAGCGGCAAGAGCACCCTCACGAAGATGCTGCCCCGGCTCTATGCGCCGACCAGCGGCCGCATCCAGATTGATGGCTACGACATTGACAAAGTAGAGCTCTATTCCCTACGCCGCCAGATCGGGATGGTGCCGCAAGAGCCCCTGCTGTTTAACGGCACGGTGGCCGAGAATATCGCCCTCACCGATCCCGACGCCAGCAGCGACGCGATTATGGAGGCGGCCCGCTTGGCCTGCGCCCATGACTTCATCATGGAATTGCCCAGCGGCTACAGCAGTGGCGTCGGTGAGCGCGGCGCCGGTCTCTCCGGCGGTCAGCGCCAACGGCTGGCCTTGGCCCGCACCCTGCTCAGCAATCCCCGCCTGCTGATTCTTGATGAGGCCACCAGCGCCCTCGATTACGACACTGAACGGCGGGTCTGCGACAACCTGCTTGACAACCTCAGCCATTGCACGGTGTTCTTCATTACCCACAGGCTCACGACCATTCGCCGCGCCCAAATGATCGTGATGATGCATGAGGGCGCCATCGTTGAAACCGGCACCCACGATGAACTGATAGAACGCCGCGGCCGCTACTACGCCCTTTATTGCCAACAGGAGGCAGCCTGATGTCCCAATTCAATAAACCCGGCGCAATTGTGCGCGCCGCCCAGAATGCCTTGGAACGGCGGGTGAAAAGCAGCCATGAGGAGATGGTGTTGCAGCAATCCAATTTCCTGGCCAAAACGATCACCTGGGCCCTGATTGCCACCACCGGTTCGGCCCTGGCCTGGCTTGCTTTTGCCAAAACCGATGAGGTGCTCTTGGCCACCGGCAAACTGCAACCGATCGGCGATGTCAAGATCGTGCAGATGCCCGTGGGAGGCGTGCTCGATACCATGCTGGTCAAGGATGGCGAACGGGTGAGCAAGGGTCAGGTGTTATTGCGACTCGATAACGAAGCCAGCCTCGATCGCCAAGCCCGCACCCGACAATCAATCACCGCCAAGGAGCAGCAGCTGGCCCTTAAGAAGGTGGAGCTGAGTCGCTATCTGGATCTCAACGAAACTGAGCAGGCAGTTCTGCAACAGAATCTGACCCTAGAGCGAGAGATTCTCGATCGACTGGAAACCCTTAAGAAAGTAGGCGCTTCAGCTGAATTACAATACTTGCAGCAACGCAATAAGGTGCGTGAGGTCGAAGGCGAGATTGCTAAAAGCCGGGTAGATCGTCTGCGACAGCTGGCGATTCTCCAGCAGGCCGTAGAGCAGCTCAATGGCGAATTAGCTGAATTACGCAGCAAACTTACTGAGCTTGATGTCAACATCCGCTATCAGGATATTCGCTCACCCGTTGATGGGATTGTGTTTGATCTCAAGCCCACTGGCGTTGGTTTTGTGGCCCAGGGCAGTGAACCGGTGATGAAGATCGTTCCCTATGACGCCCTACAGGCCAAGGTGGAGATTGAAAGCAAGGACATCGGCTTTGTCCGCCTGGGCAAGCCCGTGGACATCAGCATCGATTCCTTCCCTTCCAACGACTTCGGCGTGGTGGAGGGGAAGGTGAAATCGATTGGCTCCGACGCCTTGCCACCAGATGAACAGCACAAAACCTATCGTTTCCCAGCCATGATTGCCCTGGATTCCCAGCAATTGAAACTGAAATCCGGCATGAAACTACCCCTGCAAGTTGGCATGTCCCTCACAGCCAACATCAAGCTACGCAAGGTAACCTGGCTGCAATTGCTACTGGGTGAATTCAAGGACAAAACCGACACCCTTAAGCAACTGTAAAATCCATGCCAGCAATGAGCCTCTTGATGGCAATTCAACCTTGAGATTCAGCCGCAAGGCACAGGGAAACCAAATCGAACATATTGATCACAATGTTGATCAATATGTTCGATTTGGTAAATATAGAACAGATGGCCATTAGCAGCCCAGAGAATGGTCAAAGCTGGATCGCCTGTTCGTCCTCGTAACACCACACCCAGCGCTCACCCGGTTCAATGCCCCGCATCACGCGGTGGCCGGTATGGCGGTAGTGGGCGGTGGCGTGGCGGTTCTTGGAGGAATCGCAGCAACCGATATGGCCGCACTCCAGGCAGAGGCGCAGGTGAACCCAGCTGTCGCCGAGGTCCACGCACTCCTGGCAGACATGGTTGGCCGGTTCCGGCAGTTCCGTGATCGCAGCCAGGTGCTCGCAGGGGCGGCGTCCGGAAGGGGCCATTGGGATCAGGGATTTCGATGGGCAAGGGACTATTCAAGCGTGATCTCGCCCCCGGGGCCGGCAGGAGTGGCCCAAGCGCCCAGCCCCTCAAGACCTGGCCCCTGGCTCGGACAGAGACGTCTAACTTGCGACCAGCCACGCTTCAAAACAGGGATGAACCCGGACCAACCGGCTCAGAACCAGGGCGCCAGCGGCCCCCTCCAGGCCTCTGGAGGGGAAGCGGGCCAGGGCAAACCAGCCGAGGGGCTCCAATGGCACTGCATCAGCGGCTGCGGCGCCTGTTGCAGGCTCGATCCAGGCGAACGGCCCGAAGCCCTCGAAGCCCTCGATGCCGAGGAGCAGGAGCTCTATCTCTCGATGGTGGGAGCCGATGGCTGGTGCCGCCACTACGACACGGGCGGCCAGCGCTGCCGCATCTATGAAAGCCGGCCCCGCTTCTGCCGGGTGGCCAACCTGGCCAGCATTTTCGAGGTGGCTGAAACGGAGGCCAACGGCTTTGCGATCGCCTGCTGCCGCCAGCAGATCCGCAGCCAACATGGGGGCCGTGGCAAGGTGCTGAAACGGTTCGAGCGGGCCCTGCGCCAGCCGCCGTCCCCGTTGCCCTGAGCCCCCTAGCCACCCGCCCGCCCGACACCCGCTCCATGGCCATGGATCCCCAGCCCAGCGCCAGCACCAGCCCCGGGGAGGGCGGACCCGAGCCTGGGCTTAGCCAGACCGCAGAGGCGACTGGAGCCAGCCCCAGCGGTGCCCCGAACGCCACAGCCGACCAGACCACCTTCACGTCGGTGTTTCTGGCCACCTTCAGCACGGTCTTTCTGGCAGAGCTCGGCGACAAGACCCAGCTGGCAGCCCTGCTGCTCTCGGCTGAATCGGGCCGGCCCGTGATCGTGTTCCTCGGGGCATCCCTAGCCCTGATCTGCTCCAGCCTGGTGGGCGTGTTGCTGGGCCGCTGGCTGGCCCGGTTCATTCCGGCCCAACTCCTAGAACGGCTGGCCGGCATCCTGATGGTGGCCCTAGGCCTCTGGCTCGGGCGCCAAGCGGTGCTGAGCTTCCTGCCCGTTAGTGGCCTGGCCTTGGGCGGGCCACCAAACCTGGCCGCCTTGCTGCCGGTGGGCTTGCCACTTGGCCTGGTGCGCCTCGCCTAATCCCCCGGCCCCCACCCCATTGCCCAGTCCTGCCGCCGATCTTCCCAATGGAACTCCCCCTGCTGGTCTCCACCTTTGCCACGGTTTTCCTGGCCGAACTAGGCGACAAGACCCAGCTGGCGATCGTCACGATCAGCGGCACCTCCAACCGCAGCGGTGCCGTGTTCGCCGGCAGTGCCCTAGCCCTGGTCTTTGCCTCCCTGCTCGGGGCCGGCGCCGGCGGCTCCCTCTCCAGCGTGATCCCTCCCAATGCCCTGCAGCTGGCCGCCTCCGTGGGCTTTCTGGTGATCGGTCTGCGCCTGGTGATCAAGGCCGGCCAGCCGGAAGCTCCAGACCCCGGCTGAGGGCCAGCGAGCTCGGCTCCTGGCCGGCAACCACCTCCCAAGAGCAGCCCAAGAGCAACTCAAAAACAGTGGTGGGGTAGGGCGCCCGTCGCTGCCTAGAGTCGAACAAATCTCACGTCCCCCTGGGCCCCGCTGCACGCCCCGGCGGGCGGGCTTTCCCCCGCTGCACCCCGTCTCCCGATGAAGTTCTCGGTCGCTGACCTGCTCGACCAGCTCCCTGGCCAGGAGCACCTGCCCGTCGCCAAGCTCGAAAAGGCCCTCGGCCTCACCGATTCAGGCGACCAGCAGCTGCTACGCATCGCCCTCACCGGCCTAGGGAGGGTGGGGGTGCTCGAAGAACACGACGACGGCATCTCCCGCAGCAGTGACGCGGGCCTGATCGAGGCACGCCTGCGCTGCAGCAGCAAGGGCTTTTGCTTTGCCCTCCGCGACGACGGCGAAGAAGACATTTACATCCGCGATCACCAGCTCAACCACGCCTGGAATGGCGATCGGGTGCTGGTCCGCATCACCCGGGAAGGCGGGCGGCGCCGCTCCCCTGAGGGCAGCATCCAGTGCATCCTGCAGCGCCAGACCACCAGCCTGCTGGCCCAGGTGGAGCAGCAGAACGATCGCCTAGTTGCCGTTCCCCTCGACGATCGCCTGCTAACCGCGGTCGAGCTGCCCGCCGCTGATGCGGTGCACCTCAATCCACCCCAGGACGCGGTAGTGGAGGTGCGGGTAGACCGCTACCCGGTAGCCCAGCTGGCGCCCCAAGGCCACGTGGCTCGCAGCCTGGCGATTCATGCCGGTGAGGAGGCCGATCGCGACCTGCTGCTCACCAAACATGGGCTGCACGACCGGCCGGCCGCGCCCCGCTCGAGCCCCAAGGCCATCGCAGACAAGGATCGCGATGACCTCACCGGCCTGCCCACCCTGCTGCTGGCCGGCTGGAAAGGCAGCGACGCACCGATCCTGCCGGCCGTGTCCCTAGAGGAGAGCGAGACGGGCGTGCGCCTCTGGATCCATGCCCCGTCCGTGGCCGAACGGCTTAGCCCCGGTGGCCCCCTCGACCTCTGGCTCCGGGAGCAGGCCGAAGCCCTCTGTGTGGGCCGGGCCTGGCTGCCCCTGTTGAGCAACGCCCTGAGCAAGGCAGCCTCCTTTGCCCCGGGCCAGAGCGAAGCGGCCCTGTCGGTGGCCCTGGATCTTGATGCCAGTGGCGCCTTGCTGCATTTCCGCTTCTGCCGCAGCCGCATCCGCCCCGATGGCCTCGTCGATGGGGCGGTGCTGCAGGCCCTCTCCGAGCGCAAACCGAAAAGCCGCACCCTGCCGGCGGCCCTCAAGGCCCTCAAGGACCATCTGCCCCTGCTGGAGAGCCTGATCGGCCTGGCCGGCCAGCTGCGCGACCGGCGCCTAGCGGCCGGCTCCCTCGACCTCGACTTGCCCACCCCGGCGATCGACAGCCTGGGCGACCTGCGGGCCCCCGATCCGGACCTGGCCCGCGAAGGCTGGCTGCCCCCCCTCGATCCGGGCCAGCCCACGGCCCTACTGCGGGAGCTCACCCTGCCGGCCCACCAGGCCCTGGGCCAGCACCTGGCGGCCCTGGAACTGCCCGCCCTGTTCGCCATTAACCCGGCGCCGGAAGCGGAAGAAGTCAATGAAGTGGCCAAGGCGGCCCTAGCCCTGGAAATTCCCCTGGAACTCTCGGCCGATGGCAACGCCAGCGCCCAGGAACTGGCCGCCGCCTTCGCTGGCACGGACCGGGCCCGGGTGTTGCAGCAACAGCTCTGTGACACGGTGCGGCCGGTGAGCCTGGCCGCCGAAGCGGGCCCCAACCAGCTGGCAGGGACAGCAGGCGCCTTCGCCCCCTGGTGTTTCGCCTCGCTCCATTACGCCGACCTTTGGAACCAGCAACTGCTGGTGTTGCTGCTGGGCGAAGGCAAGGACCGGCCGTCCGTGCGCCACAAGACCCGGGTCGACCTGGCCGCCGACAGCTGCCACGGCACGATCGACTGGCCCCTGTTGGCCCCGAGCCAGCTCAACCCGTTCCAGGAGGCCCGCAGCGAAGCCCTGATCCAGCGGCTCAATGCACGCTCCCGGTTTGTGCAGGAGCTGCGGCTTGACACCCTGGCCATGGCCCAAGCCCGGGAGGCCGAACCCCTGGTCGGCCAGACCCTGCAGGGGGTGATCAGTGGCGTGCAGAGCTACGGCTTCTTTGTCGAGGTGCCCCCCAGCCAGGTGGAGGGCCTGGTCCATGTCAGCTCCCTTGTCGACGACTGGTACGAGTACCGCTCGCGCCAGAACCGACTGGTGGGCCGCAAGAACCGCCGCACCTACATGCTTGGCGATCGGGTCGAGGTAGTGATCCAAAAAGTCGATGTGCTGCGTCACCAGATCGATCTGGCCGTGGTGCTGGCTGAAGGCGAGGAGGCTGAAGCTGGTACCGATCAGACCGTTGACGGCCACGGTGACCGCGAATCCCCTGCCGATTCACTCCCCCTGGAGCCGGCCTCCGAGCCAGGTGCCGATGAGCGCGACCGTCCCGTCAGCCTGGGCGAGGGCTGAGGCCATGGAGCCGTTGGTGCTGGCCGTGTCCGGTGCCTCGGGCCAACCCCTGGCGCAGCGGGCCCTGCAACTGCTGCTCGAAGCCGGTGAGAGCGTTGAGCTGGTCACCAGCCGCGGCGCGATCACGGTCTGGCAGGCGGAGCTGGGCATCCGGGTGCCGAGCGAACCGGAAGCCCAGGAGGCTTTCTGGCGCGAGCGCACTGGCTGCCAAAGCGGCGAACTGCGCTGCCACCGTTGGAACGACCAGGCAGCCGCCATCGCCAGCGGCAGCTTTCGCACCCGCGGCATGGTGATCCTGCCGGCAAGCATGGGCAGCGTCGGCCGCATCGCTGCCGGCGTGGCCACGGACCTGCTGGAGCGGGCCGCCGATGTGCATCTCAAAGAAGGCCGACCCTTGGTGATCGCGCCGCGGGAACTGCCCTGGAACCTCATCCACCTGCGCAACCTCACCGCCCTGGCCGAGGCCGGCGCCCGCATCGCCCCGCCGGTGCCGGCCTGGTATCACCGCCCCACCACGATCGAGGAGATGGTGGATTTTCTTGTGATCCGGGTGTTCGACTGCCTCGGCTACGACCTCGGCAAGCTGCAGCGCTGGCAGGGGCCCCTCGACTGATCCCGCCCGACTGATGCCTCCCAATTGATGCCCCCCAACGTGCTGCTGCGCCGCCTGTTGCTGCTCCCCTTGCTGGCGCCCCTGCTGGCGGTGCTGCTGGTAGGGGCACTCAACCCGAGGCCCTGGGTGGGACTGCGGCTGCTGATCTGGCGCACGCCCGAATGGACGATTGGCAGCTGGCTGGCCCTGGCGGCCGGCGGCGGCGGCGCCCTCAGCGCCACGGCCACGGCTCTCGCCCTGCAGGCCGGTAGCGCCAGCACCCGGCGCCAGTTGCATCGCCCCATCCACGCAGGGGGCTCAAGGCGCGTCTGGCCGTGGGGCCGAGGCCAGGGCCCGAGCCCAACGGAGCCCGAGCCGGGCGACTGGGCGCCTGGGCCCAACCCGGAGCCGGCGGCGGCCTGGGGCCAGCAGGCCGAAACCCGGCCGGGGGTCCCCTGGCCGGGTCACGCCTGGGCCGGCCCCAGCCGCCATCCGGCCGAACCGCCACCCACCCTCTCGGTACCCTTCCGGGTGATCCGCCGCGGCACGGCCCCGGTGCCAGAACGGGGCCCTGGTTCAGCCGACGAGGCTTCGGCCGGGGTCTGGGCCCCTGCCGGCGCCGATGGCAGACCTAATCCAGCGGCCCAAAAGAACCGCCCAGGCCCCTGGCCGCTCAGGACCCGTCAACAGTCCAAGACATCCCCAGCCCCTGTCAATGAAGGCCCCGAGGACCCGCGGGCGGTGGATCGCAGCTGGCAAACCGAGCTGGACGCGGATTGGTGAGACAAAGACCTGATGGGATGGGCAACCCTGGACTCGGCAGACGTTGTCGGGCAAGGCTGCTTAGGTGCGACCTCGCCTCCCTACAGTTGTTTGTGCGTTATGCCTGAGGCCTGAGCCGGTGACTGACTCCGCCACCCCCGCGGCCCAGAACGAGAGCCCGGCCGCCAAGGCCGCGAGCGCTGCGGCAGCTCCCGCGGCTCAGAGCGCTCCCGCAGCTAAAACGAAACCGCCCGCCCCAGAGGAGCAGCCCTTCGGGCAATTTGTACCCCAACTGCTGCTGCCCGCCCTAGCCAAGGAAATCCAGGCCTACGGCGGGGCCAGCGCCGAACTGAGCTTTGAACAGGGACCGATGCCGGTGGTGGGCAGCAGCTGCTCAATGCTGAAGGGAACCTTCCCGGGCGGACGCCGCTTCTGGCTCTGTTTCACCGCCGAGGACATCGGCTCGGCGAAAACGATTGCCCTGGCTGAAGCCGGCGCCGAGGCCAGCCTGCTGGAATCATTCCTGATCGACGAAAAAAAGATGACCCTGGCCCTGCTGGTGTCCCGGGTGGTGTCGCGGCTCAACGGCCAAAAGTGGCTAGGGGCGAACTAAGCCATCAGCCACCAGGGGGCAGGCAGGGGCTAAAGCCTTAGCAACCACGCCTTTACAGCGACGCCAGCCCTGACCAGGCGGCCCCTACGATGGGGTCAGATCCTGCTGCCGCGCTGCCCGATGGTGCCCCCCACCGCCACCGCCCTGCCTACCTCGGGCCCGAGCCTGGGCACACCCGACGCCCCCGTGACCAAGGCGCCGGAAAAGGACACGATCCTCACCCCCCGCTTTTACACCACCGACTTCGACGCCATGGCGGCGATGGACCTCCAGCCCAATGTGGTGGAGCTCGAAGCGATCTGTGAAGAATTCCGCAAGGATTACAACCGCCACCATTTCGTACGCCAGGGCGAATTCGACGGCGCAGCCGAGAAACTCGATGGCGATACCCGTCGCGTTTTCATTGAATTCCTAGAGCAGAGCTGCACCTCGGAGTTTTCTGGTTTTCTGCTTTACAAGGAACTGAGCCGCCGCATCAAAACAAAAAATCCCTTGCTGGCGGAATGCTTCGCCCACATGGCTCGTGATGAGGCCCGCCACGCCGGCTTCCTCAACAAGGCCATGGGTGACTTTGGCCTGCAACTGGATCTGGGCTTCCTCACCGCCAGCAAGGCCTACACCTTCTTCCAGCCGAAATTCATTTTCTACGCCACCTATCTCTCCGAGAAAATTGGTTACTGGCGCTATATCGCCATCTTCCGCCACCTCGAAAAGCATCCCGAAAGCAAGATCTTCCCGATCTTCAACTTCTTTGAGAACTGGTGTCAAGATGAAAATCGCCATGGCGACTTCTTTGATGCCCTGATGAAGGCCCAGCCCGACACCGTGCGCGGCCTGCAGGCACGCCTATGGTGCCGCTTCTTCCTGCTGGCGGTGTTTGCCACAATGTACGTGCGCGATGTGGCCCGCAAGGAGTTCTACGAGTCGCTCGGCCTCGATGCCCGCGAATACGACAAAATGGTGATTGCTAAAACTAACGAAACCTCGGCGCGCATTTTCCCGGTGGTCCTCAATGTGGACCATCCCAAGTTCTATGTACGCCTCGAGCGGCTGGTGCAGAACAACGAGGCCCTCAATGCCGCTGAGGCCAGTGGCGGCCCGGCTCCGCTGCGCCTGCTGCGCAAGCTGCCCTTCTGGCTCGCCAATGGCGTCGAGATGGCCAAGCTCTTCTTGATGGCGCCGATTCGCAGCGAGCAGTTCCAGCCGGCGGTGCGCTAAGCGACCCGATCCCGGTCGATCTGCTGATTTCAGGCATTACTCCACCCCTTTCCCCTTCCCGTTGGTCGTCACCTTGTCCCCCTCCAGCGCCGCCCCTTTGGCAT
The DNA here is from genome assembly GCA_945860085.1 of Synechococcus sp. UW140. Taxonomy (GTDB): domain Bacteria; phylum Cyanobacteriota; class Cyanobacteriia; order PCC-6307; family Cyanobiaceae; genus BAIKAL-G1. The sequence continues at coordinate 18,261 of CAMAPJ010000028.1, read as the reverse complement.
TGGGCGACCGTTTTGACCAAGCCTGGCGATTGCCGCTGGAGGGCCTGCTGGGCCTGGGCAGCGCCGCTGGCGCCGACCTGGTGGAGGTGTTCCTAGAGCGCACCGACCACCTGGGGGTGCTAGCCGAGCAGGAGCGCATCACTAGCGTCAGCCCCGCCTTTGGCATGGGGGCCGGCATCCGGGTGTTCCGGGGCGAGCGCGATGGCTTTGTCTCCACCAATGACCTGAGCGAGGCCGGCCTGCGTCGCGCCCTAGAGCAGGCCCTGGGCATGCTCGGCCTGGCGGCCCCCAGCCTGGCCAGCCCCGGTCCCTCAGCGTTCAATGGCCTAGCCCCCCTGCGGGATTTCGGCGCCAGCAAGGCCGACTGGCTAGTGGCTTGTCCGGCCCTTGCGGAGGCCACCGCGCGGCTGCTCGAGGGCACCGACCGGCTGCAGCGCCATGGCGCCCACCTGCAGGCCCGGCGCGGTAGCTACGCCCGCGACTGGCAGGAAGTCTTGATCGCCGCCAGTGATGGCACCTTCGCCCGCGATATCCGCCTGCACCAATCCCTGGGCCTGAACGTGCTGGCCGCCGACGGCGAGCACCGCGCCGGCGCCGGCCGCCGCTACGGCAGCTCCGGCCGGCCTGACCAGCTGGCCAGCTGGGATGTGGACGCCTCGGCCCAGGAGGTGTGCACCAGCGCTGGAACCATGCTCTATTCCGACTACGTCGAGGCCTGCCAAGTACCGGTGGTGCTCGCCAACCGCTTCGGCGGCGTGATCTTCCACGAGGCCTGCGGCCATCTGCTGGAAACCACCCAGGTGGAGCGGGGCACCACCCCGTTTGCAGGCAAGGTGGGCGAGCTGATTGCCCACGAAGCCGTCACTGCCATTGATGAGGGCCTCAGTGATGGCGCCTTCGGCTCCCTCTCGATGGATGACGAGGGCATGGAGCCCCAGAGCACCGTGTTAATAGAAAACGGCGTGTTGCGCCGCTTCCTCAGTGACCGGGCCGGCGAGCGCCGCACCGGTCACGCCCGCACCGGCAGCGGCCGGCGCCAGAGCCATGCCTTTGCCGCCGCCAGCCGCATGCGCAACACCTATATCGCCGCCGGTCCCCACAGCCCCGAAGAGCTAATTGCCTCGGTGGAGAAGGGCCTCTATTGCAAGGCCATGGGCGGCGGCAGTGTCGGCCCCACCGGCCAGTTCAACTTTGCGGTGGAAGAGGGCTATCTGATTGAGAACGGTCAGCTAACCAAGCCAGTGAAGGGGGCCACCCTGATCGGCGAAGCCAAGGAAGTGATGCCGCGCATCTCCATGTGCGCCAATGACCTGGAACTGGCGGCGGGCTTCTGTGGATCGGTGAGCGGCAGCATCTTCGTCACCGTTGGCCAACCCCACATCAAGGTGGATTCGATCACCGTCGGAGGACGCTGAGCATGGACAAGCTTGACGCGCCAGCCCTGAGGAGCCGGATTGAGTCCTTCGCCAGGGCCCAGGGGATTAGCCGCTGGGACTTGGGTGCCGCCAGCAGTAGCGACAGCTCCGTGCAGGTGGACCGGGGCGAGGCCAAGCAGATGAAGGCGGCCCAGCGCAGCTCGATCACAGTGAGGGTCTGGAATGGCGAGGGCCTGGTGGGAATCACCAGCACCTCCGACCTTTCCGATGCCGGCCTGCAGAAGGCCCTCTCTGGGGCCCAGGACGCCAGCGCCTTCGGCAATCCCGATGATTCGCCGGCCTTTTCGCCGCTCGCGACGGCACCGCTGCAAACCTTGGAGCAGCCCTTGCATGAGCCCCGCGGCATTCTTGAGCTGCTCACCAGCCTCAAGGACGCCGAGCGCCAGCTGCTCGATCGCCATCCGGCCCTAACCACCGTTCCCTACAACGGCCTGGCCGAACGCAGCAGCGAGCGGATCTACCTCAACAGCGACGGGGCCTGCCGCCAGCAGCAGCTGACCACCGCCAGTGTTTATCTCTATGCCCGCGCCGAACAGGCCGGCCGCAAACCGCGCAGCGCCGGGGCCGTGAGGCTCGCCTATGGCGCCGCCAGCCTCGATATTGCCGGCTGCATCAACGAGGCGGCCGAGCGCACCATCTCCCATCTCGACTACGCGCCGATCACCACCGGCCATTACACGTGTGTGTTCAGCCCCGAGGCCTTCCTCGATCTGATCGGCGCCTTCAGCAGCCTGTTCAACGCCCGATCCGTGCTTGATGGCGTCAGCCTCAGCCACAAGGACTCCCTGGGCCAGTCCCTGGCGGTGCCGTTCCTCTCGATCGTCGATAACGGCCTCAACACCGGCAACATCGGCGCCTCTAGTTTTGATGGCGAAGGCACCCCCACCCGCCGGCTCAGCCTGGTAGAGGGGGGCGTACTGCAGAACTTCCTGCATTCGGAAGCCACCGCCCGGGCCTTTGGCGTGGCTCCCACGGGCCATGCCGGCTTGGGGGCCAAGGTGTCTGTGGGGCCCGATTGGTTTGAAATTGGCGCCACCCCGGGTGCCGCCGGGGCCGCCCTAGGCCTGGATCGCCACGCCGCCAGCGGCCAGAACGCCGCTCCGGGCGGAGGTCTGGTGCTGATCGATTCCCTCTCGGCCCTGCATGCAGGCGTCAAGGCCAGCCAAGGGTCGTTCTCCCTGCCCTTTGACGGCTGGTTGCTCCAGGGCGGCGAAGCCCGCTCGATCGACGCCGCCACCGTGGCCGGCGACATCCGCACCCTGCTCAACGCCATCGTCGGCTTTGAAGGCGAGGCCAAGGTCACCCCCGATGGCCTCTGCCCCTATGTGTGGGTGGAGGGGCTTTCGATCACCGGCGAAGCCTGATGGCAATGCTGGCGCGGTTGCCGGGGCAATCGCCATCGCAGACGCCATGAAAATCCTGTTCTGGGGTACCCCCGCCTACGCCGTGCCCAGCCTGGAGGCCCTGGTGGCCGCCGGTCACGAGCTGGTTGGGGTGGTGAGCCAGCCGGACCGGCGCCGGGGCCGGGGCAAGGAACTGATGGCTTCACCCGTGAAGGCCCGGGCCTTGGAGCTGGCTTTGCCGGTGTTCACGCCCCAGAGGATCCGCCGCGATTGCGAGTGCCAGGCCGAGCTCGCTGCCCTTGGCGCTGAGGTCTCGGTGGTGGTGGCTTTCGGCCAGATCCTTCCCCAGGCCGTGCTGGATCAGCCGCCCCTGGGCTGCTGGAACGGCCACGGCTCCCTGCTACCCCGCTGGCGCGGCGCCGGACCAATCCAGTGGAGCCTGCTGGATGGAGACGCCCAAACCGGGGTGGGAATCATGGCGATGGAGGCCGGCCTGGATACGGGGCCGGTGTTGCTGGAGCGCGCACTGACGATTGGCCTCCTGGAGAACGCGGCCCAGCTGGGCGAGCGGCTGTCGCTCCTCACCGCCGAACTACTGGTGGAGGCCCTGCCCCTGGTTGCTGCCGCCGGTCCCGGCCCAGAAGCGGAGCGGCTGGCCCGCCTGGGGGTGCGCCCCCAGGCCAGCGAGGGCCTCACCACGGCCCGGCTGCTCACCAAGGCCGACCTGCAGATCAACTGGCAGCAATCGGCCCTACAGGTCCATCGCCGCGTCATGGGGCTCTACCCCAACGCCCAGACCAGCTGGGGCGGCAAGCGACTCAAACTGCTGGCCACAGAACCCCTGGTGCAACGGCTGGCGGACCAGCTCAGCCCCGAAGCGGCCGAGCTGCTGCGCCACGATCCCGCCATCCAGGCGGCAAGCGCTGCTGCCGCCAGTCCCTCTGGCGCCGCTCCGATTGGGGCCACCCAGCCTGGCGCCGAACCTGGCACGGTGCTGGCCGTGATCAAGGAGCTGGGGCTGGTGGTGGCCAGCGCCGGCTGCCCCCTATTAGTGCGTTCCGCCCAGCTAGAGGGCAAGGCAGTGGTCAGCGGCCAGGCTTTACTGCAACAGCTAGGAGCTCGGGTGGGGGATCGGCTGGGCTAAAACCCAGGCGATTGCCACTGAAGCGATCGGGCTCACCGGATCGCGCCCGAACCAGAACGGCACCTGCTCCAGGGCCAGAGATATCGCGGAGCCAAAACCCCCACACCCAACCGGAACCAGCCCGACCTACTCTCTAAAGAACCTTTGAGCTGGCAGTCCCATCCCAAGTCTCAAAAGCAATCCACCTGCCAACAAGATAGGACCAAAATCAACTACAAATGCCTGCTTTTTCAGCCTAGAATCCCTGATGAGTTGACAGCTATTGACCCAGGGGTTGGTCACTTCAGTAGCGGTCTCGCTGTTGGACCACCGTAATCCTGCAATGCCAATGTCAGCGTCCAACCCAATCGCTTGCCCTCCCTGCACCAGGAACCGTTGATTGTTCCTTGGTGCCTGATTCGAGCAGGGATCCTGCCATGACCAGAACCGTCCAGCCCGGTTCAAATCGCTGAACTCGAGAGAACCGACAAACCAACCCCAAAAGCCAGATAAATTGCAGCCTTCAAGAGGCAGTCATCAGGCAGTTGTGCGGTAACGCCCAGTCCATATCGATTCCGGCGTTGGGATTAAGCAGGGCAAACCAAATTCAGGTCCCAGGCGACGCCAAGACATTCCCCAACATCTGCCATCCGCAGCACCCCCTCTCTCCATGACCATCAGTGTGATCACGCCCACCAGGTTGCTGCCGGACCGGTTGAGCATGCTGGTGGAACTGAACCAGAGCCTCAAAGACAACTGCTGCCCGGTTGAACATGTAATTGTGATTGATGGCAATCCAACTGCCACCATCCCAGAGGAGTTAGCCGAGCGCGCCACAATCATCACCAGCCCCCGGCCGATCGGCCAGGCGGCGGCCCGCAATCTCGGCTTGGTGGTGGCCAAAGGAGACTGGATCACCAGCGCCGATGATGACGACTGGCTCTATCCCCACTCAATCGATAACAGGCTGGAGGCGATTCACAGCCAGCCCAGCGCCCTTTGGGCGGCTGGCTACTGCACGGACGACGACTCGATCGACCCGGAAATCATCGCTGCCGGAGCCTGTTCCCCCGGCGCAATCTGGCGCGCCTGGCCCAGCCCCAATCACCCGATCCCCTTAGGCCCCACAACCCTGCTTGTCGAGGCCAATCTGCTCAAACGGGCCGGCGGCTGGATGGGTCTGCCCCAAGGAGAAGACATTGGCATGATGATGGCTGTCACAAGCCTGGCGCCTGGCCTAGTCATTGATGCCTACGTTTATCACATTCGCCTGCATGGCGGCCAGATGACCAAAACCACCTGGTTTGACGATTTAGAACTTCTGGCCCGCCGCTGCGCCTGGGAACGGGGCGCAGCGATCTTGAGCCAACGGCAGTCTGCCCGGGTTCTGATCGCCAATCCCTGAGCAGGTCCAGAGCGGGGCCTAGGCCGGCCAATTGCATTGCGCCCGCCGGCTCTAGGCCGGGCGGCTGCGTCGAATCGGCGCTTCGGAACCACGGCCACCGGCGCTGCGGGGCCCCCTAGCGCTACCGCCCGCGCCGCCGCCACCACCGCTAGAACCCCCACGGCTGGAGCCAGCGCGGCTGCCTCCCGCACTGCCGCCCCGGCCACCTCCGCCGCCGCCCCCATAGGAGCCACCGCCACCACCACTGCGCCCGCGGGAGCCGCCCTTGCCGCGGCCACCGCTGAGATCCAGGGGCGGAGCCGAGTGGATGGTGGGCTCAAAGCCCGGCACTTCTTGCCGCGGTAAGGGATTGCCGATCATGCGCTCAATCGCCCGCAGCAGTTCGTGTTCTTCGGCGGCTACTAAAGAGATGGCATGGCCGCTCAGGCCAGCGCGGCCGGTGCGGCCGATGCGATGCACATAATCTTCGGCCACATTGGGCAGGTCCAGGTTGACCACGTGGGGCAACTGCTGAATATCGATGCCGCGGGCAGCTAGGTCAGTGGCCACCAGCACCCGCACCACACCACTCTTGAATTCGGCTAAGGCCCGGGTGCGGGCCCCCTGGCTCTTGTTGCCATGGATCGCCGCCGCCGCAATGCCTTCATGCAGCAGCCGTTCGGCCATGCGGTTGGAGCCGTGCTTGGTGCGGGCAAACACCAACACCTGCTGCCAGTTGTTGCTGGCGATCAAATGATGCAGCAAATCGGGTTTACGGGCCATATCGCAGGGATGCATCACCTGCTCGACGGATGTGGCCGTACGATTTTCCGGGGAGGCCTGCAATTGCACCGGGTTGTGCAACAGACCCGTAGCCAGCTTGCGGATCGAGGGATTGAAGGTGGCGGAGAACAGCAGGTTCTGGCGCTTCGGTGGCATCAGGGCCAGGATCTTCTGAATATCGCGAATGAAGCCCATATCGAGCATGCGATCGGCCTCATCGAGCACCAAAATCTCAACGCGATCGAGCCGAATCGCATTCTGCTGATGCAGATCCATCAGGCGGCCAGGGGTGGCCACCAGCACATCGGCGCCCCGGCGCAGCCGCATCATCTGGGGGTTGATCTTGACGCCACCAAAAACCACATCGGAGCGCAGATCGAGAAAGCGCCCATAGGCCGCCACGCTTTCCGCAACCTGGGCCGCCAGCTCGCGGGTGGGCGTCAGCACTAGGGCCCGCACGATGTTGTTGCGGGCGTGGGGGCCGTGGCGCAGCCGCTCAAGCATCGGCAGGGTGAAGCCGGCGGTCTTGCCGGTGCCCGTCTGGGCCGCCGCCATCACGTCATGGCCGGCGAGCACGGCCGGGATGCATTGCAGCTGGATCGGCGACGGGCTGGAGTAGCCCTTGGCGGCGATCGCTTCAAGCAAGGGCCTGCACAGGCCGAGGGACTCGAAGTCGGCGACTGGGGCAGGGGTTCCGCTGGCGACCGGATCAAGCGATGGGGACTGGAGGCTGGCGCCTGGCTCCTGGCCCGGAGCGGGGTGGGTCAGGAGAGCGATGGCAAGCCTTGTGAAGTTCGGACCACCCTAGGGCCGAACTGAGTTGGACCTGCCTGATCGTCCTGGCCGGTCAGGTGGGTACAGAGCTGGGTACTGAGCTGGGTACTGAGCTGGCCAGGCAGCTGGGCAAGCAGCTGGCCGGTCAGCTGGCCGGCTCAAAGTGGCCGCAACGCAGGCAGGGTCCTTCCGGCAGGACGGCACAGCGCAACAGGGGCGTACGGGCATTGAAGCGGCAGTTGGGATCGCCGATCACCCAGCGCCCTTGCCACAAGCGGGCTTCTGCCGGCTGATGCTCGGCCTTCACCTGCAGGGCGACGGTTTCCAGTTCATAGAGGCCATTGCGCAGCTGGTAGCGGTGGTGCCGCTGCATCACCAGAAAACTGCGTTCGCCTACCGCAAGCCAGCGGCCGGGGAAGGGCACCTCATCAAGTTCAAGCTGCTCGAGCAGCTGGTCCGTGCCGGCCTGGCGCAACTCAACCCGCATCATTCGACCCGTATCAGGAGGGAGAGGGCTCGGCCGGGGCCGGCTTGCGAGCCGAGAAGCCCCAGGCAAACAGGAGCCCGACGACGCTGAGCAGCACCCACTCGGGCGGCACCAGCTGGGGGGCCACCAGCCGCACGATCAGGCGCACCCCCACCAGGCCCACGGCGAGGTATCCGGCAGCCTCTAGGTGGCGAAACACCGCCAACCAGCGGATGAACAGGCCCGCCGTCAGCCGTAGGGCCACCACCCCGATCGCCGCTCCGGTCATCACCAGGGGCAGTCGGTCGCTAACGGCCACCGCCGCGGCAACGCTGTCGAGGGAGAAGGCCAGGTCGGTGAGGGCCAAGGTGGCAATCACTGAGGTCAGGCCGCGGTTGTGGGGCGCCTGGGCCCCGTCGCCATCACTAGCCCCGTCGCCGGCGGCCTGGTCCCCCGGAGCGGCGTCGGCCTCGGTGGCTTCGCTGCGCAGCAGGGGTAGCAAGCTGGTGGTGGCCAGCCAAAGCAGGTAGCCGGCGGCCGCCAGCTGCAGGGGCCAGAAATCAATCACCCATTCGGCGGCGGCAATCAGGCCGAGGCGGAACACCAGGGCCAGGGCCAGGCCAAGGTTGAGGGCCTGGGTCTGGCGGGTGGGGTCCTTCAGCCCCCTTGAAATTGCGGCCAAAGCGATGGCGTTATCGGCGGAGAGCACCACTTCCAGGGCCACCAGCAGGGGCAGCAGCACCAGAATTTCGCCCCACTGGTCGGCGGACTCAATCAGGGGAGTAATCGTGGGGATCGCCTGCGCTTCCATTCGTTCTGCAGCACAGCCGGAGGGGCCACTCTAGAAAGCCTTGATCGAGCCCAGGGCGGCCACCCCGAGTCCATGCACTTTCAGGCCCAGCTTGTTCATGCCGAGGGGGAGCGTTGGGTGGTGCTGGTGACGGGCTGGAGCGGCGACCAGTGCCTCGGCAGTGCCCTGGGCGAAGCCGCCGCTGCCGAGGCGGCCGAAGACCGGGCCCTAGTGCGCCTGCAGCAACGACTAGCAGTTACCCCACGCCAGGCATCCCAACCAGCGGCCGGCCAGGCCTCGCCTGCGGCGACGAGCAAGCCCCCCAGTCGAGGCCCCCAGGGCCAGCGCCCAGGACCAGCCCCGGCGCCACTACAGCCAGGCCTTCAGGCCATTTCCCGGACCGCCGTCCCCCCCACTCCCGCCGGCCAGGCCCAAGACCGGCCTGCCGCCAAGCCGCCCTCCTTGCCAGGGGCCCAAGCCAAGGCGGCACGGCCCCAGAGCCAAGCCTCCGTCTTCCCAGCCGCCCTAGCCGCCAAGCCGCCAGCGCCGGAGACCAGTGCACCGGAGTCGCAGCCAGCGGCGGGGCCTGGGCGGCCAGCATCAGCCGATGGCCCGGCCGCTGCTGGGACGCTCTCCGCTCAGGCCGACGAAAAGGCCGGGGCGGAATCCCAGTCGCCCGAGGACCCGGTCCCCATGGCTGAACCAGGGGCGAGCGCCAGCACCGAGCTGCCGCCAGCCGGTTCCGGCCCTGCCATTTCGGCCGCGAGCAGTTCAGCCGCGGCCAGTTCAGCCGCGGCCAGCGAGCTCCCTGCCGATCCGGAGGACTGGAGCGATGAATTGGCGGCCCTCGATATCCAGCTGCAACGGCTGGGCTGGCTGCGGGAGCAGGAATCGATCTATCTGCAGCGGGCCTTCGGCCATCCCAGCCGCAGCCGCCTCACCAGCTACGGCGACCTAGTCGCCTACCTGGCGGCGGTGCGCCAGTTGCCGTCACCCAGTGATCCAGCCAGCGTGCCGGTCCCCCTGCGTCGGGTGGATCTGCTCGCCCAGAGCGACCAGCTGCTCGGCCAGTTGGGCTGGGACGCCTCCCGGGGCCGGGAAATCCTTGAGACCTTCTTCCAGCGCTCCAGCCGTCAGCAGCTCAACGATGAAGACCTGCTGCGCTTCAACATGGTTCTCGAAGGGGAGCTGATCACAGGGATGGGACAGCCAGAGCCCGGCCAGGTTGGCGACGAGCCCGCTGCCCCGATCAGCCGCCAGCACTAATCAGGCCCCAGCACTGATGCGTACCAGCTGATCGGCGCCAAACCGGGCCAGCCAGGGCTCCAGGCGGCGCTGTTCTTCATCCGTGCGAGTGCAGGCAAAGCCGTAGCGGGCCCGAACCCGTTCCCTGGCCCGGGCCAGGGCCGCCCTGGCCCGCTCGCCGAACTCAGCCACCGGCAGGCTCTCGCCGGGTCGCAGGTAGTCGTAGATCACCGTGGAAGGCGAATAGAGCTGGGAGCTCTGGCCATCGGGCCACTCCAGCGTCAGCAGCACTTCCGGCACAGGCAGGCCATGGCGAGGGATGGGCCGATCGTGGCGAAGCCACGGCCCCGGCGGAGTGTGCATCGCAACAGCCGAGAGCAGGGCGGCGAACCGATCGGGCGCCAGGGCCCGGCCAGCTCAGCCCAAGGCCCCGAAGCCGGTTAGGAGCTCGTGGCCCTGCCAGAAGCTGTGGCAGTGCCCGCCCTGGCGCCACACCACCGCACTAGCGCCAGGGGCAAAGGCGCCGATCTCGGCGCAGAGCAGGTCGGGGTAGGCCGCGATCAGCTGCTGCAGTCCCGCCAGCTGGGCCGGGGCCACCGCCAGCAGGAAGCCGAAACTGGGGAAGCAGGCCAGCCAGGTCTCCAGCTCCACACCAGGGGGCGGCTTGATCGCATCGAGCTCCAGATCCAGCCGGCAGCCGGCCGCCTCGGCGAACATCACGGCGGTGCCGACTAGGCCGCCCATGCTGATGTCCTTGGCGCCGTGGACCAGGCCCTGGCCGGCTAGCAGCACCAGCAGGGCCAGATGGGCCCGCAGCAGGGCCGGATCGGCGCTGGTGGCCGCATCCCAGAAGGGGTAGTGGCGGTAAAAGCGGCCGCTGGTATTGACCAGCAGCACGCAGCGATCGCCGGGACGGGCGGCCCGGGCCGAGAGCACCGGCCCCCGGGCCGCGCCCAGCACCGCCACCGAGAGGGCGGTATAGGGACTGTGCAAATTGGTGTGCCCCCCCACCATCGGCACGCCAAACACTTCGCAGGCCCGGGCCATGCCAGCGAGCAGGGCCTCAGCCGGGCCGGCCTCCGTACCCCAAAGGCTGTTGACCAGGGCCACAGGGGTGCCGCCCATGGCAGCGATGTCGCTGAGATTCACCAACACCCCGCTCCAGCCAGCAAACCAGGGGTCTTCCTCCACCAGGCCGGGATGGAGGCCTTCGCAGGCGAGCAGCAAGGGGGCCGCCGTGGCGGGGAGCAGGGCGGCGTCATCGCCTAGGGCGGCGGCAAGGCCAAGCTGGGGGAAGGGCTGATGGGCAAAGCGAGCGGCCGGCGCCTGGATATCGCGCTTGCTGGCTAGGCCTGCCGAATTGAGCAGCCGCTGGGCGAGGGCCTCCAGGGCTGGGGGCTGGGGCTCGGTTGGCCGATCCGGCTGGGGGAGCCCCGGCTCCGGGAGGGGGCCGGCGGGGGCGTCGCTCATGCCCCCAGCCGCACGGGCCGTCGTTCGAAGCCGGGCGTGTAGTACGTGAGGTCGGCCTCCATCAGGTGGTGGTGGACGCCGCGGATCTCCAGCTCCTGCAGGGATTGCCAATGGAGCCGCTCAAAGAAGCGCACGTTTTGTATCTGCACCGTGGCCAGGAAGCGATCGCAGCCCCAGCCATGGGCTGTGGTGACCGCCTTCCAGATCAGGCCCTTGCCGATCTGGTTATGGCGACGGCAGTCGGGATGGACGCCAAGGCGACCGCCATACCAAAGCCTGGGGCTCTCCTCCAGGATCCGCACCACACCAACTACGCCGCTGGCCACGCCGCCGTTCACCCCCGAGGCCAGGCGGGCGTCATGGCTGAGGGCGGCGATCGGGTAGGCGATCGCGTCCTTCTCATCGCGATCGCAGGCCTCAAAGAGATGCTGTTCCTGGCAAAAGATGGCGCTGCGCAACTGCCAGTACTCCGCCAGCAGGGGGGCACTCGGCCGCAGCAGATGGAAAGAGAAGCGCTCGGAACTGGCCGTAGGCGAGAGCCGGAAATCCTCGGCATCGATGCCCATGCCCGAGCGCACCGAGGGGGTGAAGGCCGCCGGCGCTGAACTGCTGCTGCGGCCGATGTCGTGGCTGCTGGGATCAATAAAGAACATGGACTCAGGCGCAGGGTTTCAGACCACTTGGTTCAGGCTTGGGGAGCCGGGGCGGTTTCAAACAGGGACAGGGCGGAGCAGGCGCCGCACTTGGCGCAGCCCGCCGCCATCGCCGCGGCACTGATGTCAGAGGCGCGCAGCAGGGCGGCCACGGCGCCATAGACGCCGACCATGAAGTCCGTACTCGGGGCCGGGTGGTGTTGCAGGGGCGTGCCGGCGATCGGCACGAATGGCACCACAAAGGGGTAAACCCCCAGCTGAATCAGGCGCTCGCTGCAGGCAATGAGCGACTCGGCCCGATCGCCTAGGCCCGCCAGTAGGTAGGTGGACACCTGGCCGCGCCCGAACACGGCGACCGCCTGCTCGAAGGCGTCGTAATAGCGCTCCAGGGTGAGTTCGGCCTTGCCCGGCAGGATGCGGCGCCGTACCTCGGGCTCCACCACCTCCAGGTGCATGCCGAGGCTGTCGATGCCGGCGTCCTTCATGCGCTGGTACCAGATCGGATCATCGGGCGGCTCGCACTGGCCCTGGATCGGAATCGCCACCTTGGCCTTCACCGCCGCCGCCGTTTCAGCCATCAGCCGGGCGCCGCGGTCGTCGCTGTTGGGGGTGCCGGTGGTCATCACCAGCTGGCGTACGCCATCGAGGCGCACGGCGGCTTCGGCCACCTCGGCCACCTGGGCTGGGGTCTTGCGCACCACCGTGCGGCCATCCTCGAGCGATTGCTCGATGGCGCAGAACTGGCAGGACTGGCTGCGGTCGCGAAAGCGGATGCAGGTCTGCAGCAGGGTGGTAGCCAGCACATCGCGGCCATGGAGCAGGGCGATCGCCTTGTAGGGAGTGCCATCGGCGGTGCTGAAGCCATAGAAGGCCGGCTCCGCTGGCGCCTGCACGGCCGCCAGGCTCTCGCCGCCGGGGCCGGCTACGGCCACAGCACCGCTGGCGTCCTGGCGGAGCTGGTAGGGGGAATCCTGGGAGACGGCGTTGTAGACGGGCACCATCACGGTGCTGCCATGGATCGTCAGGGCTCGGTGGTCGGAGGGGCCAGCGCCGCCGCGGCGGCCCTGGTTGCCGGCAATGGCGGGATCGACGACGCCGCGCACCTGAAGCTCGGTCACCAAGCGGCCTAGGTCCTGACCAGAAGCCAGATCCTGACCTGCAACCAGGTCCTGACCAGAAGCCAGGTCAAGACCATTGCCAAGGGATAGGGGCTCGGCCCCAGGCGGGGAGATGGTCCCGGGAGGGGACTCTCTGCGAGTTGAAGAGTCGGTCCGGGTCGAGGAGTTAGCCACGGGTGAGTTCCTCCAGTCGGGACGGCAAGGGGATTGGGGGCGGGGCCTGGGGCACCGATGCCGCGGCCAACGCCAGGGACACCCCAGCCGCCGGTGCCCCCATCGCCTCGACCTGACTGGCGGGGCTGTTGTTGAGGCGCAGGCCGAGCAAGTCGGGACGGCTGTAGTGACCGACGCTGTCCATCATGCGTTTGCGTTTAGTAATTAAGGAACGGTCCAGTTCGGCGATGGCCAGGCCCTCGCCCTCGCTCAGGGGGCCGGCCAAATAGCGCCCCTCCGGACTGATTACGGCCGTGTGGCAACCACCCTGGAAGGCCTTGTGCAGGGAGGCATCGGCCGTGATCGTGGCGTAGTCGCTGGGATCGAGCCAGGCGGTGGAGCAGATCACGAAGCAGCCGGCCTCGAGGGCGTGGTGGCGCATCGTCACCGCCATTTGCTCGCTGAAGATTGGCCCCACCAGCGAGCCCGGAAACTGGGCGCAATGGAGCTCCTCCCCTTGGCTCATCAAGGCGAAGCGAGCCAGGGGGTTGTAGTGCTCCCAGCAGGCCAGCGCGCCGATGCGGCCAAGGCGACTGGACACCACCTGCAGGCCAGCGCCGTCGCCCTGGCCCCAGACCATGCGTTCGTGATAAGTGGGCGTGATCTTGCGGCGCTTTAGTAACAGCTCGCCGCGGTCATCAATCAACAGCTGGGTATTATAAAGGCTACCGCCATCGCGCTCATTGATGCCCACGAGCACGTGCATGCCGAACTGGCGGGCGGCGGCCGCAATCCGGGCCACCTCGGGGCCGGAAACCTCCAGGGCCTGGTCATAGAGGCGCAGATGGGAGCGTCCCATCAACACCGCCGGCTCCACGAAAGAAAAATAGGGGTAATAGGGCAGAAAGGTCTCCGGAAAGACAAGCAACTCCACCCCTGCTTCGGCCGCCTCTGCAATCGCATCGAGCAGGCGCAGCAGTGACCCCTGACGGTCCCAGAGCACGGGACGAATCTGGGCCGCAGCGACGGTAATCGTGGGTGCCATCGTTGAAACCATGGATCAAGGATCGATCAGAACTGGTTCAAAGCTGATTCGAAACTAGTTTGAAGCAGTTTCGAAAGGATTAAAAATTGGAGCCGAGATTGCAGTCCCAGCCAAGGCCCAAGCTGTCCTTAGCAGGGCAGCTTGGGCAACCAACTTAGAGGGTCCAGGTATCGAGGATGAAGGCGCCTTCCTTGCGGTGCATCAGCATGATGTCGAGCACATCAAGTGGATTCACGGGCGTGATACCGGGAATCAAGGCCCCTTCACCATGGCCGTAAAGGGCCTGCAGGGCAAAGCGACAGGCATAAACCTTGCCACCTTGATCCATGAACTTCTGAAGGCGGGCATTGAAATTGAGGTGGCCGTCAAAGGCGGCATCGCCGAGCTTGGGAAAGCCGCGTTGCACCCCCAGGGTCACACCGGGTCCATAGAGAAGAATCGAGGTTTCAAAGCCCTTATTCATCAGGCGGCTGGCCTGCAGCAAGTTCACCAGGCCGATCGAGCCTTCAAAGGCAACGGTGTGAAAGGTGACCAGGGCTTTTTCACCCGGTTCCGCCTTGATGTCGGGAAAGACCTTCTGCTCGTAATCAACAAGAAAATCGCCCGGCTGGTTGGCGGGACGGGTGACTTCTGGCATGGGGCGCAGGCCTAGGGGAGGAACAACCCGTTGACGGTTGCATGAATGAAGTTTTGTTTTATGTAGCCGACGCGACCAAATCCCTGCCCCGGCTAAAGACCCTACCCATGGATTGCGCTCCCCTAAATCAAGTTCCAAGATGAGTGGTCTATTGCCGGTAGACCCGTTACATCCGCTACCGCAGATTCTGGTCCCGCTGGTCAAGATGTAAGTCCATAAGTTGGGCGCCCCTGTGCAAAGCGAACCCCCAACTCCCCGCCGGATTCCCGTGGCGGTGGTGGGCGGCGGCCAGGCGGGGCTTTCGGTGGCCAGCAGCCTGCAACGACGCGGCATCCGCCCCCTGGTGCTCGAACAACACCACATCGGCTACGCCTGGGAGCAGCAGCGCTGGGATTCCTTCTGCCTGGTGACCCCCAACTGGCAATGCCGCTTGAGCGAGTTTCCCTACGACGGCGAGGCGCCAGGCGGCTTCATGGGCCGCGACCAGATTGTCGAGTACGTGCGTCGCTTTGCTGCCCACATCCGGGCCGATTTGCGCGAGGGCGTGGCCGTGTCGCGGCTCCTGAATCAGGGCTCGGGCTATCGCCTGATCACGAGCGAAGGCGAGATCGAAGCCGACCAGGTAGTGGTGGCCACCGGCGGCTATCACCGGCCCAAACGCCACCCTTTGGCCGAGCGGCTGCCGGCCTCGCTGCTGCAGCTCGATGCCCGCGCCTATCGCAATCCAGGTCAGCTGCCGGAGGGTCCGGTGCTGGTGGTGGGCAGTGGCCAGTCGGGCTGCCAGATCGCCGAAGACCTGTTCCTGGCCGGTCGCCGGGTGCACCTGAGCGTGGGCTCGGCGCCCCGTTCACCCCGGCGCCACCGCGGCAAGGATGTGGTCGATTGGCTCGATCGCATGGGCTATTACGCCATGCCGATCGAGCAGCACCCCGATCCCAAAGTGGTGCGAACTAAGACCAACCACTACCTCACCGGCCGCGATGGCGGCCGCGACATTGATCTGCGCCAACGGGCCAGCCAAGGGCTGCAATTGCATGGGCGCCTGCTGGATCTGGGCCCAGGCCAGATCCGCTTCGCCGCTGACCTAGCTGCCAACCTGGACCAGGCCGATGCCGTCTATTGCCGCATCGGCGCCAGCATCGACGCTTACATCGCCCGCGAAGGCCTCGACGCCCCCGAGGAGTCGGCCTACAGCGCCTGCTGGCAGCCTGGCCCCAACCATGACGCCGCCCCACTGGACCTGGAGAGCGACCCCCTGGCGGCAGTGATCTGGTGCACCGGCTACGGCGCCGACTTCGGCTGGATCGACGTACCGGTGTTCGATGGCAGCGGCTATCCCGCCCATCAGCGAGGGCCTCTATTTTATCGGCCTGCCCTGGCTGCACACCTGGGGTTCGGCCCGTTTCTGCGGCGTGGCCGAAGACGCCGACTATCTGGCGGAAACGATTCGGCTGCGGCTACAGCGCCGCGACGCCAGCCAAGAACGGCTGGAATGCACGGCCCTGCTGGGCTCGTGAGCTTCGGCAATGCTTGGCTTGATCCGCAATTCTGGGTCTGAGCAGCATTTCTGGGCATGGGCCCCAATCCTGGGTTTGGGCCGCATAAAAGGCCCTGGCTGCAAGCCTGGGCCTGGACTGATGCCAGAGCCTTGCTTCTCAGCGACCAGCGGCCCAGCGCTGATCGAGTGCGGCCGTGGCAGCGCCCAGCAGGTCGGCCAGGGAGGTGACGAGGCGATAACTGAGGGCGATCGCCAGCAGCGGCGCCTCCGGCACCAGCCCGCCCAGGCGCAACAGCAGGGCCGCCTCGAATACCCCCAGCCCCCCCGGGGCGCCGGGTACCACCAGCCCCAGGGTCCAGGCGAGGGCAAAGCCGCTGAGCCACTGGTTCCAGGCCAGCAGCGGCGCCCCATCGAAGGCGAGCACGCAGCAGGCAAAGCCGCTGAAGCGCACCAGCACAAAGGCCAGTTGCCCCAGCAGGGGCAGCAGGGGATAGCGCTGCAGGCTCCGCCCTGGGGCACCCAGGTTCAAGGGCAAGGCCTGGGGGCCGGCGGCAACCGGGTGCACTTCATCAACCCCATGCGCCTCAACAGCCCCAAGGGCCGCATCAGAGTCTTCAGCCAGTAGGCCCTGGCTTTGCAGCTGGCCCTGGCGCCGTTTCTCCAGTTGCAGCAACAGGGGCGTGAACCAGCGGGGGGTGAGCAGCAGTAAGGGGGCCAGCCCCAAGGCCGCCAGCCCCCCCTGCCAGCCACCGCTCGCCACCAGGGCCAGCGCCGCCACCGCCATCAACACCGGATCCAGCAACACAGCCACCAGCCCCTGGCGCAGGTCTAGGGGCGCCGACACCGGGCTGCCGGGGCCTGGAGTCCCGGTGACTGGCTCACCCTGGCGAAGCACGGCCAGGCGCTGGAGCAAATGCCAGACACCTCCGGGCAGGTACTTGCGCAAGTTGGAGCGCAGGAACAGCAGCAGGGTGGGCAGCCAGCGGGGGCGATGACCCAGCCAGCCCAGGCCCAGGGTCCAGGCCAGGCCATTCACCACCAGGCTGAGCAGGGCTAGCCCTAAACCCAGCAGCAGCCAGGCCCAACCCTGGCCATCGAGGCTGAGCTGTTGGAGCTGGCGGCCATTGGCCACTAGGGCCGCCAGCAGGAAACCGGCGCTGGCCAGGGTCACCCACAGGCTGGTGCCCCCCGGAAGCCCCTGGGCTAGGCCAACGAGTCGCCGCAGGCGGGAAACAAAGCGAGGAGCCACCCAACGACTGCTGGAAGCAAAGGCCCCAAGCGGGGACTGGACCCTCCGGGAGCTGGGCTCAGCGCTCTGGCGATCGCCGCCCTGGGGGGCAGGAGATTGGCTCATCGCTCCCGCTGCTCCTGGGCCAAAGCCGCCGCCACGAGCTGTCGCACCTGATCCAGGGATAGGCCATGGCGCCGGGCCAGGTCCGCCAGATCCTCAAATTCCGGTTTCGTGCGCCGCCCGCCGCCAGGCAGCTGGGCGTCCTTGAGGCGCACCGCTCCAAGGGGCGTCTCCAGGGCACGGCTGCGGCGGGGCAGGGCCCAGCGCTGCTGCAGTTGCTCCCGCACCCCCAGGCTGGTGCCGTGCAGCCACCAGATCCGGCGCAGGTCCTCGGCCTGCTCGGGCCGGGCCAACACCGTGACCAGCACCCCTGGCCGGCCCTTCTTCATCCACAACGGCTGGCTGAACACCTCCAAGGCACCAGCCCGGCGCAGTTCATCCGCCAGAAAGGCCAGGTCCTCCGGGGTGGCGTCATCGATCTGGGCCTGCTGTTGCACCAAGATCTCGGGCCAGGCAGCCTCGGCCAGGTCGGTCTCGGTCAGGTCGGTCTCGGTCAGGTCAGTCTCGGTCTCAGAAATCTCGGGAAAGGCTCTCTCCTGCCCCCCCAGCGCCTCCAGCTCGGGGTCAGCCGCCGCTAACACCAGGCGCAACAAGTTGGGGCGATCCAGCTGACGACTGCCCAGGCCAATGCCCACTGCCCGGGGCACCAGGGCTGGGGCCGGTCCAAACCGCTCGGCCAGCACTGCCATCAGGGCCAGGCCCGTGGGGGTAGTGAGCTCCCCAGCCGGAAAGCCGGCGCTACTAGCCAGGGGAATCCCCTTGAGCCGGGCCAGTTCAAGCACCGCGGGAGCCGGTAGGGGCAGAAGCCCATGGGCGGTCTGCACCGTGCCATGACCGGCGGGCGGGCGGGCGCAGATCAGCTGGCGAATGCCGAAATGGGCCAGGCCGGCGCACACCCCCACTACATCAACCAGGGCATCAATGGCGCCCACCTCGTGGAAATGGACCCGCTCAGCGGGCTGGCCATGGACCCGGGCCTCGGCCTCCGCCAG
>CAMAPJ010000027.1 GCA_945860085.1 Synechococcus sp. UW140 | reverse complement strand
TCTCGGTTCCGTAGAGCTCCAAGAAATGGGGCAGGGACAGTCCGGACTGGAACTGGACCCGATTCATGGCCATGACAAACCTATCAATACTTGTGTACTAGCTTAGCCCGCTGGGGCTGCTTACGGAGTCTTCTGCCTAATCAAGTCCGGCAATGCTGCGGGAGGCGTGGATCAACCTGCTCGCCACTGCCATCAAGTTTTCAAGATATTGCAATCCAGCCCACATCGAAGTTAGCTGCCTAATAGACACTACTGTACTCATTTATTCGGTCAAAGACGATGGGGCCGGCTTGACATGGCCTATGCCGATAAACTTTTTGGCATCTTCCAACGCCTGCATACTCAGCAAGAATTCGAGGGATCGGGCGTTGTCCTAGCCCTCAGTCAACGGATCATCCATCGCCACCACGGCCGCATCTGGGGCGAAGGAAAACCTGGAGAGGGAGCCACCTTCTTCTTCACACTACCTCTGCAGGATCAACCCCACCAGAACGGAGTGCAACCATGACTAATTCAACCAGAGACATGCAAGTAGTACTGGTCGAAGACAATACTGCCGATGCCGAATTAACGATCGACGCCTTGCGAGAAAGTCATATTACTACCAATATTTTATGGTTAAAAGATGGGGCTGAAGCGATCGAGCTACTGTTTGGAGAGCCTGCCGCTAATATCATTCAAGGGATTAAACTTGTATTGCTCGATCTGCGATTGCCGCGAGTCAACGGCCTCGATGTCCTGCCCCGTATCCGCAGCGAACACAGTACACGTCGCCTGCCCGTCGTGATGTTGACCTCCTCCATGGAGGAATCAGATTTGGTACAGGCCTATAACCTCGGCACCAACAGCTATCTGGTCAAACCGGTCGACGCCGATTCGTTCACCCAGGTTGTCAAAGAAATGGGGCAGTACTGGATGCTGCTCAACAAAGCTCCCGGGGACCTGAAGTGACACCGATGGCCGAAACTACTAGCCAGCAACTGGATCTCGTCGTACTCGATGATTCAGACCTCGATGTTGAGATGCTGGTAGATGCGTTCAAGGATGCTGGCGTGCCGGTCGCCATTCGCCGGGCCCATGACGAGCCCTCCTTTGTGGCCGCCATGGAGCTCAGACAGCCCGATGCCATCTTGGCCGATTGGACCATGCCAGGCTTTTCTGGATCACGCGCCCTTGACCTGGCGCATGGGCGCTACGGCAAGGTGCCCTTCCTGTTTGTTTCTGGCACGATTTCAGAAGCTTCGGCCCTTGAATCCTTGCGACGCGGCGCCGTCGACTATGTCTACAAACATCAACTGGAAAAACTGGGCCCCGCCCTGTTACGCGCCGTTCTCGAAGCCCGAACCCAAGGGATATTGGTGCAGAGTGAAGAGCGCTATCGCCTGCTGTTTGAAGGATTCCGCGATTCATTATTGCTGCTAGCGCCGCCCGAATGGCGCTGCAAAGAGCCCAATCGCGCCTGCCTGCAACTGTTTGGCGTCACCACTGCTGATCAACTCCAAGGCCTCACTCTAGGTGATCTCTCAACCGAGATCCAGCCCGATGGCACCGGGTCAATCCAGGGGGTCAAAGAGCAGCTTGAGTTGGGCCTGCGCAAAGGTCACCATCCATTCGATTGGCAGTTCAAGCGTTTGCATGGGCCCGAATTCCCCGCCGAAGTCGAATTACTTCGACTCGACATTGGTGGTGACACCATGCTGCTTGCAACGGTACGCGACATCAGCGAATACAAACAATCAAGTAGCAATCTGATTGAGTCAGAGGAACGCTATCGCGCCCTATTTGAATCTGCCAAAGATGGCATCTTAATCCTTAATGCCGACAACGGTCGCATCACCCAAGCCAATCCCTTTATCTGCGAGATTCTCGCCATCAAGCGGCAAGACATGATTGGCAGGGAACTATGTGAAATCGGTCTATTTACCGATCGCAGCCAGGTCGAGATGCTGCTTATAGAACTTAAGGAACAGGGCTATGTGCGCCGCGATGATCTTCATTTGAATGCTAAAAATGGTAAGGAGCATGAAGTAGTTTTCACGAGCAACCGCTATCGTGCTGGCCAGAGCCTAGTGATTCAGTGCAATATTCGCGACATCACCGATCGCAAGGAAGCCGAACAACTTGCCATCAAGTACCAAGCCCAGACGATGCAGAGTCTCCACCAGATTGTTGCGGCTCTTGTCGCCCTTAATGAAGCTAGGGATCCCTATACGGCCGGCCATGAACTGCGGGTATCCGAACTAGCCTTTGCCATCGCCGTTGAACTCAACCTCAGCGCCCATCAGTGCGAAGGCATCCGCATCACCGGCCTAGTGCATGACATTGGCAAATTCACAATACCTGCCGAAATTCTTACTAAACCCAACCCGATTTCCCCCCAGGAACTCGCCCTACTGCAAACCCATGCCCTGGCGGGCTACCAAGCCCTACACCAGATTGAATTCCCCTGGCCGGTAGCCGAGGCCGTGTTGCAACATCACGAACGCCTTGATGGCAGTGGCTATCCCCAGGGCCTCAAGGGGAGTCAGATCAGCATGGAGGCCAGGATTCTGGCGGTAGCCGACACCGTGGAAGCGATGGCCAGCAATCGGCCCTATCGGGTCTCACCCGGCCTGGAAGCGGCTCTGGCCGCCGTGGAAGCTGGCAGGGACACCCTCTTTGATCCGAGCGTGGTGGACGCTTGCTTACGGCTTTTTCGCCAGAAGAGTTACCAGATGCCCCCAGCTCAGGGTGCCTTTGAAACCAAGGGACATCCTTAGTTAACCCGGAAGGTCACCGCCATCACGGCAGTGATGTCCTTGGCGATGGTGCGGGTGTCATAGGAGCCGCTATTGCTGGCCTCGGTGGAATTGGGTGCGGTGATCTGGAACGTGCCGGTGTCGGCATTGGTGATCGCCCCGATCGAGCTCTGGGCCTGGGCGGCAATCGCCCAGGCTCGATCGCGGGCATCCTTGGTGGCCTTGGCCAGCATGTCAACCCGTTTTTCGGCCAGCTTGGTGTAGGTGTAGGCGGGTTCATTGATCGTCAGCGGCACCCCCAGGCCGATCAGGGCCGGGATTTCGGCGGCCAGGCGATTGATCTTGTCCACATCGGCGCTGCTGATCAGAATCGTCTGGCGGCTGGTCCAGCGGATCTGGCGCAGTTCACCGCTGCGGGGATCGCGGAACTCTTCCTTATCGGAACTCAGGGAGCCCAGTTTGAGTTCGTCTGGCCGCAGGCCATGGGCAAGCAAGAAAGCCCGAATCTGCTGCACAGAAGGCTGCAGCGCCCCATAGGACTGCTGCTGGCTGTCGCCCCCTTGGCTGACCAGGACCGACCAGTCGGCGTAGTCACTGCGGATCCGCTCGGTACTGGCCCCCGTCACCGTGATCGTGTCCCGGGCGGTACGGAAGCCCTTCACCAGCACGGCGCTGGAGCCGATCAGACCCACACTCAACACCGCCATCGCCGTGACTAGGGCGGGGGTGTGGCGCAGCGCCTGCCAGAGCCGGGCCAGCCTTGGAGCCGCTGGACCGACGATCCCAGCCTGTTGGGGATCCGAGCTATTGGCAGAGGCCATGGCAAGCAGGCGGTGGAATCCTGCCCCCATCCTGGGAACGGCAACCGGGCCCTGGCAAGGAGCGCGCAACAAGCTGGAGTTGCCAATGCGGTGGAGGGGGAAGGGTCGACTGGAACCGGATCGGGCCTGGCCGATGGCAGATGGCCATTGCAGAATTCGCTCCCCATGGATCCAGGCCTGGCGGAGCTGGTGCCAACCGGCAATTGAGACGACAGATATTCGCAATTGCAACTATTATTGAGAAGTCTTGGTCTCCCGCCTGGCTCCGCCCAGTCAGCAGCCAGGTTCCACCCAGTCAAAAGGCTGGGAACCGGCCCAATGAGCGGGCTGGGAACCGGCCCAGTCAGCGACCTGGTCATCGGCCGGGCCAACGCCCCGCCCCCCGTTCTCCCTACCCCGTTCCCCTTGGCCGCCCTCCCCACCGTGACTGCTGCCAACCCCCAGGCGGAGGCACTGCGCACGTCCCTCAATGGTCGAGGTCAACGGCTGACACCCCAACGCCAGCGGGTACTGGGCCTGTTTGAGCGCATCGGCGAGGGCAGCCATCTCAGCGCCGAAGAAGTGCATCAACGGCTGCTCAAGGGCCAGGAGAAGGTGTCCCTAGCCACGGTGTATCGCACCCTGCGGCTGCTCAGCTCCATGCAGCTCCTACAGGAACTGGAACTGCCCGATGGCGGCCGCCGCTTTGAACTAGCCGGCGACACCAACCGAGACCATCACCACCTGGTCTGTGTGCGCTGCGGCCAGACCGAAGAATTTGAAAGCCATGACGTTCTGCAGGCCGGTGAACGGGCCGCCGGCCTGCATGGTTTCCGCCTGCTCGAATGCGTCTTGAATGTTCGGGCAGTATGTCCCAGTTGCGCCCAGGCCGAAGGGACCTGAACTCAAAATAGGGATTCGTTTATCCGATCCAAGATTTGCACCCCTGCATCAGATTCTTGGAATGAGATTCTTGAAATCAAACCTCTGAACGTCAGGAACCTTGGCGATAGCGCCGGACGGGAACAGGCACCAGCACGGGCTGCATCAGACCGCCACCACCATTGTCATCATCGGAGCTCTCAACGAGCCACCAGAGCAGACCCAACAGCGCCAGGACGGCTGTGAACAACACGAGTTCCGTCATGCAGCCATCCATGAATCCCCCTAACTCTAGCCAGCCTCTTCGGTTTTGGAGTGTCGATCGCTGCTGAAATCGGGGTGGTTTCCGCCGTCCAGCCAGCCCCCAAGTCCGTTAAGCGGCTCCGGCTGCAGGACAGCAACCGGGGGGCAGGGCGCCGATCAACCGAAACCCTTGCCGGCATCCTTGGCAACGCAGGCCTGCAATTGCTGGCGCAGTTTGCGGTGGTTGAGGTCGCGGCCGATCAGGACCAGCTGGTTTTTGCGCTCGCTCTCCCATTCGGTGTCATCGATCGAAAAGCGTTTGCCGGCCAGGTGAAACACATGACGCCGCTCACTCTCGTTGAACCAGAGGATGCCCTTGGCGCGAAACACGCCACTGGGCAGCTGGTTATCGAGGAAATTCTGGAACTTGCGCAGGCCAAAGGGACCCTCACTGCTAAACGACAGGGAGGTGAACCCTTCAATCGCTAGATGGTCGGCGGCCCGTTGCACGGGATCATCGGCCTGGGCGGCTTCGCTAGGGGCGGGATCGTGGTCATGACCGCAGTGGCCATGGTCATGGTCACAGGCGCTGTGATCGGCTTCTACAGGGGAATCAGCCTGGGGCTGGGCCTGACCATGGGCGTGATCGTGGCCGTGATTGTGATCGTGGCCGTGACTGTGCTCGTGCTGATGGGGCGGCGCGGCTTCACCGGCAGCCACGACCCGATCGGACTCAAACAGACCCACGCTCAGCAGCAGGGGGAGAGCCACCTCGCCATGGCTGGAGCGCAGGATGCGGGCGTCAGTCTTGATCTCCTTGAGGTGGCTTTCCAGGGCCGTGAGCCGCTCCTCGCTGACCAGATCACATTTGTTGAGCAGCAGAATGTCGCCGTACACGACTTGGGCCCTGGCCACCTCACCCTGGTCAATCGTGTCACTGAAGTTTTCGGCATCGATCAGGGTGATGATCGAATCGAGCCGGGTTGCATCACGCAGGTCACTGCCCAGGAACGTCATCGCCACCGGCAGGGGATCAGCTAGCCCGGTGGTTTCGACCACCAGGTAGTCCACCGGCTCAGGCCGATCCAGGATTCGATACACCGCCTCGAGCAGCTCGCCGTTGATCGAACAGCAGATGCAGCCGTTGCTCAGCTCAACCATGTCTTCGCCCGTGGCGATGATCAGGTCATTGTCGATGCCGATTTCGCCAAACTCATTAACCAAAACAGCGGTCTTAAGGCCCTGTTGGTTGCTGAGGATGTGGTTGAGCAGGGTGGTTTTGCCGGCGCCAAGAAAGCCGGTAATGATTGTCACCGGCAAGCTGGTCTGGCGCAATCCGACTGGTGCGGCGGTGTCTTCTCCCCTGGCGAGACTGGCGCCAGCTGCGGCTGCCGCAGCCGACTCGGTCGATGCTCGCGAAGCCGTGCGGGTCATGCCTGCTTGAAGAAGCGATCCCCCACTTTGGCACCGCCTCAGGGGAGAGGCGCGCCGGCCAGCCCCCGCCCGTGGGGCAAGTCCCGCTAAGCCCGTCCCGCTGGCGGCCCTTGTCTTCAGTGAACTGGGCTGGGCCCCGATGTTCATGGGACGGGGCCCCGGGGCCAGAGCCCCAGAACAGCCCGGCAGACGCTGGCTAGCTTGAGGCCAGTTTCCAAGCAATTGGAGTGAGCCTCTCGATCCAACAGCTCGCGGTGCGCCGCGGCAGCGAGCTGGCGATCGAGGCGGTCAGTTTCGACCTGCAGCCCGGCAGCCTCACGGCCCTAGTCGGCCCGAACGGGGCCGGCAAAAGCACCCTGCTGCAGGCGATCGCCGGCCAGCTTCCGCTAGAGGCTGGATCGATCCAGCTCGATGGCCAGCCCCTCAGCCTGCCCCTGGCCCGCCGCCAGCTGGCCCTCATGCCCCAGCGCGGTGAAATCGCCTGGGGATTTCCGATCACCGTTCAGGAACTGGTGGGCCTGGGGCGCCTGGTGGCAGCCCGCCCCGGCTGCTGCGATGTCGAGGCGGCCCTGCAACGGGTGGGCTTGGTCGGCCTGGCCCAGCGGCGCCTCGACCAGCTCTCCGGTGGTCAGCAGCAGCGGGCTTTGCTGGCTCGCACCCTGGTGCAACCAGCCCAGGTCTTGCTGCTGGATGAACCCTGCGCCGCCATTGATCCGCCCGCGCGCACGGCCCTGCTCCAGGTGATGGGCCAGCTGCGCGATTCCGGCCTCACCCTGCTGGTCTCCAGCCACGACTGGGGCCATGACCTTGATGCCTACGACCGGGTGCTGGTGCTCGATCGCCAGCTGCTCGCCGATGGCAGCCCCCCGCAGGTCCGCCGGGCCCTAGGCGACCTGCGGGTGGGCAACCACCGCTGCGGCTAAGCGAGCCCGTTAGGCGAGCCAGTTAGGCAATCTGGAGGGCCCTGGCCGACCGGCACCCCGGACCCTATGGATCGCTGGTGGGCCCTGCCCCTGCTGCTGGCCCTGCTGATCGGTGCCCTCTGCCCCTTGGCCGGGACCCTGCTGTTGGTGCAGCGGCGCCTGTTTTTAGCCAATCTGATTTCGCATGCGGTGTTGCCGGGGCTGGCCCTGGCGGTGGCCCTGGGCCTATCCCCTGGGATCGGCGGCATGGTCAGCGGCGTGGCCGGAGCCCTGCTCGCAGAGCGGCTCAGCCAGGGGGGCACCCCTGGCGACAGCCGCGATGAGGCCGTACTCAACACCGTGCTGGCGGGCTTTTTGGGCCTGGGCGTGGTCCTGATCCCCCTGTTGCACATCCGGGTCGATCTCGAAGCGATCCTGTTCGGCGACCTGCTGGCGGCGGGCAACGGCGATCTGGTCGTCAGCCTGGCGGCCCTGGTGGCGGTGGTGGCCTTGCTGCTGCTGCGCTACCACCAACTGGTGTTCCTCGGCGTCGATCCAGTGGGGGCGGCCAGCGCCGGCTTGCCGGTGCGACGCCTGCGCCTGTGGATGACCCTGGCCACCGCCTTCACCGTCGTCAGTGCCATGACGGCCGTGGGGGTGGTGCTGGTGATCGCCCTGATGGGTGCCCCGGCCCTAGTTGCCCTTGTGGGGGCTCGCTCACTCCGCCAGGCCCTACTACGGGCCAGCCTGATCGGGATGGGGCTCAGCGCCCTGGGCTTTGGCCTGGCAATCCAGCCGGCGATCAACCTGCCGCCGGGGCCGGTGATCGCCCTGCTCTGCCTGGCGCTGCTCCCCCTGGCCCAGGGCCTGCGCCGGGCCCAGGGGGACTGAACCCGATCCTGGCGTGGACCAGCGCTGGTAAGTGGCTGACCTCAGCCGGTCCCAAACCACTCGGGCAGGGCCTCGAAGCAGGCGGCGTTTTTCTCGTTTTCGCGGGCTTCCACCTTGAAACAGCAGGTCCGACCGCCATCTCGGGCCTGGAGCAGGGAATTGGCCCAGGCCCAGACCAGCTCGGCGCTGGCCTCCATGCCGACATTGGCCATCACGCGCAGGTCGAGGGCGCCTTGATCGTGCAGGGCCTGCCACTGGGGCAACAGGGGATCGTCGGCGTTCACCAAGAAGGTGTGATCAAAATGGGCCGCCAACTGGGCTTCCAGATCCTTGAGGCTGGAGAAATCGACAACAAAGCCGTAGCCATCCAGCTCTGAGGCCTCAAACCAGACGGTGAAACTGCGGCTGTAGCCATGCACAAAACGGCAGTGGCCGGGATGGCGCCACTGGCGATGGCAGCAGGGATAGCCGCTGAAGCTCTTGCTACAACTGAACGCTGATGGGCGGCGGCGGGCAGTCATCAGGGCGGGAAGCGGCGTTGCGGGAAGATTCAGAGCAGATGGATCAGCAGCCCTTGCAGGCATCATTTCAGGCCCCAGGCCCGGCCTTGTTTGAGCAGCTTCGCTTCAACGAGGCCGGCCTGATCCCCGCAATCGCCCAGGACTGGCTCGATGGCGCCGTGTTGATGGTGGCCTGGATGAACCGGGAGGCGATCGAGCACACCCTGGCCACGGGGGAAGTGCACTACTGGAGCCGCTCCCGCGCCGAGCTGTGGCACAAGGGCGCCAGCAGCGGCCATTTCCAGACCCTGCGCGGCCTGCGCTACGACTGTGACGCCGATGTGCTGCTGCTCACCATTGAGCAAGTCGGCGACGTCGCTTGCCACACCGGGGCCCGCAGCTGCTTCTTTGCCGAGGTTTCCGAAGCGAAGGTTTCCGAAGCGGTGGCCGGGGGGTCCGGGGCCCTGCCGCCACCGGCTGACGCCTGCACTGAGCTCTCGCGGATGATCGAAGGGCGCCGCGCCAATCCGGAACCAGGCAGCTACACCAACCGGCTACTGGAAGGCGGAGACAACCGCATTCTCAAAAAGATCGGCGAGGAATGCGCCGAATTCGTGATGGCCTGCAAGGACGACATCCCCGGCGAGATCGCCGGCGAAGCCGCCGACATTCTGTTCCACCTCCAGGTCGCTCTAGCCCACCACGGCGTGCCCTGGCGCCAGGTCCAGGCAGTACTGGCCGAGCGCCGTGGCGCTCCCAGGCGCCCTCAGTAAATCAGCGCTCCCAGGCGCCTTCAGTCAATCAAAGTGCCCAGGCGCCTCTTTTAAACCAGCTCCCCAGGCGCCCAGACGCCCCTCGCCAACTAAGGCCCGAGGCCCGGCTGAAGCAGCAGCCAGCGCAGGGTGGCCCGATCCCGGGCGCTGAGATCCAGTACGGGCTTGGCATTGGGACTGACGGCCATGGCATCGCCGCTGTCGTCGCTGTGGCCCCACAGGCCGAAGGCATGGCCCAGTTCATGCAGGCTGGTGGCCTGGATCGCCTCGGGCCGTTGGCCGGGGCTGATGACCACTTCCACCTGGGGCTCCAGCTGCCACTGACCCAGCCGCTGCACCTGGCGCAGCTCCAGCAGGGCCCTGCCATGACTGGCACGCAAGGCCCCATCGGCTCCTGGCCCTAGGGGGGGCTTGCGACGCCAGAGACGCACCTGGGCCTGGTTTGGAGAGGCAACACGCTGGATCGGCAATTCCGCTTGCCAGCTCGCCAGGGCAGCCTCCACGGCCCGAAGCCAACGGGCCTCAAAAGGGCCAGCCTGAGCCCCACCTGAACTCGGTTCAATCCAGACGCACCACTGGGAGCGCACCGGCCAGCCGGCCGGGGTGGCTTTCAAGTTCTGGCGGTAATCGGCAGCTGTTGGGCCTCCCCCAGGGGGAGGCGAAGGGCCCGGCCCCAGTTCAGCAGTGTTGGGACTCGTACCAGAAAGAGCCCCTTGCCCAGGAAGGTGCCAGGGACTGCTTTGTTGTTCAGCAGGGCAATCAAAAGGTTGGGCTTGCACCACGCCAGCCACAGCCTTAATCCGCAGCAGAGGCGGGGGTTCAGCCATGGGAGCGGCCAGGGGCACAGGCAGAGCTGGAATGGGCTAAGCAACTGTTCCGGGCGGCCCTTCAAGCCAACCCTCAAAGACAAGCTTCAAAAAGAAGCTTCATAGAACGGGCTCAGGCCGGCAGCCCAACGCCCCGGGCCATCAGCACGGCCATCAATGGAATCAGGGCAAAGCCAACCAATTCAATATTCAAAATCCAGCCCAGGCGCTTGGCTAGAGCCTCACTCACCTTGGGCAGCTCGCCCTTGCGCAGGGGGATCGCCCAGAGGATGTAGGTGACCGTTGGGTAGAGAGAGAGGGCTCCAACCGACAGATAAGCGCCGACTTTCCACCAAAAAAGAGGATTCTCGGTATAAAACTCGCTGCCCTGGCCGAAATACAAGACCCGGAGGATGCCGCTGACCAGCAGCGCCAACGCCGCTAGGCCATAAACTACATCGGTAATCACCATGGAGATCGCGTCCTTGCGCTCCGGGTTGGGCCGGATCAGGCGGCGCTCCAGAACCAGGGCAGCGAAGCAGACCATGAAGCTGAGGTAGTGGACGTAGGCCACCGAAGCGCGAGGCAGCAACTCGCTGGCCAGGCTGCTGGACAGGGTGCTGAACAGATCGCTGATGGGTGCGGCGAACCCGACCATGGGGCGCTGAAAGCTGGGGCGCCTCGACCGTAGCGAGTGGCCAGCTCAGCTGTGCCCGAAAGCGTCTTGGACGCTGAGATGCTGACTGGGACAGCCTGGATTGCAAATATGTGGAAATAATTGCGGCGCGAAAAAACTTGTCGGGCCAAAAAAGGGAGAAAAAACGAAAGTCCGAAGCCTTTCAGTTGCTTCTGCCATTACCAGAAATTCGCCCTATGTTCTTGCCAGTGTCGGGGTTAGAGATGGTGAGTTCGCTGAGTGCGTATTTAGGAGAAATTGGTCGTCACCAATTGCTCACACCCGAACAGGAGCTCACCTTGGGTCGCAAGGTTCAAGCCATGGTTGAGCTTCAAGAACGTTGCAGCACAGCCGGTGGCGTTGGCGAAGCCTGCAGCTATGACGATGCTGAAAAGCGCACCATGCGCCTAGGCGAACGGGCCAAAACCCAGATGATTACGGCCAACCTGCGCCTGGTGGTCAACCTGGCAAAGCGCTATCAGGGCAAGGGTCTTGACCTGCTGGACTTGATTCAGGAAGGCACCTTGGGCCTGACCCGGGCCGTGGAGAAATACGACCCGACCCGGGGCCACAGATTCAGCACTTATGCCTATTGGTGGATTCGTCAGGGACTCAACCGGGCCCTTTCAACCCAAAGCCGCACCATCCGGATTCCAGTCAATGTCAACGAAAAGTTGACTCGGCTTCGGGCAGCCAAGGCCCGCCTGCTGCAGAGCAATGGCCTGCTGCCCAGCCCCAGGGAGCTGGCCGCCTCAATGGAGATCCCGCTTGAAGAGGTCGAAGAGCTGCTTGGCTGCGAGCTGCGCAGTGTCACCGTCAGCTTGCAGGGGGTGCTCAAGTCGAAGTCAGATCCCACGGAACTGGTGGATGTGTTGCCCAGCAACGAGATGGCCCCGATGGAACGGGCCGAACTGGCCGAACGCAGCGCCTCGGCCTGGAAGCTGCTGGACCAATCCAACCTCACCCCCAAGGAGCGCACCGTGGTGATGTTGCGCTTTGGCCTCGATGGCGGCAATGAATGGCGCACCCTGGCCGAGGTGGCTCGCCAACTGGGTTGCAGCCGCGAATACTGCCGCCAGGTGGTGCAACGGGCCCTGCGCAAGCTGCGCAAAACGGGGATCCAGAGCGGCCTAGTTGAGATTGACTAAGACCTCAAGCAGCCGACACGTCTTGGCCCTACTGATGGGTTAGCCAGCTTTATGATGGGTTAGCCAGCTGAATGGGGCAATCCGGCCCCGGCCGTCACTGCTGAATCTGGCCAGAGTGGGATTGATCTGACACGACTGCCATCGCCATGGGTCCGTCCACCCAGTCCCCACCCTCCCAGACTGGCTCCAGCCAGCCTGGGGAGCCCCGGTCCCCTGAGACCATCGAGGCCGAGGTGCTTGGCAGCACTGACATTGACGAGAGCCTGCTCTGGAAATTGTTGCGCCGGGCTGGCCGCAGCGTCGCCCGGCCGGCGATTGAATGCCTAGAGCTGATGCTTGATGGCAACACGTCCCTGCAGGTGCGCCTCACCATGGTGGCGGCCCTGACCTACCTGGTCATGCCCCTGGATCTGATCCCAGATTTCATTCCCGTGGCCGGGTTTGGCGATGATGTGGTGGCGATGACGGCCCTGCTGGGCCTGTATCGCAGTCACATGAGTGAGGCGGTGCGGGCCCGGGCCCAGCGCAGACTGGACCACTGGTTTCCCCCCGTGCGTTGATGGCGAGCCTCAGCCTCGAACAGCTGGAGGATCTCCAGAGCTTCCTCAAGGACTGGCTGCGCCACAGTGGCCGCACCCAGTCGGACCTGCGTCGGGCCCTGCGGGTCAGTTCGATTCGTATGCCCGTGCTCCTGGAGGAATTGGAACGCATCCACGGGCGCGAGGGGCTCAACGGCCTGGCCGAGCGCCTCTGCGGCATCGACTTGCTCTGGCAAGAGCAAGAAGCCACAGGCGATGGGGACGACCTCCCCGACCTGGAGGCCTCCCTGGGCCAGCTGGATCTGCTGTTGGAAGAGATTCGCCAGGGCGGTAGCGGCTCCGCTGCCAACTGATGAAGCCGCTAATCACGCAACTGCGCTCAGAGCAAGTGCAGTCAGCAGCCGCCATGGCAGGCAGAGTGGGGGTCAATGCATCCCATGGCCATGCTCCCCCTCTCTAGAAGCGCCCTGGCCAAGTCCCTGAAAACCCTGGTGGCCTTGGTCGGACTGGCAGGCGTCCTGGCCAGCCCTGGCCTGGCCCAGAGCCAGCGCTTCCTGTTGGGGCCTGGCAGCAACATCGGCCCGGAGACCAAAATCGAGCCCAAAAATTGCGTCACGGCCGCCGATGGCAGCATCACCTGTGACACCAAGATCGTGAATCCCAAGGGGGACACTCCGGCCAAGCCTCTCTACGCGCCCTTCAACCAGTAATGGCAACGCCTTCGATCGGCCAGCGCTTGCAACGGGTCTGCGGTGCCCTCGGGAAGGCTGGCCTGCGCACCGGCCGCCGACTCAACACCGAAGCGCTTGGCGATCGCCCATTCCTGCGCCAGGTCCATCGCTTCGAGCGCCAACTCGCCAAGGTGCTGGCTGGGGCCTTGATCGTGGTGCTGGTGGTGGCAACCGCCGAGCTGCTGATCAACCTGATCACCCAACTCGTCGGCGGCAGTAGCCACTGGTTTGGCGAGGACATGACCCGCTTTCTCGACCAGATCCTGGCCCTGTTGATCGCCCTCGAGGTGTTGCAGAACCTCACGGCCTACCTGCGCCACCACGTGATTCAAATCGAGCTGGTGTTGATCACGGCCCTGACGGCCCTGGCCCGAAAGGTGATCGTCATGCCCCACGAGATGCTCAAGACCCCCGCCGAACTGGCCGGTCTCGGGGTGGCGGTCCTAGCCCTGGCCTGCGCCTACTGGCTGGTGCGCCACTCCCATGTCAGTCTGATTCCGACCAGAAGAGGGCCAGCCAGCGAGTTCCGGGAGCCGGATCCGTCGCCTCAACCCGGTGACGCCGCCCGGGGGTGATCAGCAGGCTGTCACCTGCCCTCAGGCGACGGGCCTGGTCTTCATCAGCAAAGCGCAACACGGCTTCCCCTTGGAGCACCATCACCCACTCCCAGTCGCGCTGGTCGTACCAGAAGCCAGCCGGATTGGCAAACTGACAGGACTCAATCAGCTCCAGCCGCAAGTGGGGCGAAGCCAGCACAACCACGATCCGCTCCTGGCCCAACGGCGGACAGGGACCTGAAAGCAGGTTCAGCCCTTTCCCGCTGCCTCCCCCCGGGACCGCTGGTGAAGACTGATCTGGCAGTCCCAAGGCCCCGGCTTCAACCGTTGTGGCGTCAAGGGATTGCCCAGGGGGGCCGCCCGCCGCCTCCGACAGCCCTGGCTGAGCGGAACCGGCAGGCGGCTCTCCCCAGCGCCTGGCGATGTCAAAACCGCACCGGCTGGCCAACTCCACCACCTCTTGGTGACTGGCGCAGTTGCAAAGACGCTGCCGGAAGCCGGGATCGGCCTCGCTGAGGGCCACAAAGGCATTGAGCTGGCGCACCTTCTCCAAAAACTGTTGCAACTGGGCTTCAGCCATCAGGGCAAGGGAATAAGGGATTTCGTCATGCAAT
Organism: Synechococcus sp. UW140; assembly: GCA_945860085.1. Classification (GTDB taxonomy): domain Bacteria; phylum Cyanobacteriota; class Cyanobacteriia; order PCC-6307; family Cyanobiaceae; genus BAIKAL-G1. The sequence goes on along the minus strand of CAMAPJ010000027.1, from coordinate 18,608 downwards.
AGCGCCGAAAGGGGATGCCGTCGATCAACAGGACCTCCACCCAGGCCACTCTCCAACCCTGGCGTTGCAACAGGGGGCGAGAGAGCTGGCTGGCTTCAGTGCGGAGCTGACCTAGGCCCCGCTGGCGGCATAGCGACTCCAATTGGACCAGCAGCCCCGTGCCATGGCCCTGCCGGGCGGAGCGGCCGCGGCAGTAGAGCAGGGAAAGGCGATCGGCGGGCTGCATCAGCGCAAAGGCTTCGATCTCACCGGACTGGGCACAACTCACCAGCCCGAAACCCTGGCTCAGGGCCACCGTTAGCAGGCTGCCGTCAGCAATCTGAGCCCGCCAGGCACGCACTTGCCGGACGCTATAGATGGCGGGGGCCTGGGTTGCCACCGCATCGTCATAGATCACAAGCAGCTCACAGTGATCAGCGGGCGTCAGGGGACGAATCAGAGCCATGGGGAGCGATTTGGAACCATGGCGTGATTGTCAGAAAGGCTGCGGGAGTGTAGAAAGCGACCGGCCGCGTCGATTGCTGTGTTCGCAACTTTGAGCGTAACGGATCGGACCGTTGCCAAGGTTGCAGGCGATGCTGTAATTTATGGGGGAAATTGTCCAACGTCTCCCGATGCTCACAGGAACTGAATTGCTGTCCAAGGTCAAGGAATTCGGCGACGCCGGCAAATCCGATATCGCTCGGGCCTGTGGCTATGTTTCCACCAAAAAGGACGGTGCCGATCGCCTGAACTTCACGGCCTTCTACGAAGCCCTGCTGGAAGCCAAGGGGGTTGAATTCGGTGCCAATAGCAAGATCGGCAAGGGCGGCCGCAAGCTCAGCTATGTAGCCACGGTTCAGGGCAACGGCAATTTGCTGATCGGCAAGGCCTACACCGCCCTGCTGGAACTGAACCCCGGCGATGAATTCGACATCAAGCTCGGCCGCAAGCAGATCCGCCTGATTCCCGCCGGCGGCAGCGACGACGAGGAGTGAGATCTGTCGAGCCTGGATCCTGGGCTCTAAGGCTAGTCCAAACCAGAACCTGATTGCTACGACGGGTTAACAACTAACCGGATTTGCCCCTGAATCACGCTGTGATTCAGGGGCTTTTTCATGACTGAGCTGTTGGCCTAGTGCCGTCGTGGCGACCCATAAAGCTTCTCGTTCAGCCGGACCCTACAGTTGGACAAGATGCTGAGCTGGGTTGATCGCGCCGTTCTTCCTACTCAATCCAGTTGTTTCTGGGCTCAGACGTTGGTCCAGCCTGCTGGCCCAGGCCATGGCTTTGGTAGTGGTTGTTAGTGGACTGCTCCTTGGGGCTGGGCCCGCCTCAGCCGCAAACCCCGATGGCGCCGCCCTTTTTCAAGCCCACTGCGCCGGCTGCCATGTCAATGGCGGCAACATCATCCGCCGCGGCCGCACTCTGAAAATGAAGGCCCTTGAGCGCCAGGGCATCACTAGCCCCGAAGCGATTGCGACGATTGCGGCCGAGGGCGTTGGCCAGATGGGCGGTTATGGCCAAGTTCTCGGAACTGGCGGCGCCGAACGGGTGGGTCTTTATGTATGGCAGCAGGCTCTCAGGGGCTGGCCGGCCCAATGATGGCGGCCTGGCTTGCACGCTTCTCAGGCTCCACCTTCCCAGCCAGCCATGCCAGCCAGCCCGGCGGCTCCACAGGCTGCCTGGGCAATCAAAGCGCCTGGATCCAGGGGTGCACCGCCAACTCCACCCAGATGCCTTCAAGCCAATAGATATCACCATGCAGCAGGGTTTCCACCTGCTCCTGGCTGTCGGCCTCGTAGATGCCAAAGACCAGGCGGCTGTCGGTGGTGGGGCCCAGGGTGATGAGCAGGCCGTCCTGCTGCTGCTGGCGCAATCCGGCCAGGTGTTGTTCGCGGAAGGGGGTGCGCTTCTCCAGGGCGTTGTCGCAATAGCGCCCCCACAGCACAAAGCGCATGGCCAGAGATTGCAGCAGAAGTGCTCACCTTAAAACCTGGCCAGCGCCGGGTTGGCTGAGCAGCATGGAAGCACCCCTTCAGCCCACCAGCCTGCGAGGCCATGGTCCCCTCCCGTGATCGGGCCCTGCGCTTGCGCAACCTGTGGCAATGCTGGTTTTTGGCCCTGTTGTTTCACACCGACCTAGGGCTGATGCCCCTGTTCCACGGGCTGCCGGTGGAGATCGCCAGCAAGGTGCCTCCCGGTTCAGTGGCTGTGATCTTCCAGGCGATGCTGGCCTACGGACTGGTGCCCTTAGCCGCCGTGATCCTGATCACCTACGCCGAAACATCGCCGGAACAGGAGCAGCGCTGGCGCTGGTGGCGCCGCGGCCATCTCGCCTTGAGCCTGGTGTACACGTTCACCAATGCCGGCCACCTGGTTGTGGACATGGTCATTCCCGATTCCCGCACCGATCAGGTGGTGTTGATGGCCGTAATGCTGGTGATCGGGCTACTGATCAACCGGGAAGCCCTGCTCTGGTGCCGTGATCACAGGGGTCCGAACGCCCGCCCCCTTTAGGACAGCGATCGAGCGCTTGGATTATGCCTTTGGTGCCGAGCCAACCCCGGCTGGATCAGCCAGGAGCAACCCAGAGCGCTCCAGCGACTCCAATAGGTCCAGGTTGATCGCCTGCTGACGATCGAAAGCAAGGCCAGGATCGGCCATATCCAGGACATAGGCCAGCTCAAATAGCAGGCCACCGGGGGTTAGCTCCAGCAGGTGACAGCGCTCGAAGCGGGCTTGGGGGCAACGGCCGATGGCCGCCTGGGCCAGCTCGGGCAGGTGGGCGGCCGCCTCGGCGCCGCTGTCGAGGCGCAGCAGCAGCCGTTGCAGCACACGCCGCTGCACTTGATCGCCGTAATTGCGCAGGGTTTTAGCGAGCAGGTTGGCATTGTTGATCACCACCAATTCACCATCGAGGCTGCGCAGTTGGGTGGAGCGCAACCCCACCTTCAACACCCGACCGGTGACATCATCGAAGCGCAATAACTGGCCCAACTGGAAGGGTTGGTCGAGCAGGATCGTGATGTAGCTGAAAAAATCCCGGGCCGGGGCCTGCAGGGCAAAGCCGATCCCCAGGCCCGCTCCGGCCAGGGCACCCAGCACGGCCGTGAGCTGAAGCCCCTGGTTCTGCAGATACACCAAGGCGCCAATCAGCCAGGTGGCCCCGCGCAACATCGGCATTAGGGCCTGAACCCGCTCCAGCCCCCCTAGGTCGCCGAGCCGGTTCCCGAGCGAACCCAGCACATGCTCCAGGCCGCCATTGATCAGGCGCACCACCAGCAGCAGCGCCACCAACCCCGAGGCCGCTTGGTAGAGCTGGTTGGCCTGGGCGGCCACCGGCAGGGCCGCCCAGCTCCAGTCCATCAGCAGCAAGAGGCCCAGCTGACTGGCGGTGCGCAGCACCGGGCCAGCCAGGAAGGGATCATCCTTGCCCTGGGCCCGGCTGGCGGCGAGGCGGCGGTGCGCCAGGGTGGTAAGCACCAAAAGGACCGCCAGGCCCAAGAGCAAACGGCAGGCCGCGGCGACTAGGGCTTGATTCAGGGGCAAGGACTCGCCCTGGCCTATCGGCAGGATCGCTAGCCAAAGCCCTTGCAGCATCGTGATTCTCAGTGGTCCAGGGCCGCCCGCAGTTCGCCGCAAAAGGCCGCAGCGGCTGTTGCCGTGGCTGGGGCGGGCTCCTGGGGCGACGAGGCTGCGGCAGCCGCCATCACCTTCACCAAAGCGCTGCCGACAATGGCGCCATCGGCCCCCCAGTCCCTGACCTGGCGGGCCTGCTCGGCGGTGGCGATGCCAAAGCCCACCGCGACCGGGGTGGGACCCATGGCTTTGAGTTGCTGCACCAAGCCTTCCACCCGTCCCTCCAGGCTGGTGCGGGTGCCGGTGACACCAGTGACGGAGACCAGGTAGGTGAAGCCGCGGCTGGCAGCAGCGATGCGGGCCATGCGCTCGGCCGGGGTGGTTGGGGCGACCAGCAGCACCAGATCCAGGCCTAGGGCAGCGGCCAGGGGCGAAAGCCGGGCGGTTTCTTCCAGGGGCAGATCGGGAACGACGATCCCGGCGGCGCCGGCAGCAGCGGACTCCTGGCAGAAGCGCTCCATGCCGCGGCTCAACAGGGGATTGCTGTAGGTAAACAGCACCACGGGAACCTGCAACTCCCCCTTGAGGCTGGCGAGCATCTCCAGAACCCGGGCCGGGGTGGTGCCCGAGGCCAGGGCCCGGGCTGCTGCTGCCTGGATCACCGGCCCATCAGCAAGCGGGTCGCTGTAGGGGATGCCGAGCTCAATCAGATCGGCGCCGGCGCCCTGGAGGGCCAGCAGGCTGGCCCGGGTGGTGGCCAGATCGGGATCGCCCGCCACCAGGAAGGGCATCAGGGCGCAGCGGCCTTCGTCCTTGAGCCGGGCAAAGCGACGCTGGATCAAGGTGGCTGTTGCGGCAACAGGGGAGATCGGGGCAGCGCTCATCGGGCCGATCGGGCAGGCAATGACCGTGAGCCTATGGGGCGATCGACCCTCACAGGTCGGCGGAATCGCTCAACTGGCCCAGCTCCCGCAGCAACTTCTCCTGCTCGGCCGCGGGCAGGGCTTCGAACTGCTTCTGCAGCTCCTCTTCGGTGGCTGCTTCGTAGCGGCCCCGGTAGTCACGCCTTTGTTGCATGTAGGTCATGTTGCCGCTGACGACCCGGAACAGGTAGGAACCGATCCAGCCGATCACAATCACGATCAGAACGGCCTCTGCGGCGATCCCGGCTGAGGCGTCGCCAAAACCCGCCAACTGAAATAGGCCGTAGCCGCCAGCCCCCAGGCCAAAGAACGCCAGTCCCAACAGAAGGGCCTTGCCGCGGGTCATGCCGGTTGGGGTGGCCATCAGCCCTTGCCCTGGCCTGCCATGCGCAGATTCAAAAACGGCGAGAACAGGATCAGGCCAGGGAAAAACAGGAAGACCAGGCCGTAGACGCCCGTGCGTTCCAGCTTGCCCATCACCATCCAGCGCTTGTTCATCCACCAGTACAGGGCCAGGGGAACGGCCACCAGGTAGGCCCCGCCCACGGCGATGGCCGCGCCCAGGGCCAGAAGAATGTCGGTGCTTGGCAAGCCAGGCAGAACCACGGAGCAGGGAGCGATCAGGCTCTGAATCTAGGATGGCCAAGCGGAGGGCGCCCACAGGTCCCCGTGGCGGGGGCATGGCGGAATTGGTAGACGCAGCGGACTTAAAATCCGCAGACGGCGACGTTGTGGGGGTTCAAGTCCCCCTGCCCCCATCCGCTGTTCAGCCCAAGCAAGGGGCCTGGGCGCTCGAACTGGCCCTCCATCAACGTCGGTGCCCCATTCGCCATCGGAACAACGACCCTGGTGTTCAGGCGGTCGCGAGAGATGGCGTGGGGTTCGTTAACGACCAAGGGGCTGGCTTCAAAACCTGGCCCAATCAATAAAATTGGTGACCGACATTCCCCGCCAGTTGCCATTAAAAAGCCCGGCTACGAGGCGCCGGGCTTGATGATCCATTCCTCCTTGTTAAACGGAGCTGCAAGCAGTAAAGGCTGCTGAAGTTATACCCATGTTTGCATGGCTAATGATTTTAGATTGACAGCTTCGGAGCGATTGACGGCGTCGCCTGGGGCCGTGGGCTTTGAGCTTTTATGTCCTTGCCCTGGGGCACCTGACACGATGCATTAGGGGACCAAATGGCCTGGACACATCCATTTTGATTGAGACTGTTGGAGCAGGGGCCGCAGCGTCAATTCGCTCCTTGCTGCTGCTCAGGGGGGGTGTCTTCCATCAATGGAACCTCCGAATCCCGACCCCTTCACAATCGAGCAGCCGTTCTGGAGATGCAATAGGGGTTTGTACGGATTAGGAGCGGACGCAACCCTGCATCAGGGGCCCCTCTTGGCCCTGAATTGATCGCCCCAGGCCGCCAGCCCGGGCCAGGTTCAGCCAGAGTTGAACAAATCCTTCTCGGCTATGGCGCTGATCCCTCCCTTCTGCCCGTTCGCCCCATTCAGCGCCGTCCGGATTGCCGGCTTGCAGGCCACGGTCCTGTTGCTGCTGACCTTGTTGATTAAGGCGAAGATCCGCATTCAGGCCTTTTCGGCCCTGGGCATTGCCTTGCTGGCGCTGCAAACCCTGATCGGCCTGGCCGTCCTTGCCCCCCTCACCCTGGCCGCCATCGCCGCGGCCGCCTACGCCGTGAACCAACGCCCCAGGGCCGCTACCTGACCCCAAAGCCAAGGACAACTGCAGCCCTGAGCCGATGCCAGCCGCCCCCTAGCTTGATCTCGAGGCCATCGAGGCCTACCTGGGGCCCAAGCCGCTGCTTGCCAACTTCAGCCTGAAGCTGCAGTTGGGCGAACAGTCCGTGATCCTGGTGCGGAACGACTCCGGCAAGTGCTGCCTGATCAAGCTGCTCAGCCGCGAGATCTACCCAGGGATCCCCAGAGGAGCTGCTTCAGGACGATCCCCTCAGCGCCCTGTTTGACACCCCCTTGCGGGTGATCGAAGCCCCGGGCTATCGCCAGGTGCAGCCGGGGGCAAACCCGCCAGCTGGCCGCCGATTGAGAGCAGCGGCCAGCTGGCTAACGGCGGCCGGCTAGGTCGAGTACCAAAAGGCGCAACGGCGCTGCAGGGGTTCGAGTTCCCAGCCCTGGGCCTCGTAGAAGCCCACCACCTGGGGATCGGCAAACAGGCTCACCCGCTCCACCTCCATGGTGCGGAGCTGGTTGAGCACGTAGTCCATCAGCTGCTTGCCCAGGCCGCAGCCCTGATAGAGGGGATGGATCGCCACATCCCAGACGGTGGCCTCGATCACGCCATCGCCGGTGCAGCGGGCAAAGCCCACCAGGCGGGGCAAGCGCGTCTCGTGGCGCCAGAGCCCCACCCAGAGCAGGCTGTGGTCGAGGGCCTTGCGCACCCGCCTCACAGGCCGCCGGCTCCAGCCGACCGCATCACAGAGCTGCTCGAGTTCAAACAGGTCGATCTCCCGCTCGCAGCTGAGCACCAAGGACAACTTGGGATTGGCCGTGCTGCAGAGCCGATGTTCGACGCCATACATCCCAGCCAGGGCATCGGCCTGGGAGCTCTCGGAGTGGGAGGAGCTGATCATTGGGGAGATCCTGCCCCATTGGGGCGATGGCTGTTGCAGGCTGGAGCTTCTTGTCGCCGCAGCCTTGTCCCCACGCCCCCTGCTGGTGTTCCTGCATGGCTGGTTGCTGTCCGGAAGGCTGTGGCAGCCCCTGCTCGACGAGCTTGAGCCCCATTGGGACTGCTGGGCCCCGGATCTGCCCGGCTTTGGGGCGCGGCCCCGGCCCCGCCAGCTGCAGCCCACCCTGGCCGCCTATGGCCGCTGGCTGGCCGAGCAAGCCCAGGCTCGGGCCGCTGGCCGCCCCCTTGCCTTGATCGGCCATTCTCTCGGCGGCAGTGTCGCCCTCCATGGCACGGCGGCCCTGGGCGACCAGCTGGTGGGGCTGGTGCAGATTGCCGCCGGGGGCGGCGTGTATCAGCCAAAAGCCTTCGCCCGGGTGCGCCAGGCCGGAGCCGCCTTCCTCAGCCTGCGGCCCAGCGCCCTGGCCGATCTGCCGGCCTTAGGCGCGATCCGCAGCCCCCTGGTGGCCGAGCTGCGGGCGGCCCGGGGCCTGCTGGCCTGCAGCACCAACCAGGGCGCCGTGCGCCAGCTACCCGTGCTCACGGCCGGCCTTCAGGTGCCCAGCCTCTGGCTAGTGGGCAGCGCCGATCGGGTGATGGAACCCCGCTACGTCCGTCACTTGGCCGGCTACGCCCCCAACCATGACGTGGAGGTGCTCCCAGGGCTGGGTCACCTGCCGATGCGCCAGGACCCGGCCCTGGTGGCCGATCGGATCAGCGCCTGGCTCCTGAGCCTGCCTGGCTCCAGGGGCTGGGCGCCGGCGGGTCCAACGGCCTCCTAGAGCCGGGCCAGGCCCCGCTCCTGCAGATCGGCCAACTGGGCATAGAGGCCGCCGCCGGCGCGCAACTGGCTGTGGGTGCCTTGCTCAACCAACTTGCCGCGTTTGAGCACAAGGATCCGGTCGGCCGCCTCAACGGTCGCTAGGCGGTGGGCGATGACGATGGCGGTGCGGCCCTGCAGCAGCCGTTCGAGGTCGGCCTGGAGGGTGGCTTCGGTGGAGGGATCGAGGAAGGCGGTGGCCTCATCCATCACCAACACCGAAGGATTGCGGATCCCCACCCGCGCCACGGAGAGCAGCTGGCGCTCGCCGGAGGAGAGGTTGCCGCCCCGTTCGCGCAGGGGGCTCTCGAGCCCCTGGGGCAGGCGACTGAGCAGGGGGTCCAGGCCCAACTCGTGGCAGAGCCGCTGCAGTTCGGGGTCGCTGATGTCGGCATCGAGGCGCAGGTTGTCGGCAACGTTGCCGCTGAACAGGAAGGTGTCCTGCAGCACCACCCCTAGGCGCTGGCGCAGGGTTTGAATTGGCAATTCGCGGATGTCAAGGCCATCGAGCAGGATCCGGCCCTGTTGAGGTTCATAAAGCCGGCAAAGCAGGCGGATCACCGTGGTTTTGCCCGAGCCGGTGGGGCCCACCAGGGCTACATGTTCGCCAGGAGCAATGCGGAAGCTGAGATCTTCAAGGATCGGATCGTCGCTGCGGTAAGCAAAAGACACCCGCTCGAATATCACTTCTCCGGCGCTATGGCGATCACCCCCGCTGAGTTGGGCGGCCTCCGACCGCTCGCGATAGGGCAGCTCCTGAATCTCGATCGGCTCCTCGAAGAGTTCGCCGATTCTCTCCACCGCGGTGAGACCGCCCTGGATCTGGGTGAAGCGTTCGGCCAGCTGGCGCAGGGGATCAAACAAGCGCTGCGAATAGAGGATGAAGGTGGTGAGCGTGCCCAAGCCCATCACCTCAGACGACACCATCCAGCCACCGAGGGCCAGCACCACGGCAATCGCCGTGAGGGCCACCCATTCGATCAGGGCCGAAATGGCGCTATCGAAAAAGATCGTGCCATCGACGGCCTTGCGATAGGCGTTGGTGGTGCGCGCGAAGCGGGCGCTGTTGTAGGCCTCGCGCCGGAACATTTGCACGACTTCAAGTCCCTGCAGGTTTTCCTGCAGATCGGCATTGAGCTGGCCCAGCTCCTCGCGCACCCGGTAATTGGCCTTGCGGTAGCGCCCCTGCAACCACAGGATTGTCATCGTGACGGGCACCTGGCTGGCGAGCAGCAGGGCCCCGAGGCGGGGTTCGATCGAGATCATCGTGATCGCGATCACCAGCAGGGTCACCAGATCAGCCAGAACCCCCACGGCGCCGCTGCCAAAAACCTCGGCCAGGGCATCGACATCACTGGTGAGACGGGTTAGCAGCTTGCCAACCGGGGTGCGGTCGTGGAAGCGCAGGGACAGATCGAGGGCGTGGGCAAACAGGTCGTTGCGGATCCGGGCCGTGAGCCGTTGGCCGACGGCCTGAACGTTATAGCTCTGCACCCCTTGCAGGCCCAGCCGTACGACAACGGCCACCAGCAGCAGACCCACCAGGGTGCTCAGCACCTGGGGCACGCTCTGGCCGGACAGCCAGGGCATGGTCGGTTCGTGGCGCAGGGCCGAAATCGCCTGGCCCACCAGCAGGGGTTGGACCGCAGCGCCCAGGGCCACGGGGATCAACAGCAGCAAGCTAAGGGTCAGGCGGCGCCGGTCCTGGGCCAGGTAGGGCAGCAGGCGCCGCAGCCGTTGTCGATCGCGGCTGGCCATCAGCTCGCTACCGCTGCAGCAGGTACCGGCGTTGGCGGAACGGGCGAAAGGGCCGACAGCCGGTCCACCAGGGTCTGCAGGGGGCCGGGGTCGAGCCGCATCGAGAGGGGGTGGCCGACTAGGCGGGCGGTGCTATGGAACAGGTCCTCAATCGCGATCAGGCCGTTTTCCTCCAAGGTGCGGCCCGTGGCCACCAGATCCACGATCGCTTCGGACATGCCGGTGATCGGGCCCAGTTCAACGGAACCCGCCAGATGGATCAGCTCCACCGGCAGATCCAGGGCGGCGAAATACTCCTGGGCGCAGCGGGTGAACTTGCTGGCCACGCGGCAGTGGGCCGGCAGGTCCACGGCCTGGCGGTAGCCGCTGCTGGCCTTAACGGCCACGCTCATGCGGCAGCCGCCAAAGCCCAGGTCCACCAGCTGGGCCACGGGCAGGGCGTGTTCGCGCAGCACGTCATAGCCGACCACGCCCAACTGGGCCTGGCCATAGGCCACATAGACCGGCACATCGGCATTGCGCACCAGCAGGGCCCGGGCGTTGCCACAGGCGCTCTCCACGCGCAGCTGGCGATTAACCGGATCGAGCAGGGCCGAGAAATCAAGCCCGGCTGCGGCAAAGCGGCGGACGGAATCCTTGAGCAAGCCGCCTTTGGCCAGCGCAACAGTGATCATGGGGATCGGCCTCGACCTGGACTTTAACGATGCAGCCGAACGGTCCGGGATCATCCAACCCCCTGGCGCCCAGGCCAGAGGCCAGGGCTAGTGGAGACAGCGCTTTGTCGCTAACACCAGGCCCCGCCAGGGCCGCGAACGACGTGAGTCTGATTCCGGTGCTCCAGGACAACTATGTCTTTGTGCTCCATAACTCCCAAAATGGCGGCGGCAGCGGTGGCCAGGCGGTGCTGGTGGACCCGGCCGTGGCTGAACCGGTAATCGCCTGGCTTGAACAGCGGCGGCTGGAGCCAATTGCCGTGCTCCACACCCACCACCACCACGACCACATCGGCGGCACGCCGGACTTGTTAAGGCGTTGGCCCAACCTCAAGGTGATCGCCGCTACGGCGGACCGCCAGCGGATCCCCTTCCAAACCCAGGGGGTCGGCGATGGCGATCACCTCAATCTGCTGGGGCGTTCGATCGAGGTGTTGGCAATGCCCGGCCACACCCGCGCCCATATCGGCTTCTACTTGCCGCCCGCTGCGGGGCTCCTGGATCGGCCCAGCTTTGGCGACTTGTTCTGCGGCGACACCCTGTTTGCGGGGGGGTGCGGCCGGCTGCTGGAAGGCAGCCCAGAGCAGCTCTGGCAATCGTTGCAGCGGTTGGCGGCGCTGCCAGCAGCCACCCGCATCTGGTGCAGCCACGAGTACACCGAAGCCAACCTGCGCTGGGCCCATCACCTGCTCCCAGGCGATGAAGCCATCTACAGGCGCTTCCAGCAGGTGCTGAACGAGCGGGCAGCCGGGCGGCCCACTATCCCCAGCACCATGGGCGAGGAGCTGCAAACCAATCTGTTCGTGCGCAGCAGCGGCCCCGAAGAGTTCGCCCGCTATCGCCACAGCAAGGACCATTGGCGCGGCTGAGGCCGCCTCAAATCTCAGCAGCCCTGACCTGGGCCGGGGCCCCTGCCGTTCCGCCCACCCTTGCCTGAGCCAGCCGCCACTCTTTGAATGGCTACCCATCGTGCAGCTAGAGCATCGAGCAGCCACCGCATCGAGCAGATACTGCATCGAGCAGCCATAGCATCCAGCAGCCATAGCATCGAGCCACCCTTCCTTCAGCCCCCTAGCGATGCCCCCAGCTCCCTCCACCGAGGCCGTTATTACGGCGGCGGCGCCCGCCCCGGTCGGCCCTTACAACCAGGCGGTCAAAGCGGGGGGCTTGCTGTTTTGCTCCGGCCAGATCGCTCTCGATCCCGCCACCAGTGAGATGGTGGGAGGCGGCGATGTAGAAGCGGAAACCCGCCAGGTACTCGCCAACCTGGTGGCGGTCCTAGAGGCTGCCGGCTGCACGGCCCGGCAGGTGGTACGCACCACGGTGTTTCTGGCCGATCTGGCCGATTTCGCCAAGGTCAATGCCCTTTACGCCGAGGTCTTCGGCCCAGGGGTCTGCGGCGAGGGGGTCTCGCCGGCCCGGGCTTGCGTTCAGGTGGCAGCCCTGCCCAAGGCGGCCAGGGTGGAGATCGATTGCATCGCGGTCTTGGGCTGAGGTCTTGCTTGGGCTAAAGGGGCCGGCTCAGGCCCCGGGCCAAGGGCCTTCGCTTCAGATGCAGCTCTTCAGCTCCCGCACCGCCTGGAGCTGGCCGTAGTAGTAGTTGGCCCGGGCTCGGCGATCGTTGTCCTCGAGGCTGTCGAGGGCATCAAAGCCCAAGCTCTGCCAAAGCTCGTGGCCGCAGGCCCGGTTGATTTCGTCAATGGCCTCCTGCTCCAGGTTGGCGAGACGGCGCTGCAGATTCTTGATCTGGGCAACGGACATGGACGGGCAACGCGCAAGCTCGTAACCTTACAACAAACTAGTACAAAAAAACTAGACCACTGTCGGCTATCGCCAGCCCGGCCTACCCCTCGCCCCTACCGCAGCCCGAGACAACCACCAGCCGGCCTAGGCCTTGCCTGATCGGGGCCGACAGATCACTTTGAAGAGATCTCTTCAAAGTGATTGCTTAAAGGGATTACTGCAGGCGGGTTGAGGAGCAAAGATTACAGTTAAAGGATTACAGACGAAAAATGACAACTAGCAGATCACCGCCAAAGATTCAGAAGGGAAGCTTCTTCTTGGCATTCTTGTCGAGATCGGCGTCCATCTCGCGCAGACGGCGCAGAATCGTTGAGTAGTACTCCTGCAGATAACCCTCTAGGCCAGTGATCTCGCCAGGATCGACGCCGAAGGCGGCGTAGCTCTCGTCCATCGGTGCTGAGAGGGTCACGCCACCACCGGTGACCGAGTCAAAGGCCAGGCGATCGGCCACATTGAGTCCGGCCTCGAAGAAGTTCGCCACGCCTCGCATCAGGCCGATGAGCACAGGACGGACGCGAAAAATCCGCGCCGTTTTACCACTGAACTTTTCGCAGAGCTGGGTGACTTCACTGGTGGTCCAGGCCCTAGGACCGACCACAGGCAGGGCTCGACGGATCGTTTCAGGGCGCTCTAGGGCAGCCACCGCAAACCGGGCCACGTCCTGGGTGTTCATGTAGGCGATCGGCGTTGGCGTGCCACTCACCCAAACGGTCTGGCTTTCCAGGATCGGAATTGCAAATTGACCGATCACCCCCTGCATGAAAGCAACGCAGCGCAGGATCGTGTAGTCAAAGTCTGAGGAGAGCAGCAGCTGCTCGGTGCAGTACTTGATGTCCATCAGGGGCACGTTGCGGTGCTTCTCGGCATCCAGCAAGGACACAAAGATGAAACGCTTGACTCCGGCCTTATCGCAGGCATTCAGCAGGTTGAGCTTGCCTTGCCAGTCGATGTCATAGATGCTGGCCTCATCGGTAGGACGGGTCGTGGCCGCATCGATCACCGCCTCTTGGCCCTCTAGGGCGTAATCAAGGCTGTCGGGTTCGAGCAGGTCGCCGCGGGTGAGCTCGCAGCCCCATTCCTGCAGGAAAGCAGCCTTACGGGGCGATCGCACCATGCAGCGCACCTGGTGGCCGGCATCCAGGACGCGCCTGGCGATCTGACGACCGAGGGTGCCCGTACCACCGATGACCAGGACCTGCATGAAGGGGCGTCAGGGAGGGATGAGCCTAGGGGTGAGCTGGGCCTAGCGCGATCGCTACCCAGGCATCTGAGCTCATTCCTTCTCAAGTTTCAACAGCAGGACGCCGCCAACCAGGCCAATCGGGATCAACACCCAGAAAATCGCTGCGATGCCAAAAATTTCCGAGGCCATGGCTGATTCCCGTAACGGTTTACCTATTTAGCGCGGCGGCAAGAGGCCCTGGGGCCAGGGCCGCTCAGCTGACATGGGCTGCCACTTCCAGCAGCTGATCCCAAGGGGCATCACTGCGCAGCTGAGCCGGCATCACCGCACTGACCTGGGCGCTCCAACCCTGTTGGCGCAAGGCCTCAACCAGGGGCTCAAGGGCTGGCGGGCCGCCGCCCAGGCGCTTGGCCAGCTCGGCCATGGGCCAGCACCGGGCCGGCAGGCCGTCATCCCGCCGCAGCTTGGCCAGCAGCCGCGCCCCGGCCTGGCTGAGGCTGGCAGCTGCGGCCCCTGGAGCCGCCGCCATCGCCTCGAGGCTGGCCAGATCCTGCAGGGGGCCAATCCAGAGGGGCCCGGAAATCGACAGGGTCGCCCCGGCCTGGTCCGGGCAACAACAGGGGCGCCAGCGGCGCAGCTGCAGGAGGGTCTGGGCCTGCTGGTCGCCGCAGCCATGGCAATGGGCCAGAAGGCCCAACTGGCGCTCGGCCTGGGGCCCTGGCTTGCGCCGCAGCCGCACCGCCGTGCGAAAGGTGCGGCCCTCGCTGAAGCTGAACAGGGGCTCCACCCCCCGGCCCATGGACCAGGCGGCCCGGGCCACCACCCCCAATTGCAAGCGCAAGGCCAGCTCCCAGCTAGCGGGATGGGCCCGGGCCGCCGCCCCCAGGGAGCGGATCGCGGCGGGCCGGTCATGGCCGGTGGGGGAGCGGCCGTCGGTGCTGGCCAAATACAACACCCCGTCAAAGGCCAGGGCCTCCAGGGCCAGGGGCACCAGGGAACTGGGGCAACCGAAGGCATCGAGGTCGATCAGGTCGAAGCGCTGCTCGCGCACCAGGCAGCCAGCCAGAAGCTTCTGGGCCGTGCGCGTCGTGCAGCGCCCACCCGCCAAGCCGGCCAGGTTGGCTTGAAGCAGGGCCAGTCGGTCCGGGTCGGCGTCATTGGCCCACACCGTGGCCGCTCCTGCTTCCACGCTGTAACGCAGGCTGCGAATGCCGCAGCCTGCCATCAGATCCAGAACGCTCAGGCCGGGGGCCTCGGGCCTGAGGGCTCGCCCTTGGGCCGCCAAGTGCTGGGCCAGAAGCACCCCCAGATCCCGCGACGGCCGCGATTCGGGCCGGAAAAACCCGCTACCAACCTGCAAGCGAACTGCGCCTTCCTCGATGGTGGCGGCTTGGCTGGTCCCGATTTCGATGGGTCGGTTTTCGGTGAGTCGGTTTTCGATGAGTCCGTTTTCGGTGAGTCGGATTGCCGTGAGACCGATTGCGCTGAAACCGTTTTTGCTGAGAGCGTTTTTGGAGAGAGCGTTTTTGGCGAAACGGTCTTCGGCGAACCTGTTGTCGCCGAGTCCCCCTGAGGGGGGCGCGACTGCGGGGAGCCCTCTAGCGCTGGGGCTCTCCTGGCTGGGGCTGCCTTGGTTGGGGCTGCCTTGACTGAGGCCTCCTTGGCTAAGGCTGCCTTGGCTGGGGCTGCCTTGGCTGAGGGAGTCGTGGCTAGGAGCGTCCCCGCCCAAAGGTCCCCTGGGCGGCCCGCCTGCTTTCGCCCCCTCGCCCCCAGCCTCGATCAATCGCCATGCCGCGCCTAAGCCAAGGCTGGCAGCGGATCGAACCGGCCAGGCGGCCCAGGAATTGGAACCCAGGGCCGGCGGCAGGCCAGGCTTGGCTGCTTCAGCGAATCCAACCGGCATGGTGGCCAGCCCCATTTCTTCCCCTGTCGCCACGGCAGGAGCGGCCTGGGGCGAGCCGGCGACCTGGCACTGGCGGGGGCTGGATGTGCATTGGCGCCGCCTGGGCGATCCGGCCAATCCGGCCCTGGTTCTGATTCATGGCTTCGGCGCCGCCAGCGGCCATTGGCGCCACAACGCTGGTCCGCTCGCCGAGGCCGGCTGGTGCGTTTATGCCCTCGACCTGGTCGGCTTCGGCGCCTCCAGCCAGCCAGCCCTGCGCCTCGACAACCGCCTCTGGGCCCGCCAAGTGGCCGCCTTCCTGGAGCAGGTGGTAGCAGCACCGGCGGTGCTGGTGGGCAATTCCCTAGGCGGCCTGGTGGCCCTGAGCTGTGGCGTCTGGGCGCCCGGCTGGGTGCGGGCGGTGGTGCTAGCGCCCCTGGCCGATCCCACCTTGGTGATGCCGGTACCCAGGCGGCGCGCCCCCTGGCGCCGGCGTCTGCTGCGCTGGCTGGTCACCTGGGCCTGCCGCCTGCTGCCCCTGGAGTTGCTGATTCCGCTGATTGCCCGCACGCCCCTGCTGGATGGCGCCCTGGCGGCCGCCTACCCCAGCGGCCGCGGCCTGGACCCTGAACTGCGTCGCCTAGTGGCCAGGCCCGCCCTGCGGCCCCAAGCGGCCCGGGCCCTGCGGGCGATGAGCATCGCCATGGCCCTGCGGCCCCGGGGGGCCACGGCGCCGGTGTTGCTGGACCAACTCGATCGGCCCCTGCTGGTGATCTGGGGCAGCCGCGACACCCTGGTGCCCCCATCGGTTCGCCACCAGCTGCAAAGGCACCGACCCGAGCTGGAGCTGGTCCTGCTTGAGGGCGACGGCCACTGCCCCCACGACGAAGACCCAAAGCGGTTCAACCAAACCCTGCTGGACTGGTTGGGCCAGCTTCCCCGCCAGAGGCCGCCCACCGATGCGTAATTTAGATGCCGGATCGGCTAGGAGAGCGCCCTGGGCATGAAGCACACCCTTTCGGTGCTGGTGGAAGACGAATCCGGAGCCCTGAGCCGCATCTCCGGCCTGTTTGCCCGGCGCGGGTTCAATATCGAAAGCCTGGCGGTGGGGCCGGCGGAAAAGCCTGGCGCCTCGCGGCTCACCATGGTGGTCGAAGGGGACGACCGCACCCTGGAGCAAATGACCAAGCAGCTCAACAAGCTGGTCAATGTGCTCGGGGTGATTGATTTGTCCACCATCCCGGCGGTAGAGCGGGAACTGATGCTGCTGAAAGTTTCGGCCAACGCCGAAACCCGTGGCGCCATTTTCGATCTGGTGCAGGTCTTCCGCGCCAAGGTCGTCGATGTGGCCGACGACGCCATGACCCTGGAGGTCGTCGGTGACCCCGGCAAGCTGGTGGCCTTAGAGCAACTCCTGGAGGCCTACGGCATCCTCGAAATCGCCCGTACCGGAAAGGTGGCCCTGGAACGGGCCTCAGGCGTCAACACCGAACTGCTCAAGGCCAGCGTGCTCGACAAGCGGGTTCCGGCCTAGGGCTTCTCCTTCACCAGGGTGCCGCCTTCCACTACGACAGCTTTGATTAACTTGTCGCCCTGTACCAGCTGGTCGACGACCTCGATCCCCTTGGTCACCTGGCCGAAGACCGCATAGCGGCCGTCGAGTTCCGGGAGGGAGCGCAGCGCCACATAGAACTGGGAACTGGCCGAATTGGCATCGTTGCTGCGGGCCATCGCCACCGAGCCGCGGGCATGCACGAGCTTGATCCGTGCCTGCT
This sequence comes from Synechococcus sp. UW140, assembly GCA_945860085.1. Classification (GTDB taxonomy): domain Bacteria; phylum Cyanobacteriota; class Cyanobacteriia; order PCC-6307; family Cyanobiaceae; genus BAIKAL-G1. Next base: position 1,553 of record CAMAPJ010000027.1, on the reverse strand, counting down.
GACCCGGGCCAGAAAGGGGCGCCCCGTAGTGGGGCTCGGAGTCGCCGGCCAGAAGGATTTCCAGGGGGATTTGGCGCTGCTGGCCGGTGGCCGGATCAATGAAGCCACCCGAACCGAGCAGCTCTGGATTCACCTTGACATCGGCGCTAAGCGGATCGCCACCCTGGACGACAAACGGCACCGGCTCCTTCACCACCCGGTGAAAGAGCGTGCCGTTATAGATGCCCCGGCCGACCAGATCAACAAAATTGCCGGCAGTGAGCGGAGCATTGTCGCCATCGAGGCTGAGTTGCACTTCCCCTTTATTCGTGGTCAGGAGGATCACTGCCTTGCCCTTTAGGCAGGGAAGGGTTCCAGCCGCACAGCCGAGGGCAGCGGTCGGTTTAGAACCGGCGCAGGCCGCCAGGCCGAAAGGGCTTAGCAACAGGAGCACCACCAGCACAAGGCGGCTGAAAACGGTGTTCAAGCGGCAGGCGGTGTTGATGCGCAAGCTGGTTTTGATGCGCAAGCTGGTGTTCATGCGCAAGCTGGTTTTCAAGGGGAAGAACGGCGTCGCCATGGCTTCAAACACCCTCCAAGGGGACGCCCAGGAAGCGAGCCAGCTCGGCACCACCCTGCTCCAACTGCTCTAGGGGCATCGGCTCTCCGACCCGAGTCAAGGGCAGGTCGCGGCGACCCTGCAGGCGCAGGGACAGGCGGCGACGGGGGCTGAGACCGTCGCGCACCTCCACCTTCACGGCCTGGATGTCCTTGATCGGCAGCTCAACCCGGATCAACTGGCGGAAGCCCTGGCGGGTTACCAGCAATTCGCCGCTGGAGCGATCAAAGCGGTTAGCACCGGCGCCCACATCAATGCTGATCACGGTCCACAGGTAGGTGGCCAGCAGGGCAGCAGCCAGGCCGTAAAGACCCATCACCAGGCCCTGGGGCACCCAGATCAGGGCTGAGGGCTGGCCCAGGGGCAGCAGATCCCGGCCGGTGTAGCTGGACAGGCTGGCGAGCAGGAAGCCCAGCCCGCCGATGGTCACTGCCGCAGCCACCAACACATTGGACAGGCGGCGGGAGCCCAGCACGGACTGTTCAAGCACCTCTTGGGAGGCAGCCGCCTTAGCGGCCGCCTGGGTTGGACGCGAAGCCATGCGTGGGGCAAAGCCAGGGGGGCTGCCATCTTGGCGCCCGCCGCCGCAGGCCTGAACCACCAACCTGGAGCCCTGGGCCGAGCCTGGGGGACGAGACGGGGAAAAAACCAGCTGACCCCTGGCATGTCAGCCCATTGCAACGGCCCTCGCGATGTCAGGGAACGTTGTTACGATCGCCCGGTCACCCTCAGCCCGCGGGACATCGCCCCGCACTGCCCATTTCCAAACCATGACGATCGCTGTAGGGCGCGCGCCTTCAGCCCGGGGATGGTTCGACATCCTCGACGACTGGCTTAAGCGCGACCGCTTCGTTTTTGTCGGTTGGTCCGGCCTGCTGCTCTTCCCCACGGCCTATCTGGCCCTGGGGGGTTGGCTCACCGGCACCACCTTTGTCACCTCCTGGTACACCCACGG
>CAMAPJ010000026.1 GCA_945860085.1 Synechococcus sp. UW140 | reverse complement strand
GCATCGCCAGCCATCCCCATGCTGGCCAATGGTGCCAAGTTTGATCCCAGTAATCCCATCTCATTCAAGAAAAAGTCGACGCTGCTCGCGACAGACCCCTTGGTGACAATGAACGATACAATGATCGACTTTAAGGCTATTCTTAACCCAGGTAGTTCCCGCACGTCCCTTGGTTTTGACCTCAAAGCCGTAGGTGGCTCCCTGCTAAGTGAGCTCGATCCGGACAAAACTGGTGTCCAAAAAAGCAATAAGCAATTATCCTATTACCTTATTGATGATCTTACCGGCATTAAAACTCCCTTTCTCTATGATCCCGTAGAGGGCGTGGGCGCTCGCTTCTATGATTTAACCGGTTCAGGCATGGCCAACTTTGTTCACCTTCACTATGTGGATGGCAAACTTGGTGATATGGATGGGGTCAAGGATGGAACTATTTCCGATCCATCCTCTGCCGCAGTGGTTGATTCTACGCCTGCCTTGCATCTTCTAACTCCCAATACATTGCAAATTGGCGATATCAGCATCACTGTTGATACGGCCCTGTTCGTATCACTGACCCTGAAATCAAATTCTGCTGACCTTAATGAGATTGGCTATTTGCTCCTCAATTCAGGTGATGATCCCAATAGTGTCTCGCTTGCGGATCTGCTCAGCAAGGGTCAAATTCTGTTCAGTTCCTTGGCTAGGGCATCCAACCTTTCCTTGGGATCCACGCAGCTAAGCCGCGAACTTCAGATTACGAATAACCAGAAAATTCTTTGCTTTGAAACTAAAGGCTCCACTTTGCAGCAACTGGCTGTTGGCAAAACGAATCTTGCCGCCTTAGGCAGTCAGTTCCAGTTCCTCACTTGGAGTGCCCAAGAGGGCAGCAAAATGGCCAACCTTAATTCCAATAGTGGGCTCTCAATTGAGCTCAATCTCAACAACTCAGCTCCGGGGTTAAATGCCCTAATCTCATCTGAGCAGTCGTTTGCCCCCGTACTGAATACCACCGCCTTAGCAGATAGTTTTCTTCTTGGGTCTTTATCTTACAACCGCGAAGCCAGTTTTAATTCTACCGTTGGCTTCTACCAAGTGTTAGATCGCAATGGCTCCCTGTTTGATGCCGTCACCGGACGTACCCTCGATCCCACAGGCCTCCAGGCGGCGGATCAGGACCGCTACCGGGAACTGGCCCTAAGTGAAGCCAATCGGGCTTCGGCCCTCGATGGAATTGCCACCACCAACCGAGCATTAGCCCAGAAAGACTTTAGTGTGGCCGGTGGAGTCTTCTATGCGCCGTTTGCCATCGTGGCCAGCACTCAACAAACCTACTTTGCCTTCGCCGCCGCCAATACCGATGGGGTGAACCACTTCAAGATGATGGGCGCTAATGTCTTTGGCCTAGAAGATATGCATGGCGGTGGCGATCGGGACTATAATGATCTGCTCGTGGGAGTTAACTTCAAGTCCTATGAGCCCATCTAAGCAAGGTTGGCAGACTGAAGTCCGCCGCCCTTGCCCCGTAGAGGAGAGACTGGGGCAGCATCCCGTTGGCCTGCACGGCTGCAAGCCAACACCGCTGCCTAGCTGCTGCAATTTTACAGCAGCACTGCATACAATACCGCATTGGGATTGCACTGGGCTATTTTTATAGCATGTTTAGTCCTATTTTTTGGCACCGCTTTGTATGGATGCATTGCTGCCAAATGTCCCCCGATTGGCACGGTTTCGCCTGTCTCGTCTTACTCCATTGTTGTTGGGCGTATCCCTGCTTAGCAGCACCTCCGTTCAGGGCTCCGATGGTCCGATGTGGTCTGATTTAGGCAGACCCTTGTGTAAGCCCAAGCAATGCCCTAGTCAAGCAAGTGCTTTTGGCTTACGTCCGGGGAGCGAGCTCGAACGAAATCACCTGGCCCAGGCCAGCTTTCAGCCATCGACCGGCCATGAATGGTCTTGAAGGTCCTAGCTAGGGCCTGGAGCTATCCCATCCAGCCTGGCTCTGGCCTGTCCCCGGCCCCCCAACAGGCCCCTGAACCTGGTGATTCTTTGATCCCGCCAGCATGGCTGGATCCGTGGCGTGAGCCAACGATCGTCAGCGGCTGGCAAGCCCGTGATTCCAGCTCCCGATCCCTCCACCCGAACAGCGGGCAAGCCTACGGCGATACCATCAAAGAAAAAACGAAACGGGAAGGGTTGGAACGTTCCAGTGTCCCTGACTTGTCCTTTGATCGGACCACCCCCCACCTAGAGCCGCCGCCGCCGCCAGCCCTACCGCTCCTGCCTGGCGACCACGGTAGGGATAGGGATTCAGCACCCCACTCGGTACCTGGCCCGTTACCGGTCTTGGGCCCCATCACCGCCCTGGGCTATTGCCCTCGATTCAAGCTGGCCATCAGAGCGCGCCAGCAAGGAACCGGTGCTAAAAACTTCGCCTAGGGGCAGTGTTGCAAGCAAAGCCAAGTTCCTATCCTTGGATAGGAACTTGGCCTTAAAGCAGCTGGCGATAGTTGGTTTTTAAAACGAGCCAGCAGATCAGCGGCCGCTGAGGGCTGGTTCCGGCTTGGAGCTGGATGGATCAGCTGAACCTGGGGCCGAGGCAATGCCATTGGCAGCAGCAGCGCGATTGCGATCACCCTTCACCTTGATACCGCCGGTGATCGAACGCACCGCCAACATCGCATTGGCTTCCTCCTCACTGCGCACGGCACTAGCAACCGGCTTGTAGGTGGCTGGAGCCAGGGCGTTGCCGCGTAGCACCGATCCAAGGGTCAAGAAGGTGAGCTTAAGCTGCTGCCAGGGGTTCATCATCACCACCCGCTTGTAGAGGTAGCTGTCAAAGGTGAGGCGCTGCACATCCTTGTCGTCGCACATCTCCACGAAGGCTTCGCGGGCCGCATCATTGCGATAGAAGATGTTTTGCAAGAGCTCCAGTACCTTGTAGGTGGCGCCATATTTTCGATCCCACTTCTTGATATAAACCTTGAGATCGGCTTCGGTGGGGATGGTTTGACCCTGCTTGCTCGCCGCCACGATCTGTTCGGCGCACATGCGGCCACTCTTGGCGGCGAAATAGATGCCCTCGCCCGAGCTCTTGGTGACATAACCGGCGGCATCGCCGACTAGGGCCATGCGACCCACGACCCGTCGGGGACGGGGATGTTCAGGAATCGGGTGGGCTTCCACCTTGATCACTTCGCCATTGAGCAGGCGCTTTTTGGCCCGCTCGCGGATGCCTTCCTGCAGGCCCTTGATCAGGGATTGGTTCTGCTGCATCGTGCCGGTGCCCACGGCCACGTGGTCGTATTTGGGGAACACCCAGGCGTAGAAATCAGGCGACACATCGGTGCCCACATACATTTCGGCCAAGCTTTCGTAGTACTTCATCTCTTCGGGCGGCAGCTTGATGCGCTCCTGGAAGGCGATCGCCACGTTGTAATCGCCCGCATCCATTGCCTTGGCGACGCGGCTATTGGCCCCATCGGCGCCAATGATCAGATCCACTGCCAATTCCTTCGCAACCCCGGTCGCTTCACCAGCGCTGTAATCGGTGTAATGGAGGGTATAGGGGCCCTGGCGCTTGGTGCCGGTGTCGATTTTGGTGACCAGGCCATTCACCAGGTTGGCGCCCAGGCCTGCGGCGCGCTCGCGCAGGTAGGCATCCATCACCTCGCGCCGGCACATGCCGATATATTCGTCCTGATTATCCAGGTTGATATCCACCTCGCGATTGGAGGGGGAAATCATTTTCATATTGCGCACCTTACGATCAATGATCGATTCCGGCAGATCAAATTCCTCGACCATGCAGAGGGGAATCGCCCCTCCACAGGGTTTGGCGTTATCGAGTTTTCGCTCGAAGATCCAGGTTTCGATTCCGGCCTTAGCCAGAATTTCTGCAGCACAGGAACCGCTCGGGCCGCCGCCCACCACTGCGACACGCAACATCTTGAAACCGGTGTCCCGGTAAGCATCTTTGGTCTGAAGCTAACACCGCTGGCCTGTCGCCGGCAGGTGGCTGAGCCTTTCCGATTAACATGGCCACCGCTGCCGCGACCCCGACCTGGTTGCCCGCCAAGCTGTTGCCCGTGCGCAAACCCACCTCCAGCTCCCGCCGTCCCAACCGAGCAAGCGTTGGGGCCATGGGAACCGGTGGTCTGGACATTCCCATCGCCCGCCGCACCCAGCTGGCCAAGCCCCAGCGCCGCTTGCGCTTTCGCCAGTCTCTGCTGACCGCATCCCTACTACTGGTAGGCACTGCAGCCTTGGTCTGGCTGTTCCGAGATCCGATCAAGCGCCAATGGGCTCCGCCGCCGGTGCAGGGCATCAACGCCCGCCAGGGGCTCGATGGACGCCTGCTCGGCCATTTCCCCTATCCGGAAGCGTCCTCCAGGGAGCTGGTTGATGCGGCCCCGGGCATTGCCCTGCAGCGCGAAGCTGCCGAGCAGTTCCTGGCCATGCAGCGGGCCGCTGCCGCCGATGGGGTCTCCCTGCGCCTGCTCAGCGGTTTTCGGTCGCTGGAGTTGCAGAAGCATCTGTTCTTCGATATCGGATCGGAGCGCAACCAGAGCGCCGAGCAACGGGCGCAGGTCAGCGCCCCTCCAGGCTTCTCCGAACACAGCACTGGCTATGCGCTTGATGTGGGCGATGGCCGTAATCCGGGCAGCAACCTCAGCGCCAGCTTCGATGCCACCCCGTCCTATGCCTGGCTGGTGCAGAACGCCAATCGCTATCACTTCAGCCTCTCGTTTCCGCAAGGCAACGCCCAGGGGGTGAACTACGAGCCCTGGCATTGGCGGTTTGAAGGATCGGCTGATGCCTTGAAACTGTTTGAACAGGCCCACCGGCTTGCCCCCTGAACCGGCTTGCCCCCTGAACCCCTCTTGGCAGCAAACCCTGATTTGGCATCACCCCTCCCCCTGACACCTGAACTGCTCGCCCCGGCCGGCTGCTGGGAGTCCCTTAGGGCCGCCGTCGCCAATGGCGCCGATGCGGTCTATTTCGGGGTGGAGGTCTTTAACGCCCGGCTGCGTGCGCAAAACTTTCAGGCCGACGACCTGCCGGAGGTGATGGAGTGGCTGCATCGGCGCGGCGTGCGCGGCTTTCTCACGGTCAATGTCCTGCTCTTCCCCGCTGAGCTGGAGGCCGTCGGGGACCTAGTCCTGCAGGCCGCCGCCGCCGGCGTTGATGCGCTGATCGTCCAGGACATCGGCCTAGCCCGGCTCGCCCGTCGGTTGGCCCCCGAGCTGGCCCTGCACGGCTCCACCCAGATGTCGATCACCAGTGCGGCTGGGGTGGCCCAGGCGGCCGAACTCGGCTGCGAGCGGGTGGTGTTGGCACGAGAATTGGGCCTCAAGGACTTCGATCGCCTACGGCAACAGCTGGAGCAGCGCGGCTGTGCCCTGCCCCTAGAGGTGTTCGTACATGGGGCCCTGTGTGTGGCCTATTCGGGCCAGTGCCTTACCAGCGAAGCCCTGGGCCAGCGCAGTGCCAACCGGGGCGAGTGCGCCCAGGCCTGCCGCTTGCCTTACCAATTGATTGTCGATGGCGTGGAGCAGGACCTCGGCGAACAGCGCTACCTGCTTTCGCCCCAGGATCTGGCCGCCTGGGAGCTGCTGCCGGAGCTAGCCGCCGTTGGCATTGCCAGCCTCAAAATCGAGGGGCGCCTCAAGGAGGCCAGCTACGTGGCAGCCGTCACCCAGGCCTACCGCCAGGGGCTCGATGCCCTGGCGGTACCGGACTCCCCGGCCGAGTCCGCGCCACCATCGAGCCGCTTGCTGGCCCAGCCCCCTGAGGCAGGCCAACCGGACAGCCCGCCCCTCAATCCCGAGCAGGTCCGCCGGCGCTTGGAGCTGAGCTTTTCACGGGGCCTGGGAACGGGCTGGCTAAAGGGGGTCGATCACCGCCAGCTGGTGCATGGCCGCTGGAGCAAAAAGCGGGGCCCCTGGCTAGGCCGGCTCGAGCGGATCGAGGCCGGCGGCTGGCTGGTGCTGGCCGCCGATGCAGCCCTGAAAACTGGCGATGGGCTGGTCCTGGAGGGAGCCTGTAGCGATCCCCTGCAGGCTCCCAGCGAAGTGGGCGGCCGGGTCATGGCCTTGCAGACGCGCCCCGGCGGCCTGGTGGCCCTGCGGCTGGGCCCCGGCCGACTCGACCTAGACGGCCTGCGGCGCGGCAGCCCCTGCTGGCTGACCAGTGATCCCCAGCTCGAGAGCCAGCTGCAAAAACTCGCCCAGGCCGTGGCCCCAGAACGGCAGCAAGCCCTCGATCTACGGGTCAGCGGTGCCCTTGGCACCCCCCTGCAACTGGAGGTAGGCGCCATCGCTGGCATCCCCGGGGGCCCCTGGCGTGTGGTTTCGGCCATGCCGCTGCAGGCGGCCAGCGGCGCCGGCCTCGATCGAGCCCGGCTGGAGCAGCAACTGGGCCGGCTGGGGGGCAGCCCCTGGCGGCTGGGGCGGCTGGAAATCGACCTAGGCGAGGGGCTGTTCCTGCCTGTGACCCAGCTCAATGCCCTACGGCGCCAGCTGGTGGAGCGTTTGGCGGAGGTCTTGGCCCCAGGCCCGGAGCCAGTAACGGGGACTGGGGTCGCTCCAGATCGGCAAACCCAGCGCCACCAGATCGCCACTGCCTTAGGCAACCTGCTCCCCCAAACAACTGAGCCCCTGTCCCAGCAAGCCCAAGACCCCACCTTGACGGTGCTGGTGCGCAGCCTGGAGCAGCTCGAAGCCCTGCTGGAGCAACCGATCCACCGGGTGGTGGTGGACATCGAACACCCCGCTCAATTGCGCCAGGCCGTAGCCCTGGGCAAAGGCCGCTGGCCTGGGGGGCTCTGGCTGGCCGGCCAGCGCATCTGCCGGCCCGATGAACGCTGGAGCCTGGAGCCCCTGCTGCGGGCCCGGCCCGATGGCTACCTAGTACGCAACGCCGACCAGCTGGAACGGCTGAGCCTGGAAGCGCCTTGCATCGCCGATTTCAGCCTGAACGTGGCCAACCCGCTTTCGGCCGGTTGGCTGCTTGAGCGCTGGGGCCTGGAGCGGATTACCGCCAGCTACGACCTGGCCCTCGACCAACTGCTCGAGCTCGTGGCGGGCTGCCCGCCGGGCCGGGTCGAGCTGACCTTGCACCAGCACATGCCCCTATTCCACATGGAGCATTGCCTGTTTTGCGCCTTCCTTTCCGAGGGCCACGACCACAGCGATTGCGGCCGTCCCTGCGAACAACACCAGGTGCTGCTGCGCGATCGCAGTGGTATCGAACACCCGCTGCGGGCTGATCTGGGCTGCCGGAACACCCTGTTCAACGGCAAGGCCCAGACCGGAGCCGAGGCCATCCCCCCCTTGCTGCGCGCCGGGCTACGCCACTACCGGATCGAGTTGCTGCAAGACAGCGGCGCCGATGCCAGCCGGCGCGTCGAGCTCTATCGCCAGGCCTTAGCCGGCCAGCGTTCAGGCCGGCAGGTCTGGCAGCAGGAGCAGCTCGACAGTCGCCTGGGTGTCACCCGCGGCAGCTTGCACCGGCGGAGCTGATAGAGCACTGAGATAGCATGGTTCGATCAGACCAGCAGCCAAGGGGTTGTCTGATCGGCCGGCTCCGGCCCTTCCCCAGCGACGCTTCCCGTCGCAGCTCGAGCTTCATTGCTCGGGTGTTGCCGTTCCGATCCCAGACCACCGACCTCACCCCACCCCGGGTTTCGTCAGATTCCATCAAGCCTTACCGAGAGATCCACCATGAGCGGCGAACACAAGGGCGCCCCGATTCGCAACATTGCGATCATTGCCCACGTTGACCACGGCAAAACCACCTTGGGGGATGCCCTGCTGAACCAGTCCGGCATCTTCCGCGATGGTGAGGCAGTGCCCACTTGCGTGATGGATTCCAACGACTTGGAGCGTGAGCGCGGCATCACGATCCTCTCTAAGAATACGGCGGTTGATTACAACGGCATCCGTATCAATATTGTTGATACTCCTGGCCACTCCGATTTCGGTGGCGAAGTGGAGCGGGTGCTCGGCATGGTGGATGGCTGCCTGCTGATCGTGGATGCCAACGAAGGGCCCATGCCCCAGACCCGCTTCGTGCTCAAGAAGGCCCTGGAAAAGGGTCTGCGGCCGATCGTGTTCATCAACAAGATTGACCGGGCTCGCGTTGACCCCGAACAGGCCGTCGACAAGGTGCTGGACCTGTTCTTGGAACTGGGCGCCGACGACGACCAATGCGACTTCAGCTATCTGTTTGGTAGCGGCATGGCCGGCTATGCCAAGCCGACCATGGCGATCGAGAGCGACAACATGAAGCCGCTCTTTGACGCGATCCTGCGCCATGTGCCCGCCCCCATCGGCGATCCGGAGAAGCCCCTGCAGATGCAGGTGACCACCCTCGATTATTCGGATTTCCTGGGCCGGATTATGATCGGCAAGATCCACAACGGCACGATCCGCAACGGCCAGACCGTCGCCCTGATCCGGGATGACGGCAGTATCAAACGGGGCCGCATCAGCAAGTTGCTCGGCTTCAAGGGGCTCTCTCGCATCGAAATCGACGAGGCCCGGGCCGGCGATCTGGTGGCCGTATCTGGCTTTGATGAGGTGAATATCGGTGAAACGATCGCCTGCCCTGACCACCCCGAGGCCCTGCCCCTGATCAAGGTGGATGAGCCCACCTTGCAGATGACCTTCGTCGTCAACGATTCCCCCTTTGCGGGCAAGGAAGGCAAGTTCGTCACCACGCGCCAATTGCGCGATCGCCTGCAGCGGGAACTGCTCACCAACGTGGCCCTGCGGGTCGAGGACACCGATTCCCCTGACCGCTTCTCTGTGAGTGGCCGGGGCGAACTGCACCTGGGCATCCTGATTGAAACGATGCGCCGCGAGGGCTTCGAGTTCCAGGTGTCCCAGCCCCAGGTGATTTTCCGCACGATCGATGGCACCCCCAGCGAGCCCTTCGAAATGCTGGTGATGGATGTGCCCGAAGAATCAGTGGGCGGCTGCATTGAGAAACTCGGCATCCGCAAGGGCGAGATGCAGAACATGGAAACCACCAGCGATAACCGCACCCTGCTGGAATTCGTGGTGCCCTCCCGGGGCCTGATTGGCTTCCGTGGTGAGTTTATTCGCGCTACCCGCGGCGAAGGGATTATGAGCCATTCCTTCCTCGACTATCGCCGCATGCAGGGGGATCTCGAATCCCGTCGCAATGGAGTGCTGATCTCGTTTGAAGAAGGAACAGCCACCTTCTATGCCCTCAAGGGCTCGGAAGATCGTGGCCAGTTCTTCATCAGCCCGGGCACCAAGGTCTACAAGGGCATGATCGTCGGCGAGCACAACCGCCCGCCCGATCTCGAACTCAATGTCTGCAAGATGAAGCAGGTCACCAACATCCGCTCGGCTGGCGCTGAGGTGCTCGACACCCTGCAAGCCCCGATGCAGATGACCCTGGAGCGGGCCCTCGAATACATCGGCCCTGATGAGATGCTCGAGGTCACCCCCGAGTCGATTCGCCTGCGCAAGCTGCCCGCCAAAAAGGTCGCCAAGCGCTGATGCCTCCGGGCCCAGCCTCCCTGGCCTCTGGCCTTCAGAACGAAGGTGACCTAGAGGCTGATCCTCACCTAGCCGAAGCCATCGCCCTGTTCAATCGGGCGGAGTGGTATCGCTGCCATGACCTGCTTGAGGACCTCTGGCACCAGAACCAGGGTCCCGATCGTCAGGCCCTGCAGGGCCTGCTGCAAATTGCCGTTGCCCAGTTACACCTAGAACGGGACAACCGAAGCGGCGCCACGATGTTGCTGGGTGAAGGTCTTGGGCGATTGAAGCCCTATGGCGACGAGGCCCTGGGTCTGGGGCTCGGCCCCCTACTGGCTGCTGTTAGCGAGAGACTCCAGGCGCTGCAGCAGGGGCTAGAGCCTGACCCTGGTCCATTGCCAGAGCTGCAGGCGCTCCAGGGTTGAAGCCTAGATTGACCGCCATTGCGGCGATGGCTCCCGGGTTGAACGCATTCCTGGCCGCAGCCCTGCGCTGGCGGCATCCCTATCCCTTGGTGGCTCTCACCCTTGGCTGTGGTGCCCTGGCCCTGGCTCAGCCGCTCCAAGCCCAGGCCCTGCCGGGCCAGAACGGGGGTCCGGCTCCCCAAGCCGCCGTTGGGCCCAGTCAGGCCCCCGCGCGCCAGGCGATCCCCACTGGGCTAGTCAGCATCGAATCAGATCGCCAGTTGGCCGACCAGGCCACAGGCGTGATCACGGCCACGGGCAATGTGCGCATCCTCTACCCCGATAAGGGGGTGATGGCGACGGCCCGCCAGGCCCAGTACTTCACCCGCGAAGGCCGGGTTGTATTGAGTGGCGATGTCGATGTTGTTCAACAGGATGGCAACCTGCTGCGGGCCGAGCAGGTGATCTATCTAGTGCGCTCCGAAAGGATCATGGCCCTGCCCGCCGCCAACGAACAGGTCCTGAGCCGCTTGCGCCTGACGCCCGCGCCGAACCCGGCCGCTGCTGCGGTCGGCTCCGGGGAGACTCCTGGGGCGCCGGCAAGCAGGCCAGCCGTCCGGGCGGTGGCCCCATGAGCCTGTCCCTACAAGAGGTGACCCTCACGATCGCCGGGCGGCCCTTGGTCAAAGGAGTGAGCCTCAATCTCCAGGCCGGGGAAGTGGTGGGGCTGCTCGGCCCCAACGGCGCCGGCAAGACGACCACCTTCAACCTGGTGACCGGCCTGCTGCGCCCCGACGCCGGCGCGGTGCTGCTTGATGGCCTGCCGGTCCAGACCCTGCCGATGCCGCAGCGGGCCCGGCTTGGCATCGGCTATCTGCCCCAGGAAGCCAGCGTGTTCCGCCAGCTGAGCGTGCATGAGAACTTGAGTTTGGCCCTGCAGCAAAGCGGTGTCGGCCAGGTCCAGCGCCGCTTCCGGCTGGAACAGCTGGTGGAGGAGTTCCAACTCGGCGCCTTCCTGCATCGCCGCGGCTATCAGCTCTCCGGCGGTGAACGGCGCCGCTGCGAGGTGGCCCGGGCCCTGGCTGTGGGGGTGCAGGGCCCCCGTTACCTGCTGCTCGATGAGCCGTTCGCCGGGGTGGATCCCCTGGCCGTGTCCGACCTGCAGGACCTGATCGGCAGCCTGCGCCAACGGGGCATGGGCGTGTTCATCACCGATCACAACGTGCGCGAAACCCTGGCGATTACTGATCGGGCCTACATCCTCACCGACGGCAGCATCCTGGCGGCCGGCAGCTCCGAAGAGCTGGCTGCCGATCCGATGGTGCGCCGCCATTACCTCGGCGAAGGCTTCCGGCTGTGACCCGATCCGCCGCCGACACCAAGGGCCGCCGCGACGGAGACCGGCCCGATCCGCCGCAAAGCAGCCCACCGGCCGCGGATCCAGCCCAAAGCAGGTTTGATCCGACCAAGCCCGGTCGCCCCCCGTTCCAACCACCCGTTACGCAACACCCTGTGGCTGCCCTGGCCTCAACGATCGAGTCGCTGCAACGCCTACCAGCGAAGGCCCAGCGCCTGTGGACCCGGCTGCCACTGATGGATCGCTGGCTCGCCTCGGAGTTGCTTGGTCCTCTGTTGTTCGGCGTGGCGGCCTTCACCACCGTCTCCCTGTCGGTAGGAGTGGTGTTCGAGCTGGTGCGCCGGGTCTCGGAATCGGGGCTGCCATTCACGGCAGCCTTTCAGGTGTTGATGTTGCGCCTGCCGGGCTTCCTAGTGCTGTCCTTTCCGATGGCCACCCTGATGGCCACCCTGCTGGCCTACAGCCGGCTTTCGAGCACCAGCGAACTGACGGCCCTGCGCAGCATCGGTGTCGCCACCTGGCGGATGGTGGTGCCGGCCCTAGTGGTGGCGGGTCTGATGAGCGGCCTCACTTTTATGTTCAACGATGTGATCGTGCCCCGGGCCAATCTGGCCGCCTCGATCACCTTTGATCGGGCCCTAGGCCGCGCCCTCTCCTCAGAGCGAGGCAAAGATGTGGTGTATTCCCGCTTTGGTTCGATCCAGGCCCAGGATCCAGGGGCCCCGGCCCAGAATGGCCTGGCCCAACTCTTCTACGCCCGGGAATTTCGTGAAGGGGTAATGGTCGATGTCACGGTGCTGGATTTTTCCCACCAGGGCCAGCAGCAGATCATGACGGCCCAAAAGGCGATCTGGAATGAGAAACGCAGCCTCTGGGAATTTCTCAATGGTCGCATCGTCACTATCAATCCGAGTGACAACTCGACAACCTCAGCCAATTTTGATCGCTATTTCTATCCCTTCACATCGGCGCCGATCCAGGTGGCCAAGTTGCCCACCAACTCCGAAGAAATGACAGCGGCCCAGGCCATCAGGGCAGAGCAGTTGCTCGTGCAGGCGGGCGACCAGAAAGAGGCCCGGCGCCTGCGCGTGCGCATCCAGGAGAAATTCGCCTTCCCGTTCATCAGCCTGGTTTTCGGTCTAATCGGCAGCAGTTTGGGGGTCAGGCCCAATTCGCGCACCAGTCGCAGCCAGGGTTTTGGCATCAGTGTGTTACTGATTTTCGGCTACTACCTGATGTCGTTCATCTTCAGCTCCCTGGGGGTCAAGGGCACCCTCTATCCAATCCTGGCGGCCTGGATGCCGGTGTGGATCGGTCTAGGTGGCGGACTGTTGCTGTTACGCCAGGCCAGCCGCTGAGCCAGTCCAGGCCCTCAGGGAGGCCATGACTTGCCAGACTGGGACCTAGTGACCTTGCGCTCGAGCGTTGCCTGTTTCCCTGACCGACCCTGTGCTTGGCCTGGGCCTGGCCGCCTTCGCCCTACTACTGCTGGCCTTGCCCCTGGCCTTCTGGGGCCTGAGCACGTCCCTGGCCGAAAGCGATGGCCTTCGCCTCGCCGATGGCCTTCTCCTCGCCGATGGCCTTGGCCTGGCCGGTGCCCCTAGCTCACCCAAAGCCACAGGCTTGCCCCAGCCAACCGCCAACAGCGGCCTGGTCCGCGTCCTCGTGGCCAGCGCCAACCTGGCCCTCACCGCCCAACTGGTGTTGCGCTGGTGGCAGTCGGGCCATTTCCCGATCAGCAACCTTTACGAATCACTCTGCTTTCTCGCCTGGGCCTGCACCCTCACCCAGCTGCTGGTGGAACGCTCCTGGCCTTCGGCCCTAGTGCCGGCCTCGGCCACGCCGATGGGCTTGGGCTGTGTGGCCTTCGCCAGCTTCGCCCTGCCAGACCAACTCCAGGCCGCCTCACCCTTGGTGCCGGCCCTGCGTTCCAGCTGGCTAGTGATGCACGTCAGCGTGATCATGGTCAGCTACGCCGCCCTGCTGGTGGGCTCCCTGCTCTCGTTGGCGGTGCTGTTCACAGACCGGGGCCGGGCCCTGGAGGTGCGCAGCAGTTCGATCGGCAGTGGCGGCTACCGCCAGGGCCTGCTGGCCACCAGCCCGTCGGGGGGACCCAGCCCGGCCCTAAGCCTGCAAAGCGCCGCCATGGGCGTCAGCGAGCAGCTCGACAGCCTCAGCTATCGCACGATCACGGTGGGCTTCCTGCTGCTGTCGGTAGGGATCGTCAGCGGGGCCGTCTGGGCGAATGAGGCCTGGGGAAGCTGGTGGAGCTGGGACCCCAAGGAAACCTGGGCCCTGATCTGCTGGCTGGTCTATGCCGCCTACCTGCATACCCGCCTCAGCCGCGGCTGGCAGGGGCGCCGACCCGCTCTGGTGGCGGTGGCGGGACTGGTGGTGATCTGCGTCTGCTACATCGGCGTCAACCTGCTGGGCATCGGCCTGCACAGCTACGGCTGGTTCTTCGACAGTTGACTGAGGGCCTGGCCCCTGGGGCGTGCCGGGCGGGGGCCCCTCGCCGGCAGCTCCTTTCCGCCAGCAACAGCGGCCTCGCAGCAAAAAACCCCGACAACCCATAGGGGCTGCCGGGGTTTTCCATTAACGGCTCTGAGCCGGGCCCAGGCGGGGTAGCCCCCATCTGGTCCCCAGTCCAGGAGGCTCAGGCGGCGACGGCCACCGGGCGACGGCTATTGCGGATGCCCGTGATCGCTTCGGCGTAGCTGGGCTGGTTGAACACGCCCGAACCGGAGACGATCGCGTTGGCGCCGGCCTCAAGCACCTGCCAGGCATTGCTGGCCTTAATGCCGCCGTCGACTTCGATCCAGGGATCGAGGCCCCGCTCATCACACATGCGGCGCAGGGCGGCGATCTTCTGCACCTGGGAGGGGATGAAGCTCTGGCCCCCGAAGCCCGGGTTAACGCTCATGATCAGCACCAGATCACAGAGCTCCAGGCAGTACTCGAGCGTGTCGAGCGGCGTGCCGGGGTTGAGCACGGCACCAGCCAGCTTGCCGAGGTCCTTGATCTGGGCCAGGTTGCGATGCAGGTGGGTGCAGGCCTCCACCTGGACGCTGATGATGTCGGCGCCGGCCTTGGCAAAATCAGCCACGTAACGCTCGGGCTCAACGATCATCAGGTGCACGTCCAAGGGCTTGGTCGTGACCGGCCGCAGGGCCTCAACGATCAGGGGGCCGATCGTGATGTTGGGAACGAAGCGGCCATCCATCACATCCACATGAATCCAGTCAGCGCCGGCCTCATCGACGGCACGGACGTCCTCGCCGAGACGGGAGAAATCGGCCGAAAGGATCGACGGGGAGATCACCAGGGGCTTGGTGCTCATGGAGGGGCCACCGGGGCTCAGGGCCCTTGATTGTAGGAATTGGTCCGACCGCCTTTCGGTTGGGAGCCGCTGATACAGTGAGCGGCGCTAAAAGCCCGAGAGGCCCTGCGGCTGCTGGAAGCTGCGCCCACCCTGTCAAAGCTTGCAAGCCGGTGCTGCCGTCGGCCCTGTCAGCCCAACCAGACCAGCCTCCTTCCCGCGGCGCGGCATTGCCGCTCCCCCTGCCAAAGCCCCCTACCCCCGCCGGACTGCTGTGGATCGCACCCTTATTCAGGAAATTCTCGAGGTCGTTGAGCAGGCCGCCATCGCCTCCGCCAAGCTCACCGGCCTCGGCATGAAAGACGAGGCGGATGCCGCCGCCGTCGAGGCCATGCGCACCCGCATGGGCGCCATTCAGATGAAAGGCCGCATCGTCATCGGCGAGGGCGAACGGGACGAAGCACCGATGCTCTATATCGGCGAAGAAGTCGGCAGCGGCACAGGCCCCGGCGTTGATTTCGCCGTCGATCCCTGCGAAGGGACCAACCTTTGTGCCAACAACCAAGACGGCTCGATGGCCGTGCTGGCCGCCTCCGACCGCGGTGGCCTGTTCAATGCACCCGACTTCTACATGAAGAAGCTGGCTGCCCCCCCGGCCGCCAAGGGCAAGGTGGACATCCGCAAATCCGCCACCGAAAACATCGCCATCCTCAGTGAGTGCCTGGGTCTGGCCGCCAGCGAGCTGGTGATCGTGGTGATGGATCGGGCCCGCCACAAGGACCTGATCGCCGAAATCCGCGCCACTGGCGCCCGGGTCAAGCCGATCTCCGACGGTGACGTGCAAGCCGCCATTGCCTGTGGCTTCGCCGGCAGCGGCACCCATTGCCTGATGGGCATCGGCGCCGCCCCCGAAGGCGTGATTTCGGCCGCCGCCATGCGCGCTCTTGGTGGCCACTTCCAGGGCCAGCTGGTCTATGACCCGGCCGTGGCCCAAACCTCCGAGTGGGCGGACTACACCGTGGAAGGCAACATTGCCCGCCTCAATGAGATGGGCATCACCGACATCGACAAGGTGTATGAAGCCGAAGAACTGGCTTCCGGTGAGAACGTCGTGTTTGCCGGCAGCGGCATCACCGATGGCCTGCTCTTCCACGGCGTCAAGTTTGAGAAGGACTGCACCCGCACCAGCAGCCTGATCATCAGTACGCTCGACAACACCGCCCGGTTCACCAACACGGTGCACATCAAGGACGGCGCCAAGAGCATCGCCCTGCGCTGACGCAGACCCCACCCAAGCGCCAGCGAGGTTCTCCCTTCATGCACATCACGGTCGTCGGACTCAGCCACCACACCGCCCCGGTGGAAATCCGCGAGCGGCTCAGCATCGCTGAGCAGAGCATGGAGGAGTCCCTTCAGCGGCTCAGGGCTGACGACCAGGTGCTGGAGGCCTCAATCCTCAGCACCTGCAATCGGCTGGAGATTTACACCCTGCTACGCCATCCGGAGCAGGGTGTCACAGCGGTGGGTACCTTCTTAAGCGAGCAATCGGGCCTGGCTTTGGTGGAGCTCACGCCCCATCTGTTCACCTATCACCACGAGGAGGCGGTGGCCCACCTGCTGCGGGTGGCCTCCGGCCTGGACAGCCTGGTGCTGGGTGAGGGCCAGATCCTCTCCCAGGTGAAAAAGATGTTCCGGCTCGGCCAGGAACATCGCTCGATTGGACCAATTCTCAACCGCCTGCTCAACCAGGCAGTCAGCACCGGCAAGCGGGTGCGCACCGAAACCAACCTGGGCACGGGGGCGGTCTCGATCAGTTCGGCGGCCGTCGAGCTAGCCCAGCTGAAGGTGGGCCAGGCCCGGGGCCTCGACGACCTGGTCCCCCTCGATCAGGAGCAGGTGGCGGTGGTGGGGGCCGGACGCATGTCGCGGCTGCTCCTGCAACACCTGGGCTCCAAGGGCTGCCGCGGGGTGGTGCTGCTCAACCGCACGGTGGAGCGGGCCGAACTGCTGGCGGCGGATTTCCCAGACCTGCCGGTCCAGTGTCGCCCCCTCGACGACCTTGACCATTGCCTGAGCACCTGTTCCCTGGTGTTCACCAGCACGGCCGCTGAGGAACCGATCATTGATGCCGGGCGGCTCAACCGCCTGAATCGGCGCTCCTCGCTGCTACTGATCGACATCGGCGTGCCGCGCAACATCAGCTCCGATGTCCGCGGCATCGAGGGGGTCGGAGCCTTTGATGTGGACGACCTCGAGGAGGTGGTGGCCCGCAACCAGGAGGCCCGCCGGGAGATCGCCATCGAGGCCGAGGGGCTGCTTGAAGAAGAGTCCCGCCTGTTTCTGGAATGGTGGGATGGCCTTGAAGCTGTGCCGGTCGTGAACCGCATGCGCCGCCAACTGGAAGACATCCGCGAGCAGGAATTACAGAAGGCCCTCAGCCGCATGGGCCCCGACCTTTCCTCGCGAGATCGCAAAGTCATGGAAGCCCTCAGCAAGGGCATCATCAACAAGATTCTCCACACCCCCGTGACCAATCTGCGGGCCCCCCAGCCCCGTCAGCAGCGGCATGTGGCCATGGGGGTCCTGGAGCGGCTGTTTGAGCTGCGCGAGGAAAATCCAGACAGCTGATCGGCCTGGATCGCCCTGTCATCAGCCAGTTTCATCAATGTGCTGCGCCACGCCGGCGACCGGCCAGGCGATCGCCTACCGTTGCCAAACCCTGACAGTGCAAAGGGGAGAACGCTGATGAAACGAGTCCTGGCCATCATCCTTGGCGGCGGAGCAGGGACCCGTCTTTTCCCCCTCACCCAGACGCGGGCCAAGCCGGCCGTGCCCCTGGCTGGAAAATATCGGTTGATTGATATTCCGATCAGCAATTGCATCAACTCCGGCATCAACAAGATGTACGTGTTGACGCAATTCAACAGCGCCTCGTTGAACCGCCACCTCAGCCAGAGCTACAACCTCTCCGCCGGCTTCGGCCAGGGCTTTGTGGAAGTTCTGGCGGCCCAGCAGACCCCCGACAGTCCCAGCTGGTTCGAGGGCACAGCTGATGCGGTGCGCAAGTACCAGTGGCTGTTCCAGGAATGGGACGTGGATCAATACCTGATCCTCTCCGGCGACCAGCTTTACCGGATGGACTACAGCCTGTTCATCGAGCACCACATCAACACCGGCGCCGACCTCACCGTCGGTGCCCTGCCCGTGGACGCCGCCCAAGCCGAGGCCTTCGGCCTGATGCGCACCGACGATGACGGCCGCATCCGCGAATTCCGGGAGAAGCCCAAGGGCCACGCCCTCGAGGCTATGAAGGTGGACACCTCCTTGATGGGCCTTTCGGCCGAAGAAGCCAGCCGCAGGCCCTACCTGGCCTCGATGGGCATCTATGTGTTCAGCCGCAACACCCTCTTCGACCTGCTGACCAACAACCCCAACTTCACCGATTTCGGCAAGGAGATCATTCCGGCCGCCCTAGAGCGGGGCGATCGCCTGCAGAGCTTCCTGTTTGACGACTACTGGGAGGACATCGGCACGATCGGGGCCTTCTATGAGGCCAACATGGCCCTCACCGACCAGCCCAACCCGGCCTTCTCCTTCTACGACGAGAAGTTCCCGATCTACACCCGGCCCCGCTACCTACCCCCCAGCAAGCTGCTCGACACCCAGGTGACCCAGTCGATCATTGGCGAAGGCTCGATGCTGCGCGCCTGCAGCATCCACCACTGCGTGCTCGGGGTGCGAACCCGGGTTGAAGACGATGTCGTTCTGCAGGACTCCCTAGTGATGGGTGCCGACTACTTCGAGTCCGGCGAAGAGCGGGCCGTGCTGCGGGAGCGGGGCGGTACTCCGATCGGCGTTGGCCAGGGCACCACGGTGCGCCGCGCCATTCTCGACAAGAACGTGCGCATCGGCCGCAACGTCACGATCGTCAACAAGGACCACGTTGAAGAGGCGGATCGGCCCGAGCTGGGCTTCTACATCCGCAATGGCATCGTCGTGGTCGCCAAGAACGTGACGATCACCGACGGGACGGTGATTTGAGCTGGTGATCTGAGCTGGTGCTCTGAGCTAATGAGCTGATTCAGCGAACTGCCTCAGTTTGCAGCTCGGGTGATGGGAGCCCCTGAGGCTCCTGAGCTGGCCCCAGGCCCTGCAGCCTGCTCTCATGCAGCGCCTTTGACCTGAACCTGGCCGCTGCGGCCTCCCGGTGGGAGGTCGCAGCGGCTTTTGATTGGCGGCGCTCGGCTGCACCCCCGACCCGACAGGCCCGTTTCGGTGCGCTGTCGCTCACAGTTGCGGCAGGCCTGGTTCCCCGTAACGGTGCCCGTCGCCACACTGACGGCATCCGCATCAGGACAGGATCACAATGCAGAAAGCCCACTTCGGTCTGATTGGCCTAGGGGTGATGGGGGAGAACCTGGTGCTCAACGCCGAGCGCAACGGGTTTTCCTGTGTCGTCTACAACCGCACCTACGCCAAGACGGAGGAGTTCCTGGCCGGTCGGGGTGCGGGCAAGGCGATCATTGGGTCCACCTCCCTCCAGGACTTTGTCGACAAGCTGGAGAAACCTCGCCGCATCTTGATGATGATCAAGGCCGGCCAGGCCATTGATGACACCATCGCCACTATTTCCCCCTACTTGGAAGAGGGTGATTTGCTGATTGATGGCGGCAATTCCCTCTACACCGACACGGAACGGCGCGTTGCCGACCTGGAAAGCAAGAGCTTCGGCTTCATTGGCATGGGCGTCTCCGGCGGCGCCAAGGGCGCCCTGGAGGGCCCAAGCATGATGCCGGGCGGCACCCGCAGCGCCTATGACGCGATCGAGAGCCTGGTGCGCAAGATGGCCGCCCAGGTCAACGACGGCCCTTGCGTCACCTACATCGGCCCCGGCGGCGCCGGCCACTTCGTCAAGACCGTCCACAACGGCATCGAATACGGGATCGAGCAGATCCTGGCGGAGGCCTACGACCTGATGAAGCGCTCCGCCGGCCTGGGCGGCATCGCCATGGCCGACGTGCTGGCCGCCTGGAACGACACCGAGGAGCTCTCCTCCTTCCTGGTGGAGATCACCGAGGTGTGTCTGCGTACCCGTGATCCCCAGGATGGCTCCGATCTGGTCGAAAAAATCGTGGACGCCGCCGGCCAGAAGGGCACGGGTCTCTGGACCGTGGTCAGCGCCCTGGAGATGGGCATCTCCGTGCCAACGATCTACGCAGCCCTCAACGCCCGGGTGATGAGCTCCTTGCGCAACGAGCGGCTACAGGCTGAATCGGTGTTGGCCGCTCCTCCAGCCGTAGCCATCGACCTGGGCAGTCCCGCCGATGCCATGGCGCCCCTGCAAGACGCCTGCATCCTGGCCTGCATCGCTAGCTACGCCCAGGGCATGGCCCTGATGGTGGAAGCCTCCAAGCTGCACGACTACAACCTGGACCTCTCGTCGATTGCCCAGATCTGGAAAGGCGGCTGCATCATTCGCGCCCGCCTGCTGCAACGCATTCAGGACGCCTTCACGGCTAACCCCTCCCTGCCCAACCTGATGGTGGACCCCTGGTTCGCCGAACAGATCAACCGCCGCCTACCTGGCCTACGCCAAGTGGTCGCTGGTGCGGCCCTGGCAGGCATCCCCGTGCCCTGCCTGAGCAGCAGCCTCGATTACATCGACAGCTACCGCTCCGGCCGCCTGCCCCAGAATCTGGTGCAGGCCATGCGCGACTGCTTCGGCGCCCACACCTATGAGCGGGTCGACCAGGCTGGCAGCTTCCACACCGAGTGGCTGGAATGACAACACCTAAAACGGTGGCCTCAGGCCAGGGCGCTAGCGGCGTGGTCTACCAGCTCGAGATCAGCCCCAGCCAGGACAAGCTCGCCAAGCGGGCCGCCGAACACCTGGCCAGCCAGCTGGATTTGGTCCTGGCCGAGCGGGACCGGGCCCAGCTGGCCCTTGCCGGCGGCACCACGCCGGCGGCGGCCTACCGGCTCCTGGGCCGCGAACACATCGCCTGGGACCGGGTTGATGTGCTGCTCGGTGATGAACGCTGGGTAGGGCCCGAGGATCCGGCCAGCAATGCCCGCATGCTCCACGAGACCCTGCTGGCCCAGGAGCCGGCCCGCAAGGCCTGCTTCCATCCGGTGCCCACCGAACGGGAGACCCCCCTGGCCTCGGCCGAGGCCTTTGAGCAGACCCTGCGCCAGCTCTGCGGCGGCGATCCTCCCGTTTTAGATGTGATCCTTTTGGGCCTGGGCGATGACGGCCACACCGCGTCCCTGTTTCCGGGCAGCGCCGCCGCCGGCGTTACCGATCGGGCCGTCACCGTGGGTGAAGGCAAGGGCCTCGAGCGGATCACCCTGACGGCCCCGGTGCTCAGTGCCGCCCGCCAGGTGATCATCCTGGTGAGTGGCGCCGCCAAGCAGGAAGCCCTCAAGCGCTTGCTGGATCCTGGCGAGTCGCCCCTGCGCACCCCTGCCAAACTGGTGCAACCCCGCCTGCCGGTGCTGGTTTTGGCCGATGCCGCCGCAGCGGGTCAGGTCGCTGGCGCTTAGGCCAGGGGCCATCCCCCTGGCCAGCTCCCTTTGCGATCTTGCGCCAATCCTGCTGCTTGCTGCTGTGCCAACGGCCAGCCTGGCGGCCCCAATGCCGGATCCTTCCAGGCCCGCCCCTGGGGGCCAGCTCGCCAGACTGGTGGGCCAAGCCCCCAAATCCGCCTCCGGCGGCCCCAGTACCCCCGTGTCTCCCAGCCCCAACACCAGCAGCCCCGATCTAGGTGATCTTGATCCAACAAGCCTCGAACGAAGCCGGGCCACCAGCGGCGTCGGAGCTGCCGACGGCTCGGTGCTTGTCGTGGCCGGCGCTGGCTTTGCCGGCTGGCACAGCCTCAATGACACGATCATGGGCGGCCGCAGTCAGGGTCAGTGTCAGGCCGGCTCCAGCGGTCTGGTGATGACGGCGGAGGTGGTGGCCGAGGGGGGTGGCTTTGTCAGTTGCCGTTCGCCCCTGTTCTCACCACCTCTGGATCTCTCGGCCCAGGCCAGCTTGCACCTGGAACTGGAGGGAGATGGTCGCCGCTACAAACTTGCCATTGCCTGCAGCGATGGCCTGGCCGGTCTCACCGAACTGATTCCAGGGGGCTTGCGCTGGGTAGCCGAATTCGGCACCGAAACCCAGGGGATTACCCAGGTGTCGATTCCCTTCAGCCAGCTGCGGGCCAGCGTGCGGGCCAAGCCAGTGGGCTTGCCACTGCGCTTTGATCCCGCCCGGATCACCCGCCTGCAGCTGCTCCATTCCCGTTTCGGCGATGACGGCGGCGTCAACAGCGGCTTTCGCGCCGGCCCCCTGCGCCTGACGATTCACGCGATTCGGGCCCTGCCCTGACGCCCTGCCCGGTAGCCCCCCCGAAGCCATGGACTGGAGCGATCAAGCCAATTGGCAGGACTTCGCCACCCGGCTGGCCGCCGCCGCCGATCTCTGCCTCAAGCCCCACCGGCACGGCGTGCGGCTGCTGGGGGAGCTGCCCCAAGCAGCCGCCCTCGATGGCGATCTATGCGTGCGCATTGAGCCCCGCAGCCCCGAGGGCGCCCGGCTGGAGCAGGCCGATCTGGAGCTGGAGCTCTACCGCAGCGGCAGCGACATCCACCTCACCTTGATGACCCTGGCCGATGAGACCGCGCCCTTGCTCTGGCAGGGATCCCACCCAGTCTGGATGGACGGGGTGAGTGGCGAACGCTGCGAGCGACCGGAGGGCGGCTTGCCTCTAGAAGCGCTGGCCCGCCGCATCCGCGCCCTAGTCGTCGGGGGGGACTAGGGGAGGCTAGGGCTAACGGCTAGCCCTTCCCCGCCCAAGCCGAGGGGCCTGGGTGCCCGGGCCCAGGGGCTCAGGGCTGGTCGGTGACAGCGCCCCGGCTGCTGCTGCTCACCAGCCGGGCGTATTTACCGAGCACGCCCGTGGTGTAACGGGGAATCGGGGCACTCCAGGCGGCGCGACGCCGGGCCAGTTCGGCGTCATCGACATTGAGCTGCACCAGCAGCTGGTGGGCATCGACGGTGATGCTGTCCCCTTCCTGCACCAGGGCGATCGTGCCACCGACGGCTGCTTCGGGAGCCACATGACCGACCACCATGCCGTAGGTGCCGCCAGAGAAGCGGCCGTCGGTGATCAAGGCCACCTTGTCGCCCAGGCCCTGGCCGATGATCGCCGACGTAGGCGAAAGCATCTCGCGCATGCCAGGACCGCCGACCGGGCCTTCGTAGCGGATCACCAACACATCGCCCGCCTGGATGCGGCCTTCCAAAATGGCGGCCAAGCAGGCCTCTTCACTTTCAAACACCCGCGCCGGGCCGGTGAGCTGGGGATTCTTGACGCCGCTGATCTTGGCGACGCTGCCTTCGCTGGCCAGGTTGCCCTTGAGCACGGCCAGGTGGCCCTTGGCATAGAGGGGATTGCTTAAAGGACGGATCACGTCCTGATCGGAGCGGGGCACCGAGGCAATCCCGGCGAGGGTTTCGCCCAGGGTCTTGCCCTCGATTGTGCGGCAGTCGCCATGGAGTAGGCCCGCATCGAGCAGCAGCTTCATCACTTGGGGAATGCCACCGGCAGCGTGCAGGTCGGTGATCACATAACGGCCGCTGGGCTTGAGATCACAGATCACCGGCACCCGTTGGCGGATCACCTCAAAGTCATCGATCGTGAGAGGCACGCCGGCGGTGCGGGCGATCGCCAGCAGGTGCAACACCGCATTGGTGGAGCCGCCCACGGCCATAATCACGCTGATGGCATTTTCAAAGGCTCCGCGAGTCAGCAGATCCAGCGGGCGAATGTTGGCCGCGATCGCCGCAACCAATACCTCGGCCGAACGGGCGGCGCTATCGGCTTTTTCGGGATCAACGGCAGCCATGGTGGAGCTGCCAGGCAGGCTCAGGCCCATGGCCTCGATTGCCGAACTCATCGTGTTGGCGGTGAACATGCCGCCGCAACTGCCTGCACCCGGACAGGCATTCTTTTCAACAGCTTCTAACTCATCTTTATCGATCTTGCCAGCCGCAAATTGACCCACAGCCTCAAAGGCGCTTACCACGGTGAGGTCACGGCCATCTAATTTACCAGGCTTGATTGTACCGCCGTAGACAAAGATCGCCGGAATATTCATACGGGCGATGGCAATCATTGCGCCAGGCATGTTCTTATCGCAACCACCAACAGCCAGCACCCCATCCATGCTCTCGCCGTTGCAAGCCGTTTCAATCGAATCGGCAATCACCTCGCGGCTCACCAGGGAATACTTCATCCCTTCGGTGCCCATCGAGATGCCGTCACTGACCGTGATCGTGCCAAACATCTGGGGCATGGCCCCGGCGGCCTTGGCCGCTGCCTCGGCCCGCAGGGCTAGGTCGTTCAGCCCCATGTTGCAGGGGGTGATGGTGCTGTAGCCGTTGGCAATGCCGATGATCGGCTTGTTGAAATCGCCGTCGCCAAAGCCCACAGCCCGCAACATGGCGCGATTGGGGGACCGCTGGAAGCCCTGGGTGATGGCGGCGGAACGCAACATGGCCGGCAGGAAAGCACTGCCTATCAACCTACCGATGTGCGGTGCTTACAGCTGGGGTTAATGACGGGGTAAAGCCGGGGTGCCAGCAGCGAAGGGTCTAGCGATCGGACGAGCCGGCAGTGCTGAGGCTTTCCAACTGGCGGCGCACCTCCTCGATGGCGTGGTTCAGCTGCTGCACCCGGTTCTGTAGCTCCCCTTCCGCCAGGGGGGCCTGGCTGGGGGACGCCAGCGGTTCGGACGCAAAGCGCAGGGAACGCACCCGCCGCTGCAGCTCCTGGCGACGCTCCGCCTGGGACAGCAACCACCAGGCCAGGCCCGCAGCCCCTAGAAAGGCCCCCGCCATGGCGCTGATCATCAGGTTGGACTGGCTGTCGCTGCGCTGCTGCATCGCCGGTGAAACCAGGGGGGCTGAATTGGCGCCAGCCTAGGCAGGCTGCCCCGAGCCAGCCACAGCACCAGGGGAAGTGAGCCGGGGAAGGGTTCCAAACAGCCGAGCTTCGGCATCGCCCAACCCGGGCAGGATCCGTTGGCGGGAATCCAGCTCGGCGTCGATGCAACCCGCATAGATCGTGAGCTCGGCGAAGCGCTCGCCCAGGCTCTTCAGCCCCGGCGCTGCCGCCAGGGCTGAGATCACCCGCACCCGGCGCCCAGTCACCCCCTGCGCTTCAAGGCGCTCTAACAGGGCCAGCAAGTTGGTGGCCGCCCCCACCAGGGGCTCAAACACAAGCACTCCCGTGGTGGCACCGATCTCGGCGGGCAGCCCATCGAGGTAGCACAGGGGCGCCGCAGATCCAGGCGCCAGGCCCGCGTCGCTGCCATAGCCGACGTGGGCCACCAGGGCGGTAGGCAGCACGGTTCTAGCCCCTTCCCAAAGACCCAGACCGGCGCGCAACATCGGGATGGCGAGCAGGGGAGCGGCCGGGTCGATCACGCTGCCTTCACTGGGGGCCAGGGGGGTCTGCAGCTCCACCCGCCGGTGGGGGAGCCAGTCGCGCAGGGCCTCATAGGTGAGCCAGCGGCCTAGTTCGGCCATGGCCGTTGCAAACAGGGGGGTGGGCGTGTCCTGATCGCGCAGCAGGGTGAGCCAATGGCCGATCAAGGGGTGGGGTGGAACCACCACCCGCAGGGACATGCTCATCGCTTCGCAGTGGGGCGGCAGACTGCCATAACTTGATTCGACACGCTAGGGCCGCCGTTGTTCAGATCCGGATCGCCCCAACAACTTCGCCAGGGAGCTGCCGCAGCCCCCGATCCCAGGGGCCCGATCAGCCGGCTGCAGGGTTGGGAGCGACTGGCTCGCTCCCTGGCGGCCTCGGTTCTAGTAGCCCTGATCGCGAGCCTGGCACTGCTGACGGACTTGGCCGTGCCCCCGGCCTTGGCGATGACGGCGCCGGAACTGCGCAGTCAAAAGTCGCTGGTGGATCTGCAGAGCGACATGCATGGCCGCAACTTGCAGCAACAGGAATTTCTCAAGGCCCAGTTGCGTCAGTTTGATTTCAGCGGCGCCGACCTGCGGGGGGCCGTGTTCAACAGCAGCGACCTCCGAGAGAGCAACTTCAGCGGCGCCGATCTCGAGGATGTGGTGGCCTTCTCCAGCCGCTTTGACGATGCCGACTTGGCCGGAGCCGTATTGCGCAACGCCATGCTGATGCAGAGCCGTTTTACGGGCGCCCGCATCGAAGGGGCTGATTTCAGCGACGCCGTGATCGACCTGAACCAGCAAAAAGCCCTCTGCGCCAGGGCCAGCGGCACAAATCCCCGTACGGGTGTGGACACCCGCGAGAGCCTGGGCTGTCGCTAGGCCTAGGGAGACCTAGATTTCAGCTTCGGTTCCCTTGGTGACCAGCCAGGGGAGGAAACGGGGAAAGTCCGGTGGGGTCCTGGGGAACCAGGCACTGAGTCCGGCGCTGTCCCGCAGCTGTGAAGCGAAATCCTTCGGGGTTCCGCCCAGTCAGAACACCCGCCGTCCACCACCCCATCCCTGGCTCGGACCAGCATTCCCGGATGACCACCCTTCGCCTTGGCGCAGCCCTCCCTTTGGGAGCGGCTGCCCTGCTTCTGCTTGCTGCCACACCGGCTTCTGCCCACCATCTGATGGGCCTGTTCCAGCTGACCCCATCGCCCCTCAGTGGCCTGCTCAGCGGCCTTGCCCATCCCCTGCTCGGCCCCGACCACCTGCTCTTCCTGCTGGCCCTCGGCCTGGTGGGCCTACAAAAACGGCTCAGTTGGGTACTCGGCCTGCTGGCCACGGGCCTAGCTGGCTCCTGCCTGGGCCTGGCCCTACCCGGCATCCCCCTGGCCGAACCCCTAGTGGCCCTGTCCCTGGTGGTGGTGGGTCTGGTGTTGCTGGGACGGCTTCCGGCCTTGCTGCTGGTGCCGGCCTTCGCCCTGCATGGCTATGTGCTTAGTGCCTCGGTGATCGGCTGGGAACAGGGACCGATTGGCTTTTATCTCGTCGGCCTGCTGCTCAGCCAGGGGTTGCTGCTCACGACCGCCCTCACCCTGGTGCGCCGCTGGGGCACGGGCCTGAGCTCCGCCCAGCTGCGGCTGACCGCCGGAATCCTGATCGGCGTGGGCGCAAGCTTCGCCTGGTCCGCCCTGGTGCCCTAACCATGGCCGTCAGCCCCCTGGGTGCCCAGACCCAACCCAGCAGCCGATTGGGCCAGCCCAATCAAGCCGGGAATTTTGCAACTACGCCGCTAGCAGCCAGCCCATCGCGCCTGCCGGTGACGGTGGTGACCGGCTTTCTTGGCGCTGGCAAATCGACCCTGTTGCGCCACCTGCTGCTGAGCAGCGGCCTGCGCCTGGCTGTTTTGGTGAATGAATTCGGCGAAGTGGGCATCGATGCCGAACTGATCCGCAGCTGCGGCTTCTGCCCGGAGGAGGAGCTCGAGGGCCGGGTGGTGGAACTGGCCAATGGCTGCCTCTGCTGCACCGTGCAGGATGAATTTCTGCCGACGATGCAACTGCTGCTGGAACGCTCAGACCCGCTCGATGGCATCGTCGTCGAAACCAGTGGGCTGGCCTTACCGGAGCCCCTGGTTCAGGCTTTTCGTTGGCCCGAGATCCGCACCCGCACCCGCGTTACCGGCGTGGTGACCGTGGTCGATGGCGAGGCCCTGGCCCAGGGCAGCGTGGTCGGCGATCCAGCCGCGATCGAAGCCCAACGGCTGGCCGATCCCAGCCTTGATCACCTCAGCGCCATCGAAGACTTGTTCGATGACCAACTGGTCGCAGCCGATCTGGTCTTGATTAGCCGGGCCGACTGCCTGCAACCGGAGCAGATCGAGGCCCTGCAGAGCCAGCTGACCTCCAGGTTGCGCCCTGGTGTCACGGTGCTGCCGATGGCCCGGGGCCAGGTGCCGGCGGCCCTATTACTGGGCCTCGATCGCGATCTAGCCGAAACCCAAGCAGCCCCAGGCCTGGCCAAGGGCGACAGCTCGGAGCAGCACGGGCAGGGCGAGCAGGCCCATGACCAGGGCCAAGAGCAACACCTCGATCACGACCACGACGACCACAGCCACGACCAAGACGATCACGGGCGCGGCCATCACGACCACACCCATGTGGCAATGCAATCGGTGGCGTTACGCCTCGACGGTCGCCTGGAACGGCAGGCCCTCGAAACCCTGCTGCGCGGCCAGATCGATCGTCAGAGCTTCCTGCGGCTGAAGGGACGCGCCTGGCTACCGGGCAAGGGCCAACCCCTACAAATCCAGGCGGTGGGCCCCCGCCTCGAATGCTGGTTTGACCCCAAAACCGCCAGCGCCGACCAGGAGCGGCCCCCGGGCCTGGAGCTGGTCGCCCTAGGCCTGCAGGTGGATGGAGCGGCCCTAGAGCAGGAGCTGCGCGAGCTGATGGGGCTGGGCCCAAACCCAGCTGGACACTGAGCTCAGGGGGCTCAATCGAGCGGGAACGCTCCCTTGATGCAGTGCCCGTCCCAGCAGAGGCTGCGATCGCTCTGCCAGAGCGGCTGCACGGGCCGCGCCGGCCGCCGGCCGTGCTGGAGGGTTAATCCGCCCCGTCCGTCGGCGCGCAGCACCCAGCGCTCCGGTCCCACCTGCAGCCACCAGTGACGACCAAGGCTTTCGATCGTGAGCCGGCAGGCCCGCCAAGGGCCTGGGGCCCGCCGACAGTGGAGGGGCAAGGGCTGCCGAACTGGAGTGGACGCGTCCACGGCCTCGGGCTCTGACCAGTCCGGGGCTGACCTGTACAGCTCTGACCTATCTCGTCCTGGGCTGTTTGGGGCAGGGTTACCTAGAACTGGCCTGGTTAGGGCGCCACTGTTTGGGGCGCCACTGTTTGGGGCTCCGCTGTTCGGAGCTCCGCTGTTCGGAGCTCCGCTGGGCCCACCAGCGCTGTGCTGATGAGCCAGGCCCAACCAGGGGCCCTGGAGCCCGGCGACCAGCGCCAAGGCAAGCCAGGGGGCCACGGCTGATCGGCATGGGACTGCCTCCAGGTTGGCGATCAAGTCAGGCTGGCTGCAGCCGGCCTGCCAAGATTTAACAATTGCCCTGGAGGTCCGGTGCCCGTCTACTCCGCCCGCGTTCTGGTCTCGCTGCGGCCATCGGTCCTGGATCCTGCCGGCGAGGCCACCCGGGCCGCCGCCGCCCGCCTGGGCGTCGGCGGCGTCACCAAGCTGCGCATCGGCAAGGCGATGGAACTTGAGATTGAGGCGCCCGATCTGGATACGGCGCGGGAGCGACTGAGCCTGTTGAGCGACCGTCTGCTGGCCAATCCGGTGATCGAAAACTGGACCCTCGAGCTGGAGCCCCATGGCACCAGCACTACCGCTGCCAGCGTCATGGGGGAAGGCTGAGATGACGATTGGCGTGGTGGTGTTTCCCGGTTCGAACTGTGATCGGGACGTGCGCTGGGCGACGGAGGGCTGCCTAGGACTGCCGACCCGCTTCCTCTGGCATGAGGAACGCGACCTCTCCGGCCTTGATGCGGTGATCCTTCCTGGAGGCTTTAGCTACGGCGATTACCTGCGCTGCGGCGCGATTGCCCGCTTTGCACCGATCCTGCAGGAGGTGGCGGCCTTTGTGGAGCGGGGCGGCCGGGTGCTTGGCATCTGCAACGGCTTCCAAGTGCTCACCGAGATGGGGCTGCTGCCTGGTGCCTTGACCCGCAACGAGAAGCTCCACTTCCTGTGTGAAGACACGCCCCTGCAGGTGTCTCCGGGCCGCTGCCAGTGGCTGCAGGGCTACGGCGAGGGGGAAACGATTCGCCTGCCCATTGCCCATGGCGAAGGCCGCTACCAGCTCGATCCGGTCCAGCTGCAGGAGCTGGAAGACTCGGGCCGGGTGGTGTTGCGTTATCAGGCCAATCCCAATGGCAGTGTCGGCGCTGTGGCAGGCCTCACCAACCCGGCCGGCACGGTGTTGGGGCTAATGCCCCATCCGGAGCGGGCCTGTGATCCGGCCACGGGCGGCCTCGATGGCCGCCGGCTGCTGGCCAGCCTGCTGGGCTGACGCGACCCGGGCCCAGCAGCGGGGTCATCGCTTCGATTCGCCCCCGAACCAAGCCTGGCGCCAGGTGCGTATTGGGACCAGCAGGCCATCAAAAAGGCCCCGGGGGGCCTTGGCTGTCGTGGGATAGGAATCAGTCTGGCCGCGGCGACCAAAGGGTTGAACGCCACTGGTGCGCCGCTGCCAACCCTGAAATCCAGGCCCGCGGCCAATGCACAGCGACCCTGCTGAGGATCTAAGACAGTAAATCTGGGCCGCTGAACCAGGCAGCTGTGCCTGGCCAGCGGCTGCAGCCAGGCTTCAGTTGACGGCGGCGAAGAACTCCTTGCTACCGACGGGATCGGGCTTCATCGTTTTTTCGCCGGGCGTCCAGTTGGCGGGGCAGACCTCATCGGGATGGGACTGCACGTACTGGAAAGCCTGCAAGACCCGCAGGGTTTCATCGACGCTGCGACCGACGGGCAGGTTGTTGATCGTGCTGTGCATGATCACGCCATCGGGATCGATGATAAAGAGGCCGCGCAGAGCTACGCCGGCTCCGTCGTCTAGGACGTTATAGGCGCTGGCGATTTCTTTTTTGAGATCGGAGACCAGCGGATAGTTGATGTCGCCGATGCCGCCATTTTTACGCTCGGTTTGAATCCAGGCCAAGTGGCTAAATTGGCTGTCCACCGAAATGCCAAGGATTTCCGTGTTGCGGCTAGTGAAATCGGCGTAGCGATCGCTGAAAGCGATGATTTCAGTCGGGCAGACGAAGGTGAAATCGAGGGGATAGAAGAACAGGACCACATATTTGCCGCTGTAATCAGACAGGCGAATGGTCTTGAACTCCTGATCCACGACGGCCGTGGCCGAAAAATCAGGGGCCTGTTGGCCAACCCGCAGGCAACCGGTGCTTGTCATGGGATCGGTGGGGGAACGACGAGGGGATCAGCCAGAATGAAGGTCGTCGCTAGGGCCGCGTCGGGCGGCTTCACAGCCAAACCCTTGAGCCACCGTCATTGGCTCAAGGCAGGCAGTGACCCTTGCGGGTTTGCCAGGGCGGGCCGGCCGAGGCCGTAGTCGGAACGACTTCCACTTGGTACCGCAACAATTTATCACAGATCGCTTGTTGCTGACTGTCCTTTAGGGTTGAAAGCCAATACACGTTTGTTTGGCCGATGGCCTGGGACCCAGCGCTGCTGCGGAAATTCAACGCAACCGGACACTTCCGGCTGCTCAATCAGGTGCGCAGCGAACTGAAGGCGAACCCGATCAAGCGGGCCGCCCCCACGGCCGCCGACCAGGCCTTCAGCCGCGGCCCAGCCACCGGCAAACCCCTGGACCTACGTTCCCAGGGCTACGGACGGCGTCGCTCCACCGGTGCTGCCGCTGCCGCGGCAACCACAAGCGCCCAAGCCCCTAGCGCCGCTGCGCCCCTGCCGGTAGCTCCCTTAACCGAGAGCTGGGCGGCTCCGGCAGCCAGCTTGAGCCCCTGGGGCCGTTCTGGCTACAGTTCAGCTTCCACCACGGGCAGTGCCTCCAGCCCAGAAGCCAGCTTGCCGGTGGAGCGCGACTCCCAACAGGACCATGGTTTACCAGCCGAGAGTGGTTCAAGCAGCTTCCGGGACCGGCTCAACGCCATCGAAATGCGCTGAACTTCGCTGCTTTTAGGCAATCGCTATTGGGCGATACCTTGGTCTGGCGCTAAAGTAACGCCTCTAGATAGGGGGCGATGTAGTGCTGGCCCCTGGCAATCCAAACGGCCGTGAAAAGGGATTCAAACTCCTGGTTCACCAAGGCCATGGCCCCCTTCAATCGCTCGGGACCATAGGCGATGAACTGGGCCGTGGAAGCGGCGTAACAGACGCGCTGGGCTGAAACCAACCGTGCCGCCCCTGGGCAGGACAAGGCGCTTGTCCTTGATGAAACCGATCACCTGGCGCATGCAATCGCGGGCCTGGTCGGCACTGAGGCAGCCTGGATCCTGGCGGCGGAAGCCCCATTGGTCGCAACCGTTGGTAACTTCCAGCACCCGCAGCAGGGCCAGGTTCTCCAGATCCTGGGGCCCAATCGCCTGCAACGGGATCAGGTCGTGTTCAATCTCCTGGCGAAACCTG
Organism: Synechococcus sp. UW140; assembly: GCA_945860085.1. Classification (GTDB taxonomy): domain Bacteria; phylum Cyanobacteriota; class Cyanobacteriia; order PCC-6307; family Cyanobiaceae; genus BAIKAL-G1. Next base: position 1,299 of record CAMAPJ010000026.1, on the reverse strand, counting down.
GCGCCCTCCCTGCCAAACCAGGGGGCCAGTTCCCGGATCTGCTCCAATGCTGCCCAATCCACGGCCATGGCTGGCGACAGTCCTGTCTTGGCTAGGGCCAGTCTCCCCCCCAGCCCGGCAGAACGGGGAGTGCCTGCTGGACCGAAGGCTCCCAAGGGAACTGCCATTAATGGAACGGCCATAAACGGGACTGGGCCTCGGCTAGGGCCCCATGGCCAATCAAGCTCGCTCAGACCAACCAGGCTTCGCTCGAAGGCCGAATCTTAGCTGGCTAGAGAGGGAAGCCCATGATTTCAGGCCTTGAGACTGCGCTCGGCGCGACGGAGCCGCTCCCGGTGAATCCATTGCCGCGGTGTGCAACCAAAATGACGCAGAAACAGTTGCTGCAGCACCACCATGGAATAGCCGCTGCGGCTTTCCAATTCACTCAGCCCCAAGGGCCGATGCAGGTTGGTGCGCATGTGGTCAATCAGGGCGTCTAATCGGCTGTTGTGGGCCCCCTCCCGATGCCGGTACGCCTCGCCAGCGGAGTGTTCAATCAGCGCGGGGTGTAATAGGGCAACGAGTCGCCTGCAGAGCTGGTCGTCCAAACAAAACCAGCTCTGCAGCTGGCCATCGGGCCCCAGCATGGGATCAACCAAAGTAGTTAAGTGGCGGATCTGGTTGAGCAGAATCGCCTCGGTTCGTTTCTCAAGGGAAAAGACCCGGCAGCCGCTGATCGCTGCAAGGAAATCCCGTTCTTGAAAATAATGGGGGGCCATGGCGCGGGCAACCCGCTCAAGGGCCGCATGGCTGATGCGAAGGGCCACACCGCTATAGGCGCTGGTCTCCGTGCGCGATAGGCCTGCACGGGAGACGAGCACGGCCTGACCCGGCTGGTAAGTGACCTGCTGGCCATGGCTATGACTCACGGCCATCCCTGAATAGGGCAGCAAAAATGTGGCGGTGGCACTGGTTATCGCCGGAGCACTAACAGTGACATTGGTATGGGCCACGGCGGCCAAGGTCAATTCACCAACTTGAAGCGCGGCAGAGCGGTAGCCAAACTGGCCGGCTCCCCCCAGGGGCAGATAGTCGTTGATCGGCAAAACTTTGGCGATATCACGGGCACAAATCTGGGGATCACGCTGGATCACCGCCTTCCAACTGAGGTTCGCGTCCCCTGCAGTGGTGTAAATCCCCTGGCCTCAGCCCCGGCGTAGCCGGGGCTGAGCTGATCACCACTCCAAGCTCCAGCGCTTGAAAGGGGTGGGCAGGTCCGTTTCCCTGGTTTGAGAACCACCTCAACCAGACGAACCA
>CAMAPJ010000025.1 GCA_945860085.1 Synechococcus sp. UW140 | reverse complement strand
TCTGCTCCGGGTGCCAGGGGCGGAAGGTCTTGAGCTTTTGCATGCCCCATTCTCTCGCCCAGATCCATTGCAGTTACTACGTTCTGGGCAGATTCTGGGGCGTCTGTGGAGAAGCTGGCGCGGATCTATGCGCGACAGGCTCCTAGGGGACAGGGACAAGAGTTGCGTCGATGATCTGCCCATCCCGGGCTTGGAGACCCTGAGAGCGCAGGTATGACTCAAACATCTCGAAGAGCGCCTCAATCACGCCTGCCTTTCGAAGTCTCTCTCGAAACAAAGCGACTGTGGTGGCATCTGCAATGTTGTTCATCACGCCAAGCCCGATAAACTCCTCAAAGGAGCGCCTGTCATTCACCTGGAATTCAAGCTCTTCATCGCTGAGGTTGAAAAGCTGCTTGAGAATGAGCATCTTGAAAAGGTTTATTGGGTCAATCTTATTGCGACCAGCATTATTTTGCGCTCTACCAGATAGCCCTTGTCAAGCAGTGGGCGGAACGATTCCCACGGGATAGACCTAGCAAGTCTCTTGAGATCTGGTTTTTATCCTGGAGCTTTGTGGCTCTTTGTTGATCGTCCCAGAAGCCTCTCTGGCCCACGGCAGGTCTGAAAATTGTTCAACCAATCATACTCAAGATCATATCATAATCAAGTGTCATGTTAATTTTTTGAGGTGTCCTAAAGATAGCAATCAAAATTCGCTTTCATGTCAAGATGTAGCCAAAAATCATTACCGTGAAGATTATCGCGTAGGCGCTCCAATAGATTTTCAAAGCCCGTTCATCTAGCTTAATCGCAAGATCCTCACCTTTATCTCGCGCCACCCAAGAATTCTTGATACCTTGAACCAAGGAAGCAAGGATGAAAATTAAGCTAAACAGATAGAGCGAATCTAGCATAGTCAAATAGGAATTTGTTGGCAAACCCTCAGCCGATGTCCACTGCATTGCCACTAGTGTCAGCAATGCCGTAATTGACAGACTGATACGACTAGAGAACTCAGCTGGAGGGATTTCGAAGATAAGTCCAGCCGCAATCATCACAAGGACGATGGGAAGGATGTACTTAAAGATATTGACCAATACTGGGTGAACAACTGGGATTGCAATAGTAACCTTGGAGTAGACGTCGTCAATAGTATTATTTAGCATGCCAAAAGAGGTCGGGTAAGCATAGTTTTTAGCCGAAATTGTTGGGCTACCAAAATTATAACCAGGGATTGATATGCTTGGCGAAATTGCCAGGGTTGAAGGATCGACAACAAAGTGGAGATCGCTGGTCTCTCGCTGAAGATCCTCAATTTCAATGGCCAATATCTGAGAACCAAATGGATAATTCTTCAAAGAAAGAATGCTATTGAAGGCTCCCTGGTAGTGGGTCAAATAGTAGAGGGATCCGTCTGGCTGCAGGATTGGCTCTTCCTGGATCTTCCAGGACATCAACTGCCAGGCCTCGAAAAGGTTGACAAACTCCATGGACTTATATGGTTGAATTGTGCGATCATTCCAGCGCAACCAGATATAAACATCGGCTAGGAAACTGTTTGTTTCTGGATTGATGGCCTGAATATTCCTGATGTAGGCCCCGATCAAGACCTCCTTATCGCCAAGGGTTTTCAGGGGCTTTGTACTCATTAACGTCGCTACTGTCTGAGCCTGAACTGACGACCCCAAGGGCCAGGCGGCAAGGGAAATCGAACCAATCAAGAGCAGGACAGCTGTTAGAGCCAGGGCTCTCATGCGGAGTTGCCTTGAGCCGGCTAGCCGCAATGCTTTAAGACCAGAAAACTCCATCAGCGGCGCCAACTGTATAAGCTCCATTTAAGGACATCAAGGAACCTTAAAATCAGATCTTGGTGGGCAATGGTTGAGGCAGTACTATATGATGGCATAATGGCGCATTAAAATATTTACGTTGACTAGACGCTAAAAGCTGAAAATGGAAATGGTCTGCTAGCTGCGAAGGCATATCCAAATCAATACATCGGGAAAGAGATTACAAAAAACGAGCATTTGTTATGGCATCAAATTTGCCATAACAAATGCCCCATCGAAACTAGCTGACGAAGATCAGCAAATAAGTCTCTTAGTAGAGTTGAGCTCAATGATCGCCAACCAATGTTCGATCCAGTCGACAATTGGCTCTTGGCTGGCAACTATCTCAGGAAATTCAGCAAAAAAGCCGGATTACCTGATCAGTCGTTATAATGATTGTAGCGGTCATCAGCTACACTTTGCACAACCTTGCAGGTGTTCTTGTCGACGTACAAATCAAATTCCCGACCGTTTTTGACAACATCAAAGCGGTCAAGGGGACGCCCCCAATCCGTATCAATATCGGTAATAAAATATCCCTGAGCCCGAATTGACTTCGTGCATTTGGAGTAGTCAGCTCGGGCGGCCATAGGGGCCACGGTTAGGGCGGCCAAGCCACCCAGCAGTAGTAGCTTACTTATCAGTTTCATGGACATTGGTGGTAGGTTGACTGACACTTCGTCGATCGGTCGGTCACTGAGCCACGGGACCAGCTGGCGGACAGGTCGCTTTGGGCCAATTACAAGCTAGGAGCCCAGCGGCAGTCAGACTTCATCAGTTAGGAACTGTCACAATTCGATGCAAAACCATTGCAGCGCAATCGTTGACGCGATTCAGCTCTTTAATGTGTTGGTGCTTTAAGATCCTCGACAGGCTGGGCGGCTAGGATTTTGCAAGCTAATTTACCCTAAGTCTTTTCTAGGGCAAATTCGCACATCAATCTCCTGCTGAGTCATTTCGATACCTTTGCCTCACCAGTCCGGTTCGGCGCGATCAGGCCAGCATTTGTCAGGTCTTGAAGTAGCTATCGCGACTGGACAGCGCTCCTTGCCGCAAGCTCATAGGCCAGGATCACCGCACCCAGCGGCGGTTCCCCTGCTTTCTTTCTAACCTGCACCTAGCTTGGATTAACTGAAGCGATCAAATGGATCCTGAGCTCCAGCGCTGCTAAGGCCAGTTGTTTCTTTTCTACGACGTGATCGGCGAAGTCAAGATCAGCATGGAATTTGATTTTCGGCCGGTGGCCAAGATTTTGGCGGCCCGCTGGCAGAACCTCACCACGCCCTTTGCCAACATGCTGGACTTATTGATTGCCACCTATCAGCACGAAACTGACCGCCGCGATCTCAACCACGACGCAATGGTGGATGAACTGGAACTTGTGCAATCCCATACCCCCATCATCTCAGCTTTTAACATCCTGCGTGATCAGGCTGAGGGCTTTGTCGCCCTGGCGGCGGGTGGTTTCTTCGACTGCCTTGACCTCAATCGTGATGGAGTGCTTGAGCTAGCAGACCTGGAGCCCTATGCCAGTTCTTACTCGTAGACTAACAGGTGCCCTTCGAGCCAATTTAGAGCAAATGCTGGCGGCTTTTGGGTTCCCTGCTGATCGCGTTCCTCGCTCCATCTTCCTAATTCCATCTTCATCACATTGGTTCGGCAGTATTGGTTTGATCCATCGCCGGATGTCCCCGGTTGCTGGCTGTTTTCTCTCGACACCAACGAGGAGACCTGATGCTTAACACTCCCGATCTTTTCGTCGAGGCCCTGCGGGCCGGCAGCTCCATGGCGTAGCCGGCCAGTGCCTTTGGCGCAGCCCAGCAGCCCTTCCTGGAAGCCACTCTGCTGGCGCTTCGCGAGCTAATCGAAAAGCCCGATCGGGTCCCGACTGCCAGGGCAGTCCTCAACCACAGCTACGCCAGTCCCTTGCGGTGATGGCCCGGAGCGGGCTGCGGCAGCAGTCCGCAATTGAGGCCCTAGTGAGCGAGCGCTACTGGGTCCATTGGCCCTCGTTTGATGAACTGCTGGCGCTGCCCGCAAGCAGCCTGGTACAAGCCTTTGCCAGCCTGTTAACGCAGGAAGGCTTGGATACGATTTCTCGTGCCAAGGGCCTCGAGCAATTAAGCGACGACGACCAATAGCTGCAATTGTGCACCCCGCAGCCGTTCGTGGCGCAGGCGGCTGAGCAGCAGGTCGAGGTGGCTGAGCCGGCTGGGGCATCCCCTTGGCCCAGTGGTGCGACCAGCTCGGCATCAGCGAGCAGCTTCGATCAAGCCCCTGCGCGGTGGTTTATACACTTGGCGCGCCCCCCAACCAAGCCAGCCGCCAATCCCGCTTCCGCTCCCCAACGCCAGGACTGGCGCCACTGGGGTTGATGGCCCTGGCGCTAGGCATAAGCGTGACGAATCCCTTCTATGCCCAGTCGTTATTGCCTGCGGTCGAGACCACGTTCCAGCTGGCTCCGGGCTCGGTGCTGCTAGGGCCGATGGCCAGCCAGCTGGGCATGGTGTTGGTTTTTCTGTTTCTACTGCCGCTCGGGGATGGCACTGAGCGGCGCCAAATGTGGATCGTGTTGGCCAGGGCCCTGGCCTGCGGGGGAGTGCTGCTGGCACCAAATTTTGCTGTATTGATCTTCAGCTGGTTTGGACCGGGACTGGTGGCCATGATCCCGTCACTGCTGCCGGCCTTCCTCACAGCCTTCACTCCGGCATCCAGCCGGGGAAGGATGCTCGGAATTGTTCTGAGCGGCTTCAGCGGCATCCTGCTGTCGCGCAGCGTCAGTGGTTTGCTTGCCTAGCTTTGGGTTTGGCGGGCGATTTATGGGGTGTCGGCCCTGGCAATGCTGGGGGTGCAGGGATGCTTCGTGGCCAACCAAGCGCGAATTAACGGACTGAATCCGGCGACCCGCAGCAGCATCACTGGCCTGCTCTTTCTGAGCGCTTATCTGGCTGCCGCCTCGCCCGTAACGGCAAACCTGCCCGCAGCGAAACAGCTCTCACTAACACTAGCAATGCCAATGCCAATGCCAATAACAATGATAATGATAATGACAATAGCAATGGCAATAGAATGGTCAGCGCATTGATGCCAGCAATAGCATTGTTGGTGTCCCTTGGAGGGTCCCTGGGAGTGGCACTTGCCGATGCGATCGGCGGGCTCCAGCCACTGCAGCAGGTCCTGGCCAGGGGGCAACAGGGTCCCTAGGGTGCCAGGAACTTCCGCACCCCTGGCATTCGTTGCATGGCCGCGATTTTCAGCGATAACAGCCTCACCATTGGCCGCACGCCTCTGGTGCAACTCAACCGGGTCGTTGGTACTGCTGGGGCCAGGGTGCTGGCCAAGATCGAAGGGCGCAATCCGGCCTATTCGGTCAAGTGCCGCATCGGCGCCGCCATGATTGCCCAGGCTGAGAAAGACGGGCTTCTGGGCCCTGGCAAGGAACTGATCGAGCCGACCAGCGGCAACACCGGCATTGCCCTGGCCTTTGTGGCGGCCTCGAAAGGGATCCCGCTCACCTTGACCATGCCAGAAACCATGAGTTTGGAGCGGCGCAAGTTACTCACCGCCTACGGAGCCAAGCTCGAACTCACTGAGGGCCGCTTGGGCATGACCGGGGCGGTGAATCGGGCCAAGGAGATTGCGGCCTCGGCGCCGGATCGCTATGTACTGCTGCAGCAATTTGTCAATCCGGCCAATCCCCAGATCCACCACGACACGACCGGGCCGGAAATCTGGGCCGATACTGATGGCGAGGTGGACGTGCTGGTGGCTGGAGTCGGGACCGGCGGCACAATCACCGGCGTGAGCCGGTACATCAAGCAGACCCTGGGTAAGCCCTTGGTGTCGGTGGCCGTGGAACCGAGAACCAGCCCGGTGATCAGCCAGCTGATGGCGGGCGAAACGCTTCAGCCTGGCCCCCACAAGATTCAGGGTATCGGCGCTGGCTTTGTGCCCGGAAATTTGGAGGTGGCGCTAGTGGATCGGGTCGAGCGAGTCAGCGATGAGGAGGCTGTGAGCATGGCCCGGCGCCTGATGCGCGAAGAGGGCATCCTGGCCGGGATCAGCTGTGGCGCCGCCACGGTGGCGGCGGTGCGGCTGGCCCAGGAGCCGGCCTTTGCCGGCAGCACGATTGTGGTGGTCTTGCCCGATTCCGGCGAGAGATACCTCAGTTCGGTGTTGTTTGAGGGGGTCTTTAACGAAAAAGGTCTGGCGCCTGAGCGCCAGACCTGAAAAGTAAACAACATGTCCTGGTTCCAGCAGAACCCGCTTGGTTCAGCTGACCCCTCTGGCTCCTCCAGACCAGGTCGCAGCGATCAGTCCGGTAGGGCTTCGATCGTCTGTAGGCGCTCGTTCAGCTGCATCGCCATGGTCTGACGACCGACGGCAAGCACCTTGAGGGTGTCTTCGTGCAGGCGCAGTTGGGCGTCGGCCACCTGCATGCCCCGCACTAGCTCTTTCAACTCTTCTGGCAGGGTATTGAGGTCGTAGCGCTTGCCCTCAAAGGTGAGGATCGGCTGTTGGGTCTCTTCGGTCACGCGTAGCGATTAGCAGGCGTCCCAGATTAGGGACTATCTGGACCTTTGGGCAGGGGCGCCAGTCCAGCTGCCTGGGCGGATTCCCCGACTGGGCGTTTAAAGAAAAACATCAACAGCGGGCCCACCTGTCCGGTCTCGACCAACTCCCAGCAGTCCTTGCCGAGCAAATTCAAAAAATATTGCAGCTGTTCTGCCGGATGGCGGGGCAGGGGCGCAGCCTTATAGAGCTCGGGAAACTCCCGGGCAATGAACTCGGGACTAAGCACTCCCCCAAGGCGCTCACTCGCCACTTGGGGATCCGGGGACTGGGGGGGCTGGCCGCTGTCCAAGTTGATATGGATGACGCGGTACTCCCACTGGGGCATGGCTCAGGTGGCTTGAGGGCTTCTGACCAAGCTAGGTCGCCCCCTCTCCTGCGGCAGCGCCACTCGCAGGGGCGGCGCAGGCTAATCAAGCAAGCCCGCCGCCACGGATTAACTGGCGTTCGCACAGGTCTCTATAACGGCCTGGCCTGCCGATCAGCTGGTCGTGGTTGCCCTGGTCGATCAAACGACCAGCATCGAGCACCAGGATCCGATCCGCCTCCTGGACCGTGGCTAGGCGGTGGGCGATTACCAAGACTGTGCGTCCGGCCATGGCCTGCTCCAGGCCCTGCTGCACGGCCTGCTCGGATTCGGCATCAAGGGCGCTGGTGGCCTCATCGAGCAGCAATACAGCCGGATCGCCGAGCACGGCCCGGGCAATCGCCAGCCGCTGCAGCTGGCCGCCAGAGAAGTTGCTGCCCCGTTCCTCTACCCGGGCCTGGTATCCGTCCGGTAAGGCCTCAATAAAGTCGGCTGCGTTGGCGAGCCGCGCCGCCCGGCGGATCTGCTCGGGGCTCACCTCCCGACCGAAGGAGATCGCCTCGGCCACTGTGCCGGAGAAGACATTGCTCTGCTGGGGCACCAGGGCGATCGCCCGGCGCAATTCGGCGGCCCGCAGGTCGACTAGATCCTGGCCATCAAGCAACACCCGGCCCTGCTGGGCGATGTTGAAGCGCAGCAGCAGGGAAAACAAGGTGCTTTTGCCCGCCCCGGAAGGGCCTACTAGGGCCACGACCTGGCCGGGCTGAATCCGCAGGCTGATCCCGTGCAATACCGGTTGCTGCGGGTCGTAGCCGTAGACCACTCCTTCGAGCACCAGCTCCCCTTTCACAACCCCCAAGGGGCTGGCCCCGGGGCGGTCCGGCGGTTCGATCGGCTCGGCCTCAATCGCCCGCAGACGCCGCAGGGAGGCCTGACCCTGCTGGAACTCGTTGAAGTTGGTGGTGAGATGGGAGATCGGATCAATCAGCATCAACAGAGCTGCCACATAGCTGCTGAAGCCCGCCGAACTGAGGTCATGGCTCTGGATTCGGGCCGCCCCCATCAGCAACACCGCCAGGATCCCCGCCGCCTCCAGGAACCCCACCACTGGATACTGCAGGGCCAGCAAACGCTGGGTACGGAAACGGGCCTGGCGGTGCAGGTCGATTTCGGTTTCAAAGCGGGCCTGCAGCCAGGGCTCGGCGGCAAAGGCCCGGACCAGGGGTAGGCCGCCAATCGCTTCACCCAGTAGCGACGCCAGCTCGCTCACCTGCTTCTGGCTGCGTTCTGCGGCGCCCATCACCCGGGTCCCAAACAGGCTTACCAGTACCGCCACAAGGGGGGCGAGCACCATCGTTCCAAGTGAAAGGCGCCAGTCGAGCCAGACCATGTAGCCGAACACGGCCACCAGTTGGAGCAGGCAGGGGATGCTGTCTTGGATTGTTTTGTAGATCACCTCGCCAACGCGGTCAGCGTCTTCGGTGAGCCGGTAGGTGAGATCCCCAGCCGAGAGTTTTTCCAGCGCCCCGAATTCGAGCCGTTGCAGGCGGGCAAACAGCTGGCGGCGCAGGTCCTGGCTCACCTGCAACGCCGGGCCGGCCAGCAGGGTGTCCTGACCGAATTGGGCGATTTTCTGCAGCATGAATACCGCTAGGGCCAGACCCACCACCTGCAGCACCTTGGCTACGTCGCCAGAACCGATCGCCGGGATTAGCTGGCCCGCTAGCCAGGCCAGCAGGGGCCAGCAGGCGACAAACACCACCATGCAGGCCCCACCGGCCCAGAGCTGGCGTTGATAGGGCTTCAGCAGCGGCAGAAGGCGCCGGAAGCCGGCCGGGGAAGGTGCGAGCATCGGGGCAAGCTATCAGCGTTGTTTTGTCCCTTCCCTCCGCCCTAGGTCCCAACGGGGAGAGCACTAAGGACATCAACACTGCCGCAGCCGGTCCCTTGAGCCCCGCAGGCTCAGAGCCCAGGGCCCCTGAACCGATCTCTGAACCGAACCCGGAACCCACCCCCACGCAGCTCCACCCTGCTGAGCGCTTGGATCTTGAGCTCACCGAGCTACGCCTCGATCAGTTCCTCAAATGGCAGGGCCTGGTCGGGACGGGCGGCGAGGCCAAATTCCGGATTCAGCGCGGTGACGTGCGCGTCAACGGCAGCCTGGAGCAACGGCGGGGCCGCAAATTGCAACCGGGTGACCGGGTCAACCTGGCCGGCCAGGAGCTGGAGGTGCCTCCCTTTCAGGCCCGCCGCTGAATTGGTTTGCTGCAGTGAGCTTCAGGAACTTTGCTTAGAAAGACCTAGAAGCCTGGCTGGGTTGCGCTCGCCTTGGCTAGGCGCTGCATTCAACCGACGGCAGGGGGCCGTTGCCGATGAGCCCTTAGGTTGGGATTTCATCACTCGGGATGGCTGTGGGCAAGTCGGTGATCGCAGGCAACTGGAAAATGCATATGACCTGCGCTGAGGCCCAGGCCTTCGCCGACGCCTTCCTTCCCCTAGTCGCCGCCTTGCCAAGCGATCGGGACGTGTTGTTGGCGCCGCCTTTCACGGCGATTGCCACCCTGGCCAAGGCCTTGGCCGGCAGTGGTATCAAGATCGGCGGCCAGAACGTCCACTGGGACCAGTCCGGCGCTTACACCGGCATGATCTCGGCGACGATGCTGCTTGAGCACGGCGTCACCCACGCAATCGTGGGCCACAGCGAACCTCGCAAGTACTACAGCGAAACCGACGAGCAAATCAACCTGCGCGCCCGCACCGCCCAAAAAGCAGGTCTAATGCCGATCCTGTGTGTGGGCGAAAGCGATTCACAACGGGAAGGGGGGGAGGCGGAGCGGGTGATCCGTCGCCAGGTCGAGCAGGGCATCGACGGCCTCGACCCGGCCCGGCTGGTGGTGGCCTATGAACCGATTTGGGCGATCGGCACCGGCAAAACCTGTGGCGCCGCCGAAGCCAACCGCATCTGTGGCCTGATCCGCAGCTGGGTGGGGTATCCCGAGGTCGTGGTGCAATACGGCGGCTCGGTCAAGGCCGACAACATCGACCAGTTGATGGCCCAGTCGGACATCAATGGCGTCCTAGTGGGCGGCGCCGCCCTCGATCCGGTGGGCTTTGCCCGGATCGCCAACTACCAGGTGGCCGTGGCCGCCTAGGAGCGCCCCTCGGGATGGCAATCGCGCTGGCAGAACGGCAAGGATTGGTCTTCGGCGGCCGCACCCATGTGATGGGGGTGATCAACCTCACCCCAGATTCCTTCAGTGATGGCGGACGTATCAACGGGGCAGACCAGGCCCTGAGGGCGGCCCAGCGCATGGTGTCCCAGGGCGCCTCAGTGCTCGATCTCGGCGCCCAAAGCACCCGGCCCGGCGCCGAAGCCATTGGCGCCGAGGCCGAACTGGCCCGGTTATTGCCGGCCCTGGTGCGGATTCGTTCGGCCCTGCCCCAGGTGCTGCTCTCGATTGACACCTTCCGGGCCCCCGTGGCGGCAGCCGCCCTGGAAGCCGGTGCCGACTGGATCAACGATGTCAGCGGCGGCCGCCAGGATCCCGAACTCCTCGCCGTCGCTGCCCGCTGGGGCTGCCCGCTGGTGTTGATGCACAGCCGTGGCGACAGCCGCAGCATGGACGGGCTCACGGCCTACGGCGACCTGGTCGATGACGTGATCACCGAGCTGGAGGATGCCAGCGGACAGGCCCGAGCTGCCGGCGTGGCCCCGAGCCAGTTGATCTGGGATCCGGGCCTGGGTTTTGCCAAAACTGAGGTCCAATGCCTGGCCTTGCTCCATGGCCTTGCTCGCCTGCGGGCCCAGGGCCACCCCCTACTGGTGGGACCCTCGCGCAAGCGCTTCATCGGCGCCGTGCTGGCCGAACCCCGGCCCCGGGCCCGGCTCTGGGGCACCGCTGCTGTGGTCTGCCAGGCGATCAGTGCCGGCGCTGACATTGTGCGCGTCCACGACGTCGGGCCAATCGTTCAGACCGCCCGCATGGCCGATGCCCTCTGGCGCCGTCCCTAGCCCCAACCACCGGCGGAACAGTCGGCTTACCGGCCTGCCGCAAGGGTTTAGGGCAGTAGTTCAAGAGCCCTAGGGGATTCGCAAGCCTCAGGGCTCAGCGCGAAGCGCCGCGCCTGCGACGGGCCGCTGCACGATCCCGTAGCCCAGTCGACCCAGCAGCGGTCCGGTCATTACTGTGGTGACAAGGGCCATCAAGACGCCGATCGTGAATAGTTCAGTGCTGATCACCCCTTGGGCCAGGCCGACATTGAGGATCACCAGTTCGGTGAGGCCGCGGGTGTTCATCAACCAGCCCAGGGCCTGAGCCTCGCGGCTTTCAACGCCACTGAGGCGAGCCACGGCCCAGGTGCCGAGGAACTTGCCGCTGATGGCCACCACCAAGACCACCAGTAAGGCCAGCCAGAGGGAGGGGGTGTTAAGGCTGCCGATGCGAGTACTGAGGCCACTGATCGCAAAGAACAGGGGCAACAGCAGCCTCAACACCACCGTTTCCAATTGCAACTCCAGGCGCCGGCGGAATGGTCCGTAGCGGGGCATGGCCAGGCCCCAGAGGAAGGCGCCAAAAATCAGATGGACGCCCAGCCACTCCGTGACCACAGCACTGAGGAGGGCGCCGCTAAAAAGGGCCGATTGCAACAGCGGTCCCAGGTCCCGGCCCCGCTTGTAGTGCTGCTCCAGCAGGTTGCGTAGCGGTCGGGTGCCGACCAACACCACCAGCGCCCAGGCGGCCGTGCCGAGCAGGGAGCCCAGGGCTCCCCAGGCTGAGGCGGATCGGGCCAGGGCAACCACGGCGGCCAGCAGGATCCAGCCGAGGGCGTCGTCAATCGCGGCGGTGGTGATCGCCAGGGCACCGAGAGGCTGGTTATGGAGGCCGCGGTCGCGCAGGATGCGCGCCAACACTGGGAAGGCGGTGATCGCCATGGCCGTGCCCATAAACAGGGCGCCCGAGAGCAGGCGGTGGCCAGGCAGCAACTCCGGTAGCCAAATTTCAAATAGGCCCGCTAGAGCCACCCCCAGGCTGAGGGGCAAGACCAGCCCTGCGGTAGTGATGCGGCTGGCCAGGGGTAGGCGGCTCCGCAATAGGCCGAGGTTGAGCTCTAGCCCCACCAGGAACATGAACAGAACAAGTCCCAACTGCCCGAGCAGGTTGAGCTGGCTGCGCACCGGGGCGGAGAAAAGCTGGCTTTCCAGGGCCGGCGCCAGGACACCGAGCAAGCTGGGACCCAGGACGATGCCACCGACGATTTCGCCGACTACCCGGGGCTGGTGACAACGTTGGGCCAGGGTTCCGAATAGTTGGGCGGTGGCGGTGATCACCGCCACCGCCAGCATCGGCGTGGCTAAGTCGCTAGGGGACGCCATCTAGGCCCGGGGATTGCTGACACCCTCGATGCGATCCTCAATCTCTTGATAGATCTCCTGCAGCTGGGCGATGTTCTCATCGCTGGTTTCCCAGTAACCGCGACCATTCACTTCAAGAAGGGTACCTACAATGCGGCGGAAGCTGTGGGGGTTGAGCTCAAGCAGACGCTTGCGCATCTCTGAATCGTTGATGAAGGTGTCATTGGCCTCTTCGTAAACGAAGTTATCAACAGCGCCACTAGTGGCACTCCAGCCCAGGGTGAAGTTGAGCCGTTTGGCCACTTCTCTCACGCCTTCATAGCCGGAATCGAGCATGCCTTCATACCACTTGGGATTCAACAACTTGGTGCGGGAATCAAGCCGGATCGTTTCACTGAGGGAGCGCACCTGGGCGTTGGCTGTGGTGGTGTCAGCGATATAACTGGTGGGTGCCTTGCCGTCGTCGCGCAGGCCGGCGATCAGCTTGGTTGGATCAGAATCGAAGTAGTGACTCACATCGGTGAGCGATATTTCGGCGGAATCGAGGTTCTGGAAGGTGACATCAGCTGTTTTCATCGCCGATTCGAACACTTGGCGATTTTGGTTCATCTCGCCAGGATTGTCGGCGTTGAAAGCGAAGGTCTTGCGGGACAGATACATTTCCTGCAATTCATGCTCCTCTTCCCAGGTGCTGTTCTCAACAGCCAGATTGACATTTGAGGAGTAGCTGCCGCTGGCATTGGAGAACACGCGCGTGGCCGCATCCCGCAGGGAAATGCCCTGGGCAGCGGCCTGCTCTTGGGCATGGCGACGCACGAAGTTCATGGCCAGCGGCTCATCGGCTTCGGCGGCCATCTTCACCCCCTGGTCAATCAGGGCCATCTGGTTGATGAACAGGTCCCGGAACACGCCCGAGCAATTCACCACCACATCAATGCGGGGCCGGCCCAGCTCTTCGAGCGTGATCAGCTCCAATTTGTTGACACGGCCGAGCGAATCGGGAACGGGACGCACGCCGATGAACCAGAGGATCTGGGCGAGCGATTCCCCGTAGGTTTTGATGTTATCGGTGCCCCAGAGCACGCAGGCGATCGTTTCCGGCCAGGTGCCCTGTTCGGCCTTCTGGCGCTCAATCAGCCGATCCACCACTATCTTGGCCGCCGCAATCGCAGCCCGGGTGGGGATCGCCTGGGGATCAAGGGCATGGATATTCTTGCCACTGGGCAGCACACCAGGATTGCGGATCGGATCCCCACCGGGACCGGGCAGCACGTATTCTCCATCGAGGGCCCGTAGCAGGCTCTCCATTTCCATGTCGGCGCAGATCTGCTGCAGGCAGAAGCTCAGATAGGCGAAGAGCTTGTCGAGTTCGGCCTGGTCGACCGTGGCAAATCCAGCAGATTTACAGGCCGACAACCAGGGACTGGGGAATTGCACCCCGAAGCGCTCTAGCAGGGCAAAGAACCAGCCAAAGTTCTGGCGCAGGCTGACCCGGCCATCCGCACCGGTGACTTGGCGGACCATGGCGCCCACGGCGGCCCTGGAGGTTTCGGTGATCGTGCGGTTGAGCTCCACATCGGCTAGCACGCCCTTGTCGTTGCCGCGGTAGATCTCATCAATGGAGCGGCCCAGACTCTCGGCCAGCAGGGCCGGCATGGAACGCAGGCCTTCATCGCTGCGCTCGAGGGCCGCAATGCTGACCAAGGTGGCGATCGCCTCCTCGGCAGTGGGCGGCTTGCCAATCGTGTGTAGTCCGCAGGGCAGCAGGCGGCTCTCAATCTCCATCAACTGGCGATAGACCGCGCCGACAACGCCATCACGGCCGACTAGATCTAATTGCGAAGCATCAAGATCAGGAAATTCGATGTCCTTGTCGAGGTTGCACTGGCGAGCCGTTTCGACAATGGCATTGACAATTTGCACACCTCGGGAGCTTTCGCGCAATTGTTGGTAGGAGCCCACCAGTTCACCTAGCTCTTTGAGGCCCTTATAAAGACCGGCATTTTCAGCTGGCGGCGTTAAGTAACTGATCGTCGAGGCGTAGCCGCGGCGCTTGGCAATTGTGGCTTCCGATGGATTATTGGCTGCGTAGTAATAGAGATTGGGCAAGGCACCGATCAGCGAATCGGGGTAGCAGGTTTCGCTCATGCCCATCTGCTTGCCGGGCATGAATTCGAGCGAGCCATGGGTGCCGAAGTGCAACACCGCATCGGCCTTCCAGACCTTTTCGAGGTAGGTGTAGTAAGCGGCAAAGCCGTGGTGCGGGCTGGCGCTGCGTGAATAGAGCAGGCGCATCGGATCGCCCTCGTAGCCAAAGGTGGGCTGCACGCCCACAAACACATTGCCGAAATGACGGCCGTAGATCAGCAGATTGGTGCCATCGGAGTTGAGGTTGCCGGGCGGTTTGCCCCAGTTCTCCTCAAGCCGCTGGGAATAGGGGGTGAGGCGTTCGTACTCCTCAACGCTCATGCGATGGGCGATCGCTAGCTCGGGCGAACCGACAAGGGCCTCTGGATCGGTCAAGACGGCCTCCATTAGGGCCTTGGGACTGGCTGGCATCGCTTGCACGTCATAGCCCTTGGTCTTCATTTCTTCGAGCACCCGATGGATCGAGCCGAAGACATCGAGGTAGGCGGCGGTGCCGACGTTGCCCTTGTCAGGAGGGAAGCTGAACACCGTGATCGCTAGCTTTTTCTCGGCGCGGGGCTTAATCCGCAGCGAAGCCCAGCGGATCGCCCGCTCGGCAATCGCCTCAACCCGGTCTTGGAGGGTGTGGGCCTTGCCGGTGGCATCATCGCGGCCTGAGAGCACGATCGGTTCAATGGCGCCATCGAGTTCGGGGATGGCGATCTGCAGGGCCACCTGAACAGGGTGCAAGCCCAGATCGCTCTCTTCCCACTCCTGGGTGGTCTGGAACACCAGGGGTAGGGCCACCATGTAAGGCCGATTGAGGCTCTTGAGCACCTCAATCGCCTTGGGATGGTCCTGGCGGGCCGGGCCGCCGACTAGGGCGAAGCCGGTGAGACTGACCACCCCATCAACCAGGGCCAGATCCGGATTGAGTGGATCGCGGAAGAAAGCATTGACCGGCTTGGTGAAATCAAGGCCACCGCAAAACACTGGAATCACGGTGGCGCCGCGATATTCCAGCTCCTGGATCACAGCCACATAGTGGGCCTCGTCGCCGGTAACGATGTGGCTGCGCTGCAACACCAGGCCGATGACCGGGCCGTTGCGGGCCTTTTCGCTGAGGTCGCTGCGGCTGGCGGTCCAGTTGAGATATTCCTTGAGGTCCTCGAACATGCCTGGGGCTAAGGGATGCCAGATGCCCAAGTCTGGGAAGACTACCGGCTCAGCAATGGTGAGCTCTGGTCGATCAGATTCGCCACGGGGAAACACATATTTATCCGCCAACATCAACAGGAAGTTGCGCAGATTGTCGGGAGTGCCACCGAGCCAGTACTGAAAACTGAGCATGAAGGAGCGGGCATCCTGGGCCTTCTCCACCGGCAGATATTTCAATACCGTTGGCAAGGTATTGAGCAGCTTGAGCATGGCGTCTTGGAAGCCGGCGCCGCCAGCCTCCTTGCGCTTTTTCATGAAGCTGGCAATGGCGCTCTTGCTCTGGCCCAGCTGGGCCATCGAGAAGGTCCCCAGTTTGTTGAGGCGCATCACCTCGGGCATCGAGGGGAACACCACCACGGCCTTAAGCCGGTCCCGGTGGGGAGCTACCGCTTCGACCACCTTCTGGGCCAGATCCTCAATAAAGATCAGCGAAGCGATGAAGACATCGGCCTCCGCCACATCCGAACAAAATGAGGCGTAGTTTTCGCTCTGGCGCAATTCCTCGATCAGGTAACCGCTCAGTTCGATTGCTAGAGGGCCGTTTTGGTCGTTGAGCGAGGTGACAGCCTGGGTGAGGGCGTTTTGGTACTGGGGTTCCAGCACCACGTAGACCGCCTTCATCACGGCACGCCCGTTCACGGCTTGGGGGCTGACCCGGCGGCTGGCGGAGCGGACCTGCGTGAACATCTGGGCGGATTGAGCAATGTGAAGCAGCCTACGAACCACCATGGCGATATGTGGCCCCTTGCGTCAGAGCGTTACGGACCCGCACCCCCGGGCCACCCACCAGCTCACGCCGGTGACCCTGCCCCTGATCCTGGGCAGCGGCGCGCTGCGCTCCCTGATTTTCAGCGACCACGCCAAACGGCTGATCAGCGGCGCCAACGAGCGCTTGCTGTCTACCTGGGCCGGCGAGCTGGAAGCCAACCATGAACCTGGCCCTCGCCCGGCCCTCAACCTGGCCCTCACGACGACCCAGCTCGATCGGCTCAGGAACCTGGCTCCTTCCGCTGACATCGCGGCGGCCACCGCTCAGCTGCCAGCCCTGATCGAAATGCTGGCCTAGGCCCCGAATCTCTCAGCCCTGTTTGTCGCCAACCTCCACAGCGAAATACTGCTGCTCTCGAGGACCTCCGCTGCAGCGTCAGGCCAACCCCAGCCGGCAGGAGCCTTTTGAAGCGTCGAGACCCTCCTCGCCAGGGCCAGAGCTGGTATCAAACCGCTGTGCCCTTGCGCTCGCCTTGCCTGGCCAACCGCCCTATCTGGCCGTGGCCGTGCCGGAGCCCGATCTGCTGGTCGAAGCCCGCCAACAGAGGTGGCCAATGTTTCTGTCGACCTTGCTAGTGCCGCTCAGCATCCTGGTGTTACAGAAGCTGGCCGGGCGCCTGTCGCGGGATCTCAAACGCCTCGCCGCTGACGCCAGCGCCATGGGTGGCTTCCCATTCGAGGCGGGGCCCCGTCTGCGCTCCTTGGCTTGGGAGTGCGCTCCATGGTTCGGGAGGTGAACGACCTCTCAATGACCCTCAATGGGATGCGGCGCACGACTGGACATTTTCCGGCGATTTCGGCCTCCCTCGGCGGTGAAGCGAATGTTGCTGAGCCGCCTGCTAAGCGAATCGATCGCTGCCTCAGCCGCCAGCGCTGGGGCTGGCCTGTTCCAGCCGGCCCTGCCGTTTCCGCGCCAGCTGGCGGCGGTGCCGGAGATCAAGGGCGCCCACCACGAGAGCCTCGATGGCCGTGGCTATCGCCGCGTCCTGAAGGCGGAGCAGAGGGGGTTGCTGGCCGGGGTGATGGCGATCGCCGACATTTTTGAAGCCCTTACCGCAGCTGATCGTGCCTATCAACGCGGCCTGAAGCTCCCCGAAGCGCCGGCGACTATGGCCCGCATGGTGGCGAGCAGCACATCGACGGGGACCTGTTTGCCCTGTTCCTTCGCTCCAAGGTGTTTCGCCGCTATGCAGAACGCCACATGAACTCCGCCCAGATTGATGGCGTGGATCTTGATGGCCTCCTTAAACCATCCCTGCCTGCCTGCGTCTTATGGGGCTGGCTGACCCCATAGGCTCGGCGCCTGAGCCGCGCGCCCCCAGCCATGTCCAGCGCCCCCCCCGAGTTGAGCGTGTCCGGTCTCGAGCCGGCCGTTGGCCTGAGCGCCGCAGCTCGTTTGCCGATTCCGGTTGTGGTGGCGGGTGCCCTTGGCCGCATGGGGGCCGAAGTGATCAAGGCCGTGCTGGCGGCCCCAGATACGACCCTGGTGGCGGCCATCGACACCACTCCCGGCAAGGAGGGGGAGGATGTGGGTCTCGAGCTAGGCCTCGGTGAGCTGGAGGTGGCGATCACCGCCGACTTCGAAGGGGCCCTCTGCGCCAGTAGCCAGGCCGTACGTCAGGCGGGACCGGGGGGCGGGGCGGTGCTGGTCGATTTCACCCATCCCAGCGTTGTCTATGAACACACCCGCGCCGCCATCGCCTACGGGGTCCATCCGGTGATCGGCACCACCGGCCTCTCGCCCCGGCAACTAGCCGACTTGGCCGTATTTGCCGAGAAAGCCTCCATGGGCGGGGCGGTGATCCCCAATTTCTCCGTGGGCATGGTGTTGCTGCAACAGGCCGCCGCGGCTGCAGCCCGCTTCTACGACTTCGCCGAATTGACCGAGCTGCACCACAACCGCAAGGCCGATGCCCCAAGTGGCACCTGCATTAAGACTGCCGAATTGATCGAAGAGCTCGGCAAAGACTTCAACCGATTGCAGGTGGAGGAACACGAAACCCTGGCCGGCTGCCGCGGCGGCCAGCGTCCGAGCGGCCTGCGGCTCCATTCGATCCGACTGCCGGGGCTGGTGGCCCACCAGGAGGTGATGTTTGGCTCCGAAGGGGAGACCTACACCCTGCGTCACGACACGATCGACCGTTCCGCCTACATGCCCGGGGTATTGCTGACACTGCGCCGGGTGCGCCAGCTCAGCGGCCTGGTGTACGGACTGGAGCGGCTGCTGTGAACGGCGTCAGCATGGGGGCCTGAGCGAGGAGCCATGCTTCTACCCCTGAAAGATGGCGAACTGTCGCGCCTGATCCCGGCGATCGCTACCGGACCCCAGTTCAACTCCAGCAGTGGCAGCCCCCAACAGGTGCTGCAACGGGTGCTGATTGCCGTGATCGGCGGGGTGCTGTCATTGCTGGTCAGCCAGAGCCAGTTCTCCACCCAATGGGGCGGGGTGTTCATGGTGGTGGGCTTCATCTTTTTCTTTTATCTGCTTTGGGGGCCGATCTTGGCGGCGGGGCAGCGCAACAGCGCCCTACGCCGCTATCCGGCGGCGGCGATCTTTGAGGGCCGCATCGCTGATCTGTTTACTCGCGAACGGATCGAGGGGCGCCAGGAACAGACCGACAAGAGCGGTCGGCTGGAGCTGGTGGAGAACCGGCGCACCTGGCTTTGCCTGGAACTGGAAGACGAGGACGGCTACCTGGGCCAGATCCGCTTCCCCTACAACAAGAAGCACAAGCCGATCCGGCCTGGGATGGTGATCCGCTGCCTGGTGCTGAGTGAGCGCAAAGACTTTTCGCGGATCAGCGCCCTCAGCGATGGCTGGATTCCCCAGCTGAAGCTCTGGGTGGGCGAGTACCCCTACCTGCTGAGACCCGCCTTTGAGGAGCTTTGCCTCAGGCGCCTGCGCTGAGGGCCGCCCTGGCGAGCCCAAAGACCGCCTTTTGAGCGATCCGGCTCGCCCCAAACGCCCCAAACCAGGGGCAACGCCAACGTCTTTGCCAGGGCGGTGTCGGGGCCCTGGGCGGGCGGCAACCGGGCAGCAAGTCAGTAAAGGCAACAGGTTTGGCCTGCCTGCGCCCTGGGCCGGGGCGCTGCGCAGAGGTCGCCGCCTGGACCCAGACCGATCCAATCGGTCTTGAACTCGTTACACGGCGCAATATTGCGTTACAATTCGCTCACACCCACCGAGACACCCCATGGCCCAAGCCACCGCCACCGCCACCTCCACAGCCTCAGCCTCCGCCGTCATCCGCGGCGCCACCGTCACCACCGAAGATGGCGGCCGTCTCAACGCCTTCGCAACCGAACCCCGCATGGAAGTGGTCAGCGTCGAAAGCAGCTGGGGCTTCCACGAGCGCGCCGAACTGCTGAACGGCCGCATGGCGATGCTCGGCTTCATCGCCCTGCTGGCAACCGAATTCGCCATGGGCGGTGAGTCCTTCACCCGCGGCCTGCTCGGCATCGGCTGAGCCAAAAAGCGGAACTGCCTTGGTTCATTCCAAATCTGGGTCAAGGTTCCGCATATTTGGATCAATGATTCAGCCGCTCGTTGGGGTGGTTGCATCCAGCACAACCGCGGTACCGTCTGGGCCGCGGTTTTTTTCTGGCCGCAGCGATCGGCTCGCATCAGTGATGGGCGATTCCGACTTGGTAACGGCCATCCGATCGCACCACCATCACCAACCAATGACCAACCAAGGGCAGTGCCAATGAGCCAAGCGCGCGTGCATGGGGCCGGTCCCACCGGCTGCCTGGCGGCCCTGGCCCTAGCCCAGGTGGGCTGGGAGGTGCAGCTCTGCGACCCGCTTGACGCCAACCAGCTGCTCCGGCGCCAACGGGCCTACGCCCTCACCCACTCCAGCGCTGCCCTGCTCGATCGCCTGGGCCTATGGCAGGCCATAAAACCCCAGCTGGTGCCCTTTAGCAGTCTGGAACTCTGGGATCAAGGCACGGGACGCCAGAGCCACTTCAGTGTTGCTGACCTTGGTCGGGGGCGCCGTCGCCGCCTCGGTCCACTGGGGGCTCCAGCTGACCCAGGCGCAGGTGCCAAGGGGCCAGGCTCCGGAGGCAGCGGCGCCGGCTCTGGCGGCGATCAGTCAGCCGTCGGCTGGATCTTGCAACACGGGCCACTAATGGAGCTGTTGCTTCAACAGCTCCAGGCCAGTCCCCTGGTGACCCTGCAGTTGGGCCAGCCGGCCCCCAGCCCCGGCGCTGGCGATCCGGTGCCGTTGGTGGTGGGTGCCGACGGCAGTCAGTCCGCCAGCCGACAGGCCGCTGGCATCGCCTGGCTGGAGCGGACCTACGGCCAGGCCTGTCTGACCGTGCAGGTGCGCCTGGGCGGCGCCAGGGCCGACCAGGCCTGGGAGCTGCTGCGGCCCGAGGGGCCCTTTGCGGTGCTGCCCCTGGGCGGCGATGCCTTCCAGCTGGTCTGGAGTGCACCAGCGCGGCGGCTGCGCCAGCTGGAAAGCCTCGATGCTGCCGCCTTCCTCGACCAGCTGGCCGGCGCCCTACCCGACCAGCTGCAACCGGAAGCCCTGCTGGATCAACCGCGGGCCTATCCGGTGGCCGTGGCCCTGGCCTGGCCCCTGGCCCGGGGCCCGCTCGTACTCGTAGGAGATAGCGCCCATCGCTGCCACCCCGTTGGGGGCCAGGGGCTCAACCTGGGCTGGCGCGATGTGGCCTGCTTGCAACATCTGGCCGCCCGGGTCAGCGCCGGTCGCCTGGCGCCGGAACGGCTGGCGGCGGCCTATCGCTGGCGACGCTGGCCCGATTTGCTCGCCACCTTGCTCGCCACCGATCTGCTAGTGCGGCTGTTTTCCAACCGCCAGCGGCTGCTTCTGCCCCTGCGCCGCCTGGCCCTTGACCTACTCAACGGCTCGCCCCTGCTACGGCGCCTGAGCCTGGCCGCCATGACCGATGGCCCTTGTCGCCTCTGGCGCCGCTGAGCAGCATGGGGCCATGGTGATCACAACCTCGCCCCAGGCCCTGCCGCCTACCGAGCTGGTGCGCTATCTGCGCCAAGAGCTGGGTTTGAGCGAAAACTCCATCAGCCTGGGCCTCAAGCAGGCCCAGCTGGAGCAGGCCCCCTTGCCAGTGGTGCTCTGGAGGTTTGGCCTGATCAGCCTGGAGCAACTCGACCAGGTGCTCAGCTGGCAGGACAACCAGGGCTGAGGGGCTGGCAGCGAGGTGCCGCGGTGTCCTGAACCACGATTAGGAATAGATGATCAGCGATTCGACGGGCACGTCTTCGGGCAACTTGCTACGGCCACCCAGATCGGCCAACTCGGCAACGAAGGCAAAGCCACAGAGATCGCCGCCCACCCTTCGCACTAGCTGGGAGCAGGCGCTGGCGGTGCCACCGGTGGCCAGGAGGTCATCCACGATCAGCACCCGCGGGCTCGACTCAAACCCATCGGCAAGGATCTCCAGCCGATCGCTGCCGTATTCGAGGCTGTAATCAATGCCGTGCACCTCCCCTGGCAATTTGCCGGGCTTGCGTACGGGCGTGAAGCCCAGGCCCCGGTCGGTGGCTAGGGCCGTGCCAACGATGAAGCCCCGCGATTCAATGCCCACAATCAGGTCCGGCTGCAGGCGATCGCAGATCACGGCCAATTGACGCACCACTTCCTGCCAGGCACTGGCCTGGCGCATCAGGGGGGTGAGATCGCGGAAAAGAATGCCTGGCTTGGGAAAGTCAGGAACATCCCGCACCAGCAGGCGCAGATCGATGGCAGACATGAGGGAGAAAAGGTCGTCGGATGCCCTGGGCTGGTCGTGGCAGCGACCCCCCGAGATGACGAATTGGCTGGGGCACTGGCAGTATCGCAGCCATGGCTGACGTTTCCCCCGCTTTGAGTCGTCCCACCCCCTTGCCCCGGCGGGGCCTGGAACGGCTCGATCTGATGCTGCTCTGCGCTGAGGCCCTCGACCTCAACGGCGGCGAGGCCATGGTCTGGATGAGTGAGCAACTGGGCTTCCAATCCTTGTTCCCTAACCGGGTCGAACTGTGGAAGCGGCGCTGCCACAACCCCTTACGACGCACCACCCGCCGGGGCCAGCTCCAGGTCGAGGACACCGATGCCCTGATCCGGATCCTTACCTCCATGGCCGAGCGGCTCTATCCGATGCTGCGCCAGCTGCTTTCCGCCGCCGAACCTGAGGCCGTAAGCGAGCAGCGCTGGGCCCTGTTCCGGTCTCGGCTGCAGGAGCTGATCCAGGAACGGCTGAACCTGCGACGCGTCGGCGTACGCAAACTGCTCGATCCGATTGAAGGCCCCCAGCTCTGCCACCAGCTGATCTTGAGCTTGGCCCTTAGTGCCGGCACCGGCGGTGTCGAGCGGCTCAAGGCCAGCCTGCTGGATCCAGAAGCCTGACTCCGCCTTGGCCCCCGGAATCAGCGCCGCCGCTTGATGCCGTCATCCGCCAAGACCCCTCCTCCCCCTGCAGCCCGCCGTGATGAAGCTCAGCCTCCGCTACGAACAGATCAGCTGTCGCCTGACCGTGGAGGGGCTGCCAGATGTGTCCACCGGCCAGGGTGGCGAGGCGGTCGGAATCCTCACGGGCTGGAGCCTCGCCCTGGCGGGCCATACGGAACTGGAGGGCAGGCGGGAGCATCTCGAGGCACTGCTGCAGGTGGTCTTCCCCTACGCCCGCCACCTGATCAGCGGCGCTCCCAGGGTCTTTGGTGATGCTGACTCGCCCGTGGCCATCCATCCCGAGGGGCCCCGCCACCGGCTGGAACTGCGCAGCAGCCAGCCCGATACCCCACCACTAACCCTCCATATCGACGATGCCGAACTCGCCGACCTTGTGCGTTGTCTCGACCAGTTGCGCCTAGATCCCCGTCTCCAGCTCCCCCTGCAAACGCCCACACCCCAACCGCTGCGGCGCAGCGAGCTGCGCAAGCGGGTGCCCCTGGCACGGCGCCTGGCGGCACCGATCTGCGGCGTGGCGGCCCTGGGGCTGGCAGGAGCCGTCTCTTTGATGATGCCCACACCCAAGCCCGGCAGCGTTGCGCCGGCCCAGGGCAGCCGCAACAGCGCCGTTTCGCCCCCAGATCAGCGCGACGCCTCACGGCCGCCTGGTGCTGCAGGCCCGGGGCCCGCCCCAACGCCAGTCCCGGGCGAGACTCGCCGTTGACGGCTCAGCGGCGATCGCCACACTGGGGCCACCGTTCCAGAGTCAGAGGGGCGCCTACCCCGGCCCGCCTGCCCGAAGCCAGAAACCCCCGCTCCCACGGGGTTGCCCCTGGCTCCGTCATCCTGGGCCGATCGGCCCGACCCTGCCCTCCGGCCCCAGAGCGATGACCATTCCAATGAGCTGGCCTGAATTGCGTCGCCGCGTCACCCGCTTGGGGGCTTCCCTTGATGTGGTGGTGCGCAGTGATCCGGAAGTCTGTGGCCTCAGCGGCGACACCTTTCGCCTTTCCCTTCATCACGGCGGCCACGGCGATTGCACCGTGGGCGACCTCTCCTTGGTGGATTGCCCTAATGAACTGGTGTTGATTGAGTTTGAGCGCTGGATGCGCGGTGCCGGCCACAGCATCAGCCCATGAGCCGAGCCCCGAAACGACTGAGCCTGGTCCGTCCAGGCCGCCGCAGTTCGGTCGGCCGCCAGGGATCCGTGCCCAGGCGCCCCCCGGGCCGGCTTCGCCAGCTAGCAGAAGCCTTTGCCCTGCTCGCGGGCGGAGTTGGGCTGCTGCTGGGCCTGGTGCGGCTGCCAGAGCGCCTGGACACCCTGCTACTGGTCAGCAATGCCATTGCCAACCTGATCGCCGGCCTCTCGAAGCTGGGGCTGGGGCTGCTGCAGTTGCTGGGGGTGCTGCTCGTCGTGGGCGCCGTGCTGCTCGCCCTGGCTTTCCTCGCTGGCGGCCTAATCCGCCTGGCCCGGGCCCTGTTTAGGCCCCGGGCCCGCAAGAGCAAGGGCTGAGCCCACGCCCGGTGCGCTGGCCCCGCGGTGGGCCCACTGAATGAAGCTCTGGGCGCCGCTTGGTCGCCGGCCGCGAATCCGGCTTAAAACGAGCTGGCGTCATCAAGCCCGAGCGGAGAGGAGAAGAGGAGATGGGAAAAAAACAACGCAAGCAGAACGACGGCTCCCAGCCCAAGCGGCCCCCCGGCCCGGTGATCAGCGATCGCTATTACCCTTCGACTCTGCTGGATGATCTGGCCAACGCCCAGGATCCCGAGCGGCAGGATTACCCCGATCCGCTCCCTAGTTTAGGGCGACTGGATCGTCAGTTTTATGAGAAGGAGTTGATGCAACTCCAGCAGGAACTAGTGAAAATGCAGTACTGGGTGAAGGCGGAAGGTTTCCGGCTGATTGTGGTATTTGAAGGCCGTGATGCGGCGGGCAAGGGCGGCACAATCAAACGCATCACCGAGCCGATGAATCCCCGCGGCTGCCGGGTTGTGGCCCTGGGCAAACCCTCGGACCAACAACGGGCCCAGTGGTATTTCCAACGTTACGTGGAGCATTTCCCAACGGCTGGTGAAATTGTCATTTTTGATCGCAGTTGGTACAACCGCGCTGGGGTGGAGCGGGTGATGGGATTTTGTACACCTGCAGAACTGGAAGAATTCCAGCAATCCTGCCCTGAGTTTGAAAGAATGCTGGTGCGCAGCGGCATCATGCTGTTGAAATACTGGTTTTCGGTGAGTGACGCAGAGCAGGAAGCGCGCTTCAAATCCCGGATCGAAGATGGCACAAGGCGCTGGAAATTAAGTGATATGGATCTGGAATCACGGGATCGCTGGGAGGATTTCTCCCGGGCCAAGGATGACATGTTCTCCCATACCAACATCCCCGAGGCCCCCTGGTTCACCGTGGAAGCCGATGACAAGCGCCGGGCCCGTCTCAATTGCATTCGTCACCTGCTCAGCAAAATCCCTTTCCACGACATGACACCTCCCGCCTTGAAACTGTCGCCCCGCAAACCGGCCAAGGGCTACAAACGCCCCCCCTTCTATGAGCAGTTTTTTGTTCCCAATGCCTATCCCTGAACGCCGGCGCCTGAAGACATCATCCCCAGCCGCAAGCAACCCGAAGCAAACCCAGGGGAGATGGGCAAAACCCCGTTTGCTCTGCGGTCAGCCGTTTACTTGGTGGAACCAGTAGCCGGCCAGCTGCCAGGACGTCCAAAGGAAAATCAGCAGAGCGACCCAGTTCAGCCATGGCGGCCTCTGATTGTTTTCGAGCAAAGGAGCCTCTGGAGGTTTTGGCAAATTATCCCAGTGAGTCAGGGCGACCAATCAGGTCCCGCAACGGCCTGAAACACCCTTTGCCAAACCCGACGCGGCCACCATGTCATTGGGGCATCAATCGGTCGAGACCAGGAAACACCGACGCGATCGTTGTCATTGTGGCCCGAATCGCCAAGGTAGCCCTAGACAACGCCGTTGTCATTCCCAGAACCGGTTGATCAGTAGGGCGTCTGGGTAGACGAGTTCAGGTGGGGAACCAGATCGGGGAGATACGTCAGGGATTGAGCCGCAACTCGGCCCAGTCATCCGCGCGGCACCAGCGGCGACGGCGGTGAGGGTGGTTGGTGAGCTCAAGAAGCTCCACCTGCGCAATGCCGATGCGCAGCAGCTGAAAGCATGCCGGGATCGCCAACTGGTCGCTGAGTTGGGCGGGGAAGAACGCCTCATCCTCCAGCGGTTTGCCCGGCGCCGGCCAGCCCCAAAGAGCCCGGCCCCCAGGGGTTAAACCCTGCCAGTGCCGTTGCCTCTCGTTGACCTCCAGCTCTGCTGGTAGGGACAGCACCGCGCCGCGCAGGCGGAACTGGCAGCCGGCCGTAGGCAGCAGCCAGCCCAGCCTCGAAATACCAGGGTGCGCAGCCGCGGCGTACCATCGGCCGCCACGCTGGCCAGCTGCAACCAGCGCGCGTGGGGCGTGCGCCCTTCCTGCTGGCGCGCCCCTCGCAACAGGGGCCGCCAGGGCGGTAAGGGATCAGCGCTCGCCATGGCAGCAAGCTAGGGGGTCCAGAACCCAGAGGTGCTGCATGGACAGCCACTACCGGATCCAGCGGGACGATGGCCGCCAGGATTCCATTGCCGGCCAGGTGTTTGGCAGCTACGACGAGGCCCATGCGGTACTCGAGCACTACTACGCCGATCTCTGCTGCTCCGATGATCGGGTGTTTTACAGGATCGAGGAGGAGAGAGCGGCCTCGCCCCGGCTGTAGATCTCCGTGGCGTAATCGGTCCAAGTGCCCTGTCCCCAGTAACGGAAGCAGCTGGTTTGCAGCAGCAGCAGTTGTAGGAGCGCCTCCTGGTAAGGCTGGCTGCGGGTCACGGCGGGTTCGGCTGCCACCTGGGCATCGAAACGCTGGTGAAAGGCAGCGCTAAGGCGGTTCATCGGCTCCAGCACGTTGGCGTAGCCCTCCACCCAGCTGAGGTTGTTGGTCCAGGAAGCACCAGCCATCGTGAAGGTGGGATCGCTCGCTTGGAGCTCGTCGATGGCCGCTTGCACGGATTCGGGGCTGGCGGGGCCAGCTAGGCGTTGCCACAGCTTGTGCTGCTGGACCGCCTGAATCTTGGGGTAGACCTCAGCCGACACACCGGCGGCCCCCAGCAGCTCCAGATACTCCGTGCCGTTGATCGCCACGGTGCCGGCGTCCGGGCCACCGCCCTGGCTGGATACCTTGCGATGGGCCTGGAGGAAGGCTTGGGGAAATTCGTTCATCATTACGCCACCGTTTTCACCGTCGGCGATCTGGGATACAAGGGCGGGAACGCTGCTGTTGCCCAGTGCAATCCGCCCGAGGCTTAGGGCCTCGTAGCAGGGCTGCATTTGACCTACCAGCTTGGTATCAGAGCCCTGGGTTTTGATCAGAGCGGTGATGGTTACCGTGTCGCCCTTAGAGCTGCACGCCACCAGCTGGTTGGGGATGTATTTCTGTTCGTGGCTAAGGCCGGAGCCATCCAGGTTTTCCACGCTGTGTTCCTGCACCAGCAGCCAGCTGTAGCCACACTCCCGCAAGGCCTTCACGAATTCATAGAGCGTGTCAGGATGGTTGGGTAGGTGCATCTCCGGCGGCGAAAAGCCCTTCACCCGCTGCAGGGCCTGATCGCCAAATAGGGCGGCGAAATGTTGCTGCCAGGCCAGGATCTGCAGCTTGAGATCGGGAATCGGCGTGGAGGGGGCCACGGCGTGGCTCCAGAACGTTCCTAGCCACTCCACATGGGCTTGCATGCTCGGATCGCATGCCATAAATCGCAGGGCCTCGAGGATGTCGGCGCGGCCCATCTGCTCGAAGCCCCAGAGCAGATTTCCGGAGTAATCCAGCATGATCCGCGGATTGCAGCCCTCGCTGATCAGCTGGGGAAGCAGATCGGCTAGGCGCCTGTAGCACTGGGCGAAGGGTTCGGCGTTGTGGTTATCGCCCTCGCCGGGATGCTCTAACATGTACTGGAGATGGGAGATCAACTCTCCGTTAGCGCCGGCCGGGATCGTGGGCTGGTGCATGTGCAGCGCACAGGCGAAGCCTGAGCGAATCTGCTCGAGATCAAGCGTGGTGCCGGGCAGAAACACGGGATGGTTCTGCTGCACCAAGGCCAGGATCTCGGCTTCACGGCCGGCGATTGGCGGCAGGGCGTTGGGACTCATCCAGATCAGGCAGGCCGGCAGAGCCAGTCTGGGGCCAGTGGGCTCATCAGAACCGGGAGAAACCCGGGTTTTCGAGGGTGGGTCTACTGGGGCGCTTTGACCGGGTTGCGCTGCACAAGCCCTCAAAACGTGCGCAGCAGGGTCTCCATTGGAAGCAGGTTGGCGCTTTTGTAGGCGGATCGCGCCCGAGCAACTAGCTCCAATTCCTTCTCTACTTAATACCATTGCGCTTGCACCACACCAGCCCCATGTCGTCCTACCGATCCAATCCACCCACCACTGAGCTGCTGGCCGCTTGATCCCGCGCCTAGGACCTCGGAGCTATGGATCTGGCGTCTCATTGTCCTATTTTGCTGATACTACACAAAGGTTTTTCTACTTGCGTTGAGACTGTGCCCGCAAGTAGTCATTTTAGCCAGATCCCTAGATTCTATTAATTCAGTCGGGTTTGCTCTAGTTACTTGAAAAGTTCATGGCCGGAAATTAGAACGCCACAGAGCCGGCCAAGGAGACCAGCAGGGAGAGGTTGATCGAGACAATCACACCAATGCAGATCCAGCTGAGCACCTGCAGGGCCAGGGGCGAGCGCAGGTTGCCCATGGCCCTGGCCTGGCCGCAAAACCAGACCAGGGGCACGGCGGCAAAGGGCAGCTGCAGGCTCAGCACCACCTGGGAGAGCACCAGCAGACGATTGGTGGCACCTTCGCCAAGCAGCAACACGGTGGCCAGGGCGGGGATCAGGGCTAGGCACCGGGTCAGCAGGCGACGCTGCCAGAGCGGCAGACGCAGATCGATGAAGCCTTCCATCACCACCTGACCCGCCAGGGTGCCGGTGATGGTGGAACTCTGGCCCGCCGCTAGCAGGGCGATGCCGAAGGCCAGGCTCGCCAGGGAGGTTCCAAGCAGGGGGGTGAGCAGGTGATAGGCCTGACCCAGGTCCGTGACCGTGACGAGACCGCGGCCATGGAAGGCTCCGCCTGCCAACACCAAGATCGCCGCATTCACCAGGAAAGCGATCGACAGGGCAATCGTCATATCGGCGGTGGCAAGGCGCAAGGCCCAATGTTTCGCCTGGGGATGGTCCGGCCACTGGCGGGTCTGCACCAGGGAGGAATGCAAGTAGAGGTTGTGGGGCATTACCGTGGCTCCGAGGATTCCGGCCGCCAGCAGTAGCTGCTGGTGATTGCCCATTGCCAGGGGATTAGGCACAAAGCCATGGGCCACGGCCAACCAGTCGGGCTTCAGCAACACCAGCTCCACCAAGAAGCAGGCACCAATCAGGGCCACCAGGGCGATCACTAGGGCTTCAAGCCGGCGCAGACCCTGTTGTTGCAACCCAAGCAACAACAAGGTGTCAGCGGCTGTGAGGCTGACGCCCCAGGCCAGGGGCAGCCCAAAGAGCAACTGCAGGGCAATGGCGCTGCCGACCAGCTCGGCCAGGTCGCAAGCGACGATCGCTAGCTCCGCCAGCAGCCAGAGGGGCAGATGAAAGGCGGGCGGTAGTAACTGACGACAGGCCTGGGCCAGGTCCATGCCTGTGGCAATGCCCAAGCGACAACACAGCGATTGCAGCACCATCGCCATGGCACTCGAGACGGCCACCACCCAAAGCAAGGCATACCCGCTGCTGGATCCAGCTGCCAGATCGGTGGCCCAGTTGCCCGGGTCCATGTAACCGACGGCCACCAGGTAGGCAGGACCGAGGACCTTGAAAAAGGTGGCCAGAGTCGGAGGCCCGGCGGGGATTCGCACTAACGACGCCATCACCAGCCGCGGATCTGCGACCATCCTGGCACCCCCTGGCCCAGCCGGACACACTGATCAGTCAGGGGGCTGGGGCCTGAGCTGGGGACTGAGCCAGCAGAGTGACCTCAGCGCCGGGCCGGCTCGGCAATTGGCGCGGGGCGCTGGGTGCGGCGTAGGTCATGCAGGCCTTCAAGTTGGTTGTAGACGGCCACGAGCTGGCGACGGATGGCCTCGGTGTTTTCAAGCCGATCAAGGTTGAGCAGCACGGCTTCAATCTGGGCCTTGCTGTCAATCAGCAAACGGCACTCGCTGGATCCGGGTTCATAGCCCATGGGGTGCAGCTCAAGAGCATCAAGACTCTCCCATCAAAGGGCCACCCGCTTGGGATTGTGGTCAGATCGGATGCAGTTTTGTGGAAAATGCCAGATCGGTTCGACTGGGGTTGGAGGGTCTAGGCACAGCTGGGCTGATGTCAGCGCACCCTGGACGCAGGGACCATGAGCCCAGGGGACTGGACTGATGGTCCCTGGAAGCAGTCCTTTCTTCTGGGTGAGGCAGCGGGGTGGCCGGCTGGGAGAAGGCCGAAGTGAATCGGTACAACTCAGCGGGCGCTGAGCTCCCGCATTGGTGCGGCAACCCGCTTGGCATCGGGCTGCACCAACTTCTCCAGGGCATCTTTAAGATTGCGCTGCATCACAAAGGTGTGACCGTCTGTCACCACAACCCGAACTAGGGTAGGCAACTCGCTGTTTTTAGATTGCAAATAAATTGGCTCAACATAGAGAAGTCCCTCACCCACTGGTAACACCAGCATGTTGCCATGTACCACCTTGGATCCCTCCCGATTCCAGAGCCCGAATTGGTAGCTAATCGCTGGATCCTGTTCGATCAGGGCAGACACCTGCTGGGGACCTAGTACAAGGCGCTGTTGTGGAAAGCGCACCAACAACTGTTCGCCGTAATGGGGCGGATCATTACGGACCGCCAACCAACCCACCAGGTTGGAGCGCTTCGAGGGCGTAAAGGGAACAAGTAAGACAAACTCGGATTTCTTTTCACCAGGCAGTTGCAAGGTGGCGTGATAGGGCTTAACCTTTACATTTGTAGAGCCATAGATTTCAAGCGGCAGCGACCAAGCATCATCCCCATCATAAAAACTACGAACATTTTTTACGTGGTATTGCAGCAATTTTTCGGACTGAATTTCAAACTGACGCTGAGGTACTTGTATGTGATTTAGCAGAGATTTTGGCATTGCAGAAAGCGGCTGAAAAAGCTCCGGAAAAATTCGTTGCCAAGTACGTAGAATTGGGTCTTTGGGATCACTTACGTACAGCCAAATACGACCACTATAAGCGTCAACAACAGCTTTAACGGGATTGCGTAAATAGCGAAGTCCGGTTGAGTCAGGATCGGAATAGGGGTAACTGCGACTGCTCGTAAAGCCATCCACAAACCAATATTGGTATTGGCCCCTTCGGTAGCCATTGCGTGGTTCGACCTTGGCGGTCACTAGATAGGGCTGGCTTTCAAAATCCAAAAATGGAACAAGAGCCTTTAACCGCTGGTTGACCTGCCGCCTAATCAGCAGCATGGAATCGCGATTCAGAGCGGAAAGAAACAGAAGCCTGGGCTCGCCTAAATAGATAGCGGCCATCAGCCGATCGAGTGGATTGAAAAGTTTGACGCCTCGTCGTGGCGTCAAACTACTACTGATCGCTCCCAAGCCAGCATCGGGATAATCAAATTCCACAACCTTGCTTGGTGCTATCACATAGGGCTCCTTCATGGTGCCGAAATAAATTCGTGGTTGTCCTACGGGCAAGGCCTTTCTAACTGAAGTTGCATCAATTCCAAGCTTCTCAATTCCTAGAATCTTGGCGCTGCTGCCGATATCTTTGATGAAATAGAGGGGCAAGCCATCGTCACTCGCCGTATTGACAGGTGACACCGTAAAGCCGTAGCCATGGGTGAATACCATGTGAGTATTAAGCCAGGATCGAGATTTTTTTGCTAGCGCTTTTGTGTCTAATTCCCGCGCTGCTATCAAGACCTGCTGGGATCCCCTTTTGGCGGCATCAGGAACGAGTGGGTAGCGATCTACTGCAGCCGATGGGAAGCGGTAGTAAAGGCGCAGTTGCTGTAATTCTCGGTTCGTACTCAGTAGGGGCTTGCTATCCCAGAGGCGAATATTGGCCAGCGTGCCAGGACTCTTAGCCAAATCTTCGGCAGACAGCCGCTCTCGTGGCCGCAAGGTAAGATAGTTCATCGTATCGATTCCAAAGGCTGATCTAGTTGCCTTAATGCTGCGAGCAAGGTAGGGGGTTTCGACCGATAGCTCCCTCGGCTGAACCCAGAATCGTTGCACCAAAGGAGCCAAGATCGCCCCAAGAGCTGGCACAGCCAAGGCGACCGCAGCCAGGGGGATGATCAGCTGGCGCCGCATCCAGCCTGCCGGCATGGGAAGCAGCAGGCATACCCCGATGGCGACAAGGACTAGGGCCAAGAGCAGCCGCAGGGGCACGCTCACATGCAAATCAACAAAGCCAGCGCCAGCAGCCACGCCGCTGCCCTTGACCATCAAATTGAAGGGCGAGAGGCATTGACTCAACCCCGCTACGAAAGCCAGCACCGCCAGCTGGGGCTGCAACATGTTCTGCTGGCTGCGGCTTAGGCCTGGAAAGGCCAGATCGGTGAGGCTGCTGCGTTCGCTGAAGGTCAGCCAGAAGCAGCCAGCTAGTCCCACCACCACCTGGGCAAAAGTAACACTAAGCAGCAGGCGCAATGCGGGCAGCTGCATAACACTGAACGACAGATCCAAGCCCGTGACCGGATCAGCCTGGTCAAAGGGCACGGCCAGCAGCGCCGGCACCCAGAGGCTCCAGCCCCGCGCCAGGGCCGTGGCCGAGCCCGCCAGGGCCACGGCCAGGGTGATGCGCAGGGTTGTATGAGGCCAAAGCAACAGGGGCCCGAGCAGGCCGGCCACCAGGCCAAGCAGCAATCCCGCAGGCAGGTCGGCTAGGACTGGGATTCCGGTGATGACCTGGCCACTAAAGGGGGCATCAATCAGGTCTTGGGCCTGGATCACCAGGTAGGTGAGTGCTGCTGCTAGTAGTAGCAACAGGGACGCGAACAGCAACAGCAACGACCATCCACGCAGGGCGACCAGGGGCTCAGGCGGCAGGTCCTTGGCATCGATCACCCGGCGCAGGCGCCAGGAGCGTTGCAGCTGGTTCAATTGCAGGAAGCCCCCAAAGCCCATCACCACTAGGAAGGTGACGATCTGGATCAGCCAGCGTTTCAGGGCCACCCACTGGGCATCGAACTGGCTGAACCACTGCCATTCGATCCCGAGCCGGCCCAAGGCGATGGTGAGGCCAGCCACCAGGGCCACGCTGGCGAACAAGCGGAGGAAGGTAGGGGGGCGGCTCAAGACGACTCGGAACAGGGGAATTGGGCGCTGATCGACGCTAGGAGTTTGTTGCCAATAGAGAAGCAGCCTGCCTGAGACGGCGTACGGCAGCACTGAGCAGGACCGCTGCGGCTCTGTTCTGCTGCCCTAGGTGCCCATTGAGACGAGCCTCAGACAGCCCTGGCCACTCTGACCACGGCCACTGC
>CAMAPJ010000024.1 GCA_945860085.1 Synechococcus sp. UW140 | reverse complement strand
CAGTGGCCGTGGTCAGAGTGGCCAGGGCTGTCTGAGGCTCGTCTCAATGGGCACCTAGGGCAGCAGAACAGAGCCGCAGCGGTCCTGCTCAGTGCTGCCGTACGCCGTCTCAGGCAGACTGCTTCTCTATTGGCAACAAACTCCTAGTTGCAGGCAGGCAGCCAATAGTAGTCCCTTGCAAAATGCCCTGAAGTGACGGGTCAGTCCTTTGATGTTCATGCAAGGGAGGCGAATAGTATTGTAGTGGTATTAAGTTGTCCTGCGATATACTGGCCTGAAAGTAATCATGAGAGCCTGCACTGAAAAAAATGAGAGCCCTGTAATGGTAAATAAATACCACTGACGTTGGGATGCCATGCTTCTTGTCTTAGTCTGGTCAGATTATAATATTTTGATGTTGACATCTTCTGAGCTGCCAGTTGCTGAGTCAAAAACCATTTCAGCTAGGCCGGTTGACTATCTGATTGCCGTCGCCGGCGGCACTCTCGGCGGGCCTGTTGGCTGGATCACCTCGCCCCTGGCTTTTTTCGTCATCCATAAAATCAGGAAAGGGGATAGTAAGACTAAGCCTAATTTATTTTTAATATGGGCTCTCGTGGGCATTGCAGGGGCACCCATGTCGGGTGTGTTGAGCGCCGTAGTATTTGTATTTGGAATGATAGGCATCCTCACGAATACACAAAATTCCTCCATTCAAAAATTAATCCCAACGCTCAATACAATTAAGGTTGGTGATGGCTATGATGGAGTTGTGGAAACACTTGGCAGCGATCCTGACGAATGCTCAGAAGGTGATGGCACAATTCCCAAGGGGCGTGAGCAAGGTTGGATTTTGACCACATCAGCTCCGCAAGAACCAATAATTCGCTGCTACTGGGACAACCCCGCTGAGGGAGTTGGCGCTGTTGCTGTGAACTTTAAAAATGATCTAGTGAGCAGCAAGCCAGGAGCATTTGATGTCAACTTTGCGAAAAACTAAATAACGGCAGTTATCGAAGCTCCCTCTACTTGGCTGTCCGCTGGCGTGGCGAGTTCCTGATTCGATTCAATTGGTCGAAATATCATTATGTCGCTAATGATGCTTTAGCCATTGCGCCGTGGTTTTGAGTCCACAATAATTGTCTAACATTAAAATCAACACTCCATGCATATGTCTTTCTTCACAGGCCTTGGCTTCCGAATTGGAGCCTCAGGCATCCGCTTATCAATCATGCTGGGCTTATTGACTTCAGGGGCAATGGCGCAACGGGCTGACCCAGCATCATCGGATCAAAACGGCGACTTTCACTCCTCGCTAATCGAGGGAAATCGAGGCCCTTATCAGCAGCGTTACTGGCTGGTTGTTGACCCCGATCCGAATGGATTGAATTGCAGAAGTAATGCCGGTGTAGTTGATCACTTTTACTATGGAGACCTGCTCGCAGCTAGTCTTGATGGCAATAATGATAATGCCATCGTAACCGTGGCAGCTAAAACGTTTCTGCGTGTAGTAGATCGACGAGGCATCGATGGGCCTGTCAAATGCAAAGTGAGAGCCAATGCTCGATTTATTGCGCCGATTAACACAGATGATCTCACTCAATTGCTCAATGAATCATTTCATCGCTAGCGGAAATACTTGAATCCTCTCGCCTTGATTGGCCTCACTAAAGGAATCCCATTGGGCCTCTTTGTTGTCGCAGAATGGATGCATTGAGATTCCCAAGGTGATGGTTGGAGTAATGGGGATGGATGCGTTGTTATCCTGCTGAGGGATGGCCGTTGGCAGTCCAACCTCATTGAGAGGCCAGGCATTTGTTAGGCCTTTGCATGTGACTTTGCTATTTCATCCCATCCAGTAGCAATGAAGCCGTGGGAGTAATCTGTTGAATAAAAGGCACATCCTTCGAGTTTCTGTAGGTCTTGCCTGTCAGGCTACGAGCGGGCATATAAAGTTGTCTTCATAATTTAGCTGTCTTCCATGTGAAAACTCTGCATGGCCGAGCCTGCATTTAGTGATACTACTTCCAGGAAGAAGGGCTTTAGTAAGTATTCGGGGCAATGCTGTTGGCGCAACGGTTTGGGCTTCGGATCGCAAGGTGTGGCGCGGTTGGCCATGCTGTAAGTGTCGATGCCATGGACTTCTCGCTTCCTTTGTTGTCGAGCATATTGACTTGATCGGTAATCGTTGGCTTGGGTTGAGCTTTTTATGGAATATGATTGCTTGGCCAACGTGGATCTAGATTGGCTTTCGCTCCTGCCCTTCCTGCGAGACTATGCATCTTGGATGGCCAGGCAAGGCTTGGTCGCCAATCGGCTTGCACGGTTACCTGCAATCATTTGAGGCCCCAATCCAGCAAATCTGCAGCGTAGATCTGCTGGATAACCGCAGTCCCATTCGTAAGATTGTGCGTGATGCTCTTGCTGGGACAATGGGGGTTGAACAGTTGTACGTTGCCCGCGGACTAATAATTTGAAAAGTATATGGTTTGATTTTTAGGCGGTTTTTCATTCATAGCCTTCAGCGTCGCTTGTTCACCGCGAGCCTGTGTTGTCTTTTCACTGGAACGACGCCATGCCAAATCCTTGACGTAGATTCCCTGTCCCGGCTTGATGGCTAGCAGCCCCCCAACTGATGGTGTAAGGTCTCAATCCTTGCTTCCGCCCCTGCCCGAGTGGCTTGAGTCCTTGGCGGGGTTTGGTTGTTGGATGATTGAGTCGACTGCTGGGTCGCCCCTGTCGGCAGAGCCTATGCATTGGTCCTGCCATTCCCTGGTTCTTCTGGGCCAGGAACAGAGCCCACCAGCCACTGTTGCTGATTTCATTGCGCTGTGCCTCGGCGATGATCAGTCAGCTTTGGAGACGCTGCTGCATGATCTGGCCAGCAGCTCCCCCGAAAGGCCTAAATCCTGTTGTTGTCGTCTGGCTGATCCCTCCTCCCATCTGCTGATTCGTGTTGATGCCGAAGTCCTGATTGAGGCCGATCGCCGCTTCCTTGTCGGCACTCTCCGCGATGCCGGCGCTGCCATGTCTGGCCTAGTCCTATCCACCTGTCAGGCGGAGTGGTTGAAGACGGTTGCTTCGGCGGGCCACGTCGGGACCTGGCAATGGCCGCTGCCAGGCGACCAGCTGGTCTGGGATTCCGCCATGAACCGCTTGTATGGACTGGGTCCAGAACCCGTAGTTGCGAGTTACCAAGCTTGGATCGCGGCCCTTCATCCCGATGATCAGGACCGGATCGCAGAGGAGATTGACGCGACCCTGCGGGGTGAGCGCCCCTTTGCCTCCCGTTTTGGTGTCATCTGGCCCGATGGTTCGATTCACCAGCTTCTAGCTCTCGCCCAGACCAGTGTTGACCCCCAAGGGCATCCCCTGCGCATGGTCGGGGTGACGATTGACCTGACGGAGCCGCTGGTTCAGGAGCAGGCCTTAGTGCAGGCCAGGCTGGAGCGCCAGGCCATCCAACGCGCCGAGGCGGAGGCCCAGGCCCTGTTTCGCCAGACGATGCACTCGGCCCCAGTCGGCATGGCCCTTTATGATCCGCAACGCAATCGGTTTCAGCAGGTCAATCCGTCTCTTTGTACCTTTTTTGATCGCCAGGAAGCAACGCTGTTGACCAGCAGTTGGCATGAACTCAGCCATCCAGATGATGTCAATGTTGATGCGGTGCTGGCCCGCGAGTTGCGCCTTGGACGCCTGGATTCCTACCGGATCCGCAAGCGCTTTTTGCGGCCGAACGGCTCTGTTATCTGGGGAGATTTATCCGTGGCGGCGATCCGTGATTCCGATGGTAAGGCGCATTTAATCCTCAGCCAGATCATTGACATCAGTGAAATGGTGCATGTGCAGGAACAGCTTACCGAGCAGAAACTACAATTACGCCTGACTCTTGATTCATTACTGGATCCCCATTTGCTTCTCGATGTGGTACGAGATGACGTTGGCTTAGTCTGTGATTTTCGTTTTGCAGATGCCAATGAGACAGCACTACATGTCCTGCATACGACCAAGGGAAAATTACTGGGTTCGTCCTTGCTCGCCATTCTTCCTGGAATTAAAGATTCGCCGTTAATGACATTGCTGTTGGATGCAGTTGATCGCGGTGGATATCTGCTGCTTGATGATGTTCTGGATCCTACGGGCAGGCTTGTGCCTGTAGATGGCTATGTTGAGGTCCGAGCAATTCGCGTCAATGGCGTTATTAGCCTGACCTGGCGTGATGTTACTGAGCGTCATCTGATAATGCAGCGAATGGCAAGTTCAGAGCAGCAGCATCGCCTGCTGACCGAGAATTCGTCCGATGTGGTGATGCTGGTGCGTCAAGGCATCATCGAGTGGATTTCTCCTGTTCTGATTCGCATGCTGGGTTGGAGCCCTGGGCGCTGGGTCGGCCACAGATTTGAGCAGTTTGTCCATCCCGATGATCTTGCCCTTGCTCAACAATGCTTTCAGGAGCACCAGCATGGTGACCCCAGGGTGACCCGTCTGCGTTTGCGCGACTACAGGGGACAGCACCACTGGGTGGAGGCCCATGCCAGTGTGATTTCCAGTGAATCCGGCCAGCCGGATGGCATTGTCGCCTCCTTTCGAACCGTTGATCAGGAGGTGGCGAGCGAACAGGCACTGGAGCGACGTGCCCGCTTTGATGATCTCACTGGCCTGGCCAACCGTTCTGAAATGTTGGAGCGCTTTCGCCTCTTGCTCAGCTCCCGTCCGAGGCGAGTACCGATGGCCGTTCTGTTTATTGATATCGATCAGTTTAAACAGATTAATGATAGATATGGTCATGCTGGTGGCGATTGTGTGCTCAAGATGATGGCGCAGCGCATCCGTCAAACCATCCGCAAACGGGATTGGGCTGCCCGCATTGGTGGCGATGAGATGTTGGTCGTTCTCTATGGTCTAAACGATTTAGCCAAGGCGATGGCGATTGGCGAAAAAATTCGCGTGGCGGCCCATGCACCTATCTGTTTTGGAGACCATCAAATTACGGCTAGTATCAGTGTGGGGGTTACCCTGGCGACATCGGCGGAAACCGTTGATGCGATTATTGCCCGGGCAGATCAGGCCATGTATCAGGCGAAACAGCAAGGACGCGATCAGGTGATGGCCATACCTGCCGCTGTTGCTTAACCGCAGATTCAAGCATTAGCCAATGCCTGCTTGCAATACGAGGTCAGAGCCTTAATGACAGCCAGGTCTAGCTTGCCGGGGCCCGCACGAAGCAGCCAGGCAACATTAATGACCTATTGATTCAGCCCTTGTTCAAGTAAGAAACTGGCGAGATTTGAGATGCTGCGTCCCTCAAGGTCACTCCGTTCCTGTAAACGACGGCAGGTTTCCCAGGCCACGGTGATCGAGATCCGCTTCGGCGTTCTAGTCAGTACTTCGCGGGGGTTTTGGCTGTGAGCGTGTTGAGCGTGCATCAGCAGATGGCGGCTGGACCGCAGCGCTGGACCCCACGGTTGTAGGTGATATGCAGGTTTTATGCAGAGATCTTGTCATATGTCTTTGCATTGGGCTTGGGCTCGGCTGCTTTGGCTCCTGCCCGGTCCGGCCCGATGGTTTCTGGGTTAGGGGGATGGAGGCCTGGTTTCCAGCTGGTGCAGGCGCCGTTCCAGCTCGCTGACCCGTTCGGCCAGGTCATCACGTCGACCTCGATTGGTTTGATCCAGATCGTCGCCAATCAGGTCGAGCACGTAGGCCGTAACCGTGAGGCTTCGTTCTGCGGCCCTATCCTTGACCCGCCGCACAAGTTCTGGTGTTGCAAGAATACTCAGCTGGGATCGCGCCATCGAGCTATCATTGAATGCTTGCTTTGGCGATATTAGATGATGGAATAGAATTGATAGGTGATTGGGCCAATTGTGATCACTTGAAGATAGCCTAGGGGTGGGATGTGACGGCTGACAGGATGATCACCCAGGCGGCCTTGCACGCGACATGGAGAAATTGATCAGCCAATAAACTAAAGTATCCCTTGCATTTGCAGGTATCAATGATGCAGTGAAGGCAAAATTCACCGATTCCAAGCCAGATGTTTTCGGTCAGCAAGGAGACAACCAATGCATGGGTGCCTGCATGACCAGCCAGCCAGTAGGTCCAATGCACACCGACGACCGATGAACCAGGACATTTGCCTACGGCAAGTTTATCTGTTTGTAGCGGATAATCCGCTAGGCAATGGCCAAATAGCAACAGGATAAAAAGTGGAAAGCCGGCTACCCCAATCATGACTTTATGGTTTCTCCGTCCACCCTAGCGCATCTCGGGCTGGAGCTTGTTGATTCAATGCGGCTATTTTGATTGCGTGCTAATGGCTGAGTGGCCAATGGTCTTGACCGCCTCGCCCCTAGTGCTTGACATCGGGGCCGCAATGGAGTGTGATGGGGTGTTGAAATAGTTTTCAGTGCATGCCGAGCCCTTTCATCATTGCCACCCACAGTTATCGTGGCGGCACTGGCAAGTCTAATGTGACTGCTAATATCGCCTCAGAGCTTGCTATGACAGGTTTGCGAGTTGGTGTTGTTGATACAGATTTGCCATCTCCGGGTATTCATATTCTATTTGGTCAGGATGAACCAGCTGTAACGATTAACGGCGTTATTGACCAATCCTATGACATTGCCAAGGCATTTATCGATGTTACACCAGCATTGCCGGCCTTTCTTGGCAAGGTGTTTCTGTTGGCGGGCAGTCCCAAGCCAGCTGATATCGCCAAGATTGTTAAAGAAGGCTACTCAATGGATCAAATGGTAGATATCTATCGCGGCTTTATCAAAGCAGCGGCATTGGATGTGTTGCTTTTGGATACGCACCCAGGTATTAATGAAACCACACTTTTTTCGATTACCGTCTCTGATCTTTTGCTGATGATTCTGCGCCCAGATCGGCAGGATTATCAAGGTACTGCCGTGACAGTTGATGTCGCCCGCAAGCTTGGGGTTCCTGAT
Source organism: Synechococcus sp. UW140 (assembly GCA_945860085.1). Classification (GTDB taxonomy): domain Bacteria; phylum Cyanobacteriota; class Cyanobacteriia; order PCC-6307; family Cyanobiaceae; genus BAIKAL-G1. The sequence goes on along the minus strand of CAMAPJ010000024.1, from coordinate 26,804 downwards.
TTAAGATTATTGATGAATAAGGCGTTGACTAGTCTTGATTGGAATAATTTGAAGTCAACGATTGAGTCCACTTACCAAGCTCCATGTCTAGGGATTCTCGCCCAAAACGACGACATCATGCGCTATGGAGGCAGCGGTTTATTCTCTCAGCAGGAGCCGAGTCATCCCTTTACCGTTCAGCTCAAGGCAGTAGTCTCGCAATTAATGCCCCTTATTTCAGCTTAGTTAATGATTGCTGACTCTCTTTGCTCCCCACTAATGATGTCAATTGTTCCAATGCAATTGTTTGATCTGTTTTTGGCTAAGTCATCAGCCGGTGGCCAGCGAGTCGTTGAGCCGCCCGCAGATGGTCTCTCGATTAGTTTAGTTTTGATCCTCTTTTCTATTCTGGTTCTTCTTACCCACTTCGCGCCGGCCATACTCGAGTTTATTGAAAGACATGAATCTAAGCTCGGCAATAAGCTTCTTGATCTGCCCACAGCATTGCGCTCCTTTTCTTCTGGATTGGCAGTGGCTTATGTGATGCTCATTCTGATTCCCGAATATCAAGTATTTAATGATCAGGTTACTTTTGGTTGGATTAATGCTTATAAGTTGTCACTTTTTGGCCTAATTGCTTTCAAGGGCATTCAGCACTTCTGCTTGGCGATTGCCAAGAAAAATGCCCAATCCCTGGGGGAATGGGGCTTTGTCAAGTCGCGCCGGGAGGAAAAGTTATTAGGCTTCCGAGTATCTACGTCAGTTTTTGCTTTTTATGCCTCATTGATTCTGTTGACACTTCCCTATCAGTTGGGCCATCTGCATGGTCCTGCCGATAAATTTCTATACCTGCTGACCTTTGTGATGCATTTAGGTTTTAATGTCTTGGGTTTGTACGAGGAAGACGAAAAGAATTTCCGTCGGCTTGTGCCACCTGTTGTCTTAACTGCTTTGACTGCATCGCTTGTTCTCACGCTATTTAACGTCTTGCCTACGGCCCTGCTGCTCGGTTGCCTGAGTGTATTGGCAGGCATTATTCTCTACAATGTTTTCAAGAACGAGCTGCCTTCTGCCGAGAATTCATCCTTTGCCTGGTTTGCGATTGGCATCTTTGTTTTTGTCAGTGTCGATAGCTTTACTGTGCGCAGTTTGATTCACTGACAACTGTTTATTTTAAGCTCCTCTCAGGCGGTCTCTCAGGCTGCCTGATTTGTTTTTGAGTTGCTGGAAGATCGGATCATTCTCAATACTATCCACTTCCTTGGCTGCGCGAGCGTGGTCGATTTCAATAGTCAGTAATTGAATTTTGTCTTGAAGTTCTGCTTCTCGCTCTTTAATGCGAGCCAGCATGGTGGCAAATTCTTTTCGAGCTGCTTTGACCGTGGCGTCGTCGGTTGGCTTCTCAATATTAATCTGAGATTGAACTCTTGCGAGGTCGCCGGAGCTGATTAGCCTTGTGAGATAGCTGAATTCATTGATATATTGTAGCATTGATCTCGAGCGCTTTGTCAGCTCTTTGACCAAGGCATTTCTAGCCTTGATATTGCTGTCGATGAGTAGTAAGGCTGTTTCATTTTCAAGACTAATCAGCTGTACGTTATTCCCTTTGGCGGAACAAGTTGCTGAGCGGCGTGTTTCGCCAAATAGGGTCATTTCGCCAATTACAGCCCCAGGCTTGAGGGTCGCAACTGTCGTACTATCTCCTGATTGATTCTTGATCGAAACGGTGATTTCCCCCGCTTCGAGAACATAGATCCGATCACTGACCTCGCCTTCGTGGATCAGATCGTCTCCATCGTTGAGGGTTATACTTTGGCCTTGCTCGCGGGCACCGTTGCGGAGGATGACAGCGAGATCGCTGCTTTGATCGGCAGTAGTTGGCGTTGCCGGTTTAGTTGGTGGCAGCATGCCATGACTCACTGTGACTGGGTCTGCAGCTATTATACGGAAAATCAGTCCGCTGATGATTGTCGCTCGGCTTGTCCCGCTGTTCCTACTGCTAGTCCTCACTTTTCCGATTGGGAAGGCGAAGTCGCGGCCTCAGGATCCACGCTTGCGCTGGCTGCCGAGCATGCGCATTTTGCGTTGGCTGCTGATAGCCCGGATTACGCAGCTTTTTAATGAAGCCTATTTACATCTGAATGCCGATCTGACCAGTTGGGTTGTAATCATTAATGGTGTCGTAGTTTCGTTGTTGGTATTAGACTTGGCGATTGATTACAGCTGGTTGTTGATGTATGCGGCTGGTGGCTCTCGTAATACGCCTCCTAAAATCTTTAGAGAGCTGCTTTTTCTGTCCGGTTGTTCAGTGATTATTGGCTATGCTCTCTATAGCAGTGGTGCGATCAGCGGCTGGGGTACGGCTGCGGGTGCCTCCGTGTTGGCCTTTGTGATTGGACCTGGAACAAGTAGTCAGTTGCAGAATCTGGCCTCTGGGTTGTCAATCCAGCTGGAAAAGCAATTTGTTGTTGGTGATTGGATTGAGTTTGAGGGCATGCTCGGTCAGGTGACCTCAATTTCCTGGAGCAATACGACGCTTCTTGATGATCTTACGGACCGTAATATTATTGTTGCGAACTCTAGGATTGACCAGGCAGTTATCGTTAATCATTCTAGGTCTTCTCCCTTTTTCCGGGTGGCCGTTGCTGTCGGCTTACCCTATGAGATGCGCCCTGAATGTGCGCACGAGTTGCTTGTTGAGGCCGTTCAATCCCATGGAAATGTGATAATGGCTAAACCCATCGAGGTGGTTCTCAAAACATTTAGCGCTTCCTCGATCGACTATGAATTATATTTCTATATTCGTGACTATTGCAGGCGTTATCAGGTTCTCACTGATGTGCGCTCTCGCATCTGGTATGGAGTTCAGCGGCGCGGTTTCACAATCCCGTTCCCGATTGTGGATCTTCGGCCCATCAGTACGGAACGACGGCTGGCCGAGGCAGAGCTAACGTCTCAGCGGCAGGAGTGTTTTGTTGCCCTACGTTCGCTTGCCCTGTTGGCGCCCTTGTGTGATGAGGAGCTGAGATGCCTAGCCATCTCCGAACGAGTTATTATGTATGGGGTGGGTGAATATATTATTGCTAAGAATGAAACTGATCGCTCTATGTACGTATTGCTCTCGGGTGAATGCGATGTCTTGGTGCCCAGCGATCAGGACGAGGGGCCGATGCGCAAGGTCGCAATGCTTTCAAAAGGTGCGTTGTTTGGCGAAATGTCTGCATTCACCGACAGCCCCCGTAGTGCCAGTGTCATGGCTAGTACATCTGTTTCGCTATTGAAGATTTCCCAGCAATCGATTCAGCAGATTTTTGTTCATAATGAAAAGGCTCTGGAGGGGATCGTTGAGTTGATCGCTAAACGTGAGGCTGGCCTCAAGGCCTTTACCGCCGTCCAAACCCGGGACCTTGAAGATAGCCTTCTAGCGCAGATGGGAGCTACCCTAAGGCGATTTTTGGGCTATGGAGCCGATGACTAGGCCTTAGCGCTGTGCCCAGCCCTACTGATCCGCTCAAGATGAAGCAGGCGCAGCCCTGCTTCATCTTGAGCGGATCCAATCTTTTCTTGGTTAGACAGTCTCGTTCCAGCCCAGTGTCGGAAGAGTCAGCAGCGAAAACAAGCTTTAAGCGCTGCTCGAGAAGTCAGCCCAGAGATCCTATCGTAGGTAAGTACTCGCACTTACGAACTGAAAGTGCAGCTAATGCTAAGTCTGACCCCATCTTTATTGCCCTTTAACGCCTATTCCAGTTGTCCGCTGAGGACTGGCTGCTTTGCTATGGCATTTCATTTACCGCTGAGTCACTAGCGGATTGATCTTATTGATCAGTGCGATTCTGTGACGACATCTGCGATACCCCTTGAAGAGCGTTGATTGCCTGGCTTAACCGAACTGGGTCTGCTCTCAATGCCCTCGAAAGACTGTTGGCCCTAGCCTTTAACACCACCTCTTTCCCAAGCGCCATCTTTTGCCTTGCCATCGCTTTTCCCGCAAGCGGTTGTTGTTTCATCTCCTACTGGGATCACCACCATTTCTGATCCAGCAGGCCTGATGGGGATGCCGTTAAGACTGAGCCAGTCCGGATACAGGGTGTCTGGTTGGAACCAAGGTTGCCCTTCAATTTGGTGGGTCGGATACTGCGATTTGATTCACGGGTTTCTGCCTTGAGACCACGGCTCAACTGTGGTGCCGTGGTCACAAAAGCTGTTCTAAGTTCATCCTGCCCTGCACCATCACGGCCCGGCTGCTTGGTGGGTTTGCTTTCATCGAGCGCAGCTCACAAAAAAACCGCCTCTGGAAAGAAGCGGCTCTATGACTGGGATTTGCCGTTGTTCTTAAATCGGAGCGACAGGATTTGAACCTGCGACCCCCACTACCCCAAAGTGGTGCGCTACCAAGCTGCGCTACGCCCCGGCAGAACGAAGTTATCACAGCGCCAATCCCTTGCCTAGGCGCTGGTTTGGCGCTGGCCGGTCCATCAGATCGGTGGGGTCAGATGCGGCGCAGCCAGGTCGGCAGGCTCTGGAGCCATTGGAGCCGTTGCAGCAGCCGCAGGGTCAGTCGGTCGCGGCGCAGGCTGGCGTAGCCCTGGATGCGCAGGTCTTTGGCCAGGAGCCGCAGCTCGGCCAGGCCCATGGCGGCCAGCCGCAGTTCCGGTACCCGGCGCCAGGCCGAGGCTGTCACCGGCAGCTGGCTGCCAGTGCGGCCATCCTTGAAGCCCACCAGGGCTCCCCCGGCCATCCATTCGGGCACGAGCACGAACAAGACCGCCAGGAGCCCGTAGAGCTCGACCAGCCCCTTGGGCAGAGGATGGAGCTGGCGGGGTGCCAGGCGCGGCTCAGGCGGGCTCAGGTTCGGGTCCAAGGTGAGTGGTGGGGGGTATGGATGGTGAGCGGCTTGCCGCTGCACGTGCCAGCTGCATTGTCCAATATCTGCGTGGATCAGCAGATTGGTTGTCTAGGAACTCCATTGTCTAGGAACTCCACTGTCTCGGAGCTCCATTGTCTCGGAACTCCATTGTCCAGAAATTCCATTGTCCAGAAATTCCATGCTCTGGGAATTCCGTTTTCAGGAATTTCATTCTTCAGTAAAACAGTGGCGGTACGCCCCGTCGTCAGGTCTTGATCAGTCCTCCGCGCTGCTGGGCCGGGGAGTCTCGCCATTGCAGCGGCATCTCCTGGACTGGATGCAGCCGCACGAACCAGAAGACCAAGGCCGCGACAAGCCCGAGGGTGCAGGCGATAGCCGTGACGACGGCCCGATCGGAGAGAGGAGTCATGGGGCGGCGCTCAAGCCAACGGAATCGGGGCGTTGTCACCCCGCAGGATGCAATGGCTGATCTCCCAGTCGTAGTGACCCCACAGGGCTGCGGGAAGCTTGTAGGCGGCTCCAGCAAAGTTCCCCAGACTCACGCCACTGGGCTGGGCTGAGCAGTAGGGCCTGGCTCCAGGCCGGGCCAGGTATTGCTGGTGATGGGTTTCGGCGAAGTAAAATGGCTTATTGCTGGCGATCTCGGTAGTGATCGCTCCCAAGCCAGCCTCGCTGAGTTGCCGTTGGTAGTGGTCGCGGCTGGCCTGGGCCTGGGCGAGCAGGGCCGGCTCGTCGGTATAGATGGCGGAGCGATATTGGCTGCCGCGATCATTGCCCTGGCCCATGCCTTGGGTGGGGTCGTGACATTCCCAGAACAGCTTGAGCAGATCGCTGAAATCGATGGCATTGCGATCCCAAACCACCCGTACCACTTCCGTATGGCCGGTGCGGCCACTACAAACCTCTTCGTAACTGGGATTGGGGGTATAACCACCCGCGTAGCCCACGGCCGTGGACACGACTCCGGGGAGGCGCCAGAATCCCTTCTCGGCCCCCCAGAAGCAGCCACAGGCGAATAGGGCTTCTTGTTGGGACGTGCTGAGAGGAGCCTTCAAGGCCGTTCCCAACACGACATGGCGTTCTGCCGTAGGGATCGGCGAGGGGCGACCCGGGAGGGCCGCCTCGGGCGCAATCAGGCTGGATTTGTTGGCGGCTTGGCCGCTGAAGAGTCCGAACACGCCCTTTGGGTTGCAGCTGGCCCCCAGGCTAGGGAGGCTGTCTTCAGCGGCGATGTCATGAATCTGGATCGAGCTTGCTTCTCCTTAGTTCGCCGGATCGAGGGCGATGTGGTTGAGCAGGGTGGTGGTGAAGGCGAAGAGCAAGAAGGGCAACGACAGCACCAGGATTAGGCCGACGCCTACCAAGGCCAGCACTGGCTTGGTAGCGCCCATCAGGGCCAGGCCCGCCGCCAGGCTGGCCATGATCACCAGGATCCAGATCAGGATCTGGGCGTAGATGTCCCCGAAGGTGAGCGTGCAGCGGAGTGTGTAGCCCTTCTCGCTCCCCATCAGGCCTGGCCCGCAACTGGGAGTAGCTAAGCGACTTTTGGCGACGTGGATCCGGCCGCTCAACAACACTTGAACAGGCTCGGGTTCCGGTTGCCCTATTGAGGCACCTCAAAACTCACCAGTAAGCCTGCCTTGCGACCCAGCTCCCCAACCCAGCACGCCAATCAGCTCCCCAATTAAGGGGCTTCGCTACCTTGCTTGGGTTCGCCACAGCTGCCGCTAACAGGTCCTATCCCGGCTCCAGGAGCCAAGGTCTAGTTAGACCGCTTCGAGCTGTTGTTCGGCCTGCTGGCGTTCCCACAGGCGCCGGTAGGTGCCTGGTTGGGTCACGAGCTCATCGTGGTGTCCTTCGGCGACTAGGTGGCCATCGTCCAGTACCAAAATCCGATCGCAGGCGGCAGCGGCTGAGAGTTGGTGGCTGATCATCAGGATCGTGCGCCCCTGCTGCTCGCGGATCGAGCGCAGAATCTCGGCCGCCGTGTTGTTGTCGACGCTTGCGAGGGCGTCATCGAGCACCAAGATCGGCGCATCCACGAGCAGGGCCCGGCCTAGGGCGGCCCGTTGGCGCTGGCCGCCGCTCAGGGTGATGCCCCGTTCTCCCACCAGGGTGGCGTAGCCCTCCGGAAAGCCCTTGATATCCCCAGCCAGGCGGGCCTGGCTGGCGGCGGTCTCCACCCGCCCCTGATCGGCTTCTGGGTCGCCGTAGCGCAGGTTGTCCCCCAGGGTCGCTGTGAACAGGTAGCCCTCCTGGGGCACCAGGGCCACGAGCTGGCGTAGTTCCTCGAGGTTCAGCTCGGTGACATCCGTGCCGCCGACCGAGAGCTGGCCGGGTGGCACGTCCACCATCCGCCCCAGGGCTCTGGCCAGGGTGGTTTTGCCGCTGCCCACCGGACCCACCACAGCCACTAACTCGCCAGGCTCCAGCCGGAAACTGACATCGCGCAGGGCCTCGCGGCTGGCGTCGCCATAGCGCACGCTCAAGTGGCTGGCGACGACCGAGCCGGGGCGGCCACCGGAGGGCCGGGCGGCCGGTTGGGCTGGCGATTGGATCTGGGGTTCGCGCGCGAGCAGCTCTTCGACCCGCTCCAGGCTCACCTGGCCGGTTGGGAAGGTGTTGAGGGTGAACCCGAGCAGGGCGGTTGGGAAGACCAGGCGCTCTACGTAAAGAATCAGGGCGACCAAGTCGCCGATGCTGAGGCGGCCGCTCTCCAGTTCGCCGCTGCCGAGGGCCAGCAGCAACACCAGGCTCACCGAGGAGATGCCCTCAAGCAATGGGAACAGGGTGCTGCGGGTGCGGGCCAGATTGAGGGCGTCGTCGCGGTAGCTGCGGTTGCGCTCGGCGAAGGCGTTGCGTTCGGTCTGTTCCTGGCCGTAGATCTTGATGGCGCTGATGCCGGAAAGATCTTCCTGGATCAGGTCGCTGAGCTGGGCCAGGGATTCCTGCTGGCGCCGCTGCTGGCCCATCATGCGGCCGCCGAACAGGCGCACGGTCATCAGCATCAGGGGGTACAGACCCAGGGCCGCCACGGTCAGCCAGCCATTAATGCCGAGCATGGCCGGCAGGGTGAGGGCATAGGCCAGGGCGGTGTTGGTGAGGCTGAGCACGGCGAAGCCCATCAGCCTCCGCACGTTCTCCACATCACTGGTGGCACGGCTAATCACTTCGCCGCTGCCGGTGCTCTGGATCCAGCCCGGCTCCTGGCGCAGCATCTGATCGAAGATCTGCTGCTTCAAGTTGGCCTCCACCTGGCGGCCCACACCAAAGACCAGGGTGCGCGACAGCAGCCGCATCGCCGCCATCACCGTGGCCATGGCCACGATCAGGGCCGCCTTGCGCAGCACATCCCCCTGGGCAAAGCCCGCGTGCAGGTCGTTGATCACCCCGCGCACCAGCAGGGGGATGCTGACGCTGAGCAGGTTCACGACTACCAGCGCCGCCACCCCGTAGGCCACCTGGCGGCGGTGGGGCCGGAGGTAGCGCCGGATCAGGCCAAAGCGCAGGGCTGCCATGGGGTCAGGCAAGGTGCAGCCAACCTACGGAGCCCGGGTCCTGGCCGGGGGCTGGGCGCCAGCTGGGGCGCGAACGCGCAGGCTGGTCCGCGGCCTGGAGCAAGCTGGAAGCCCAAGCGTTCCCCCGATCCCGCCATGGCCGAGGTGCAGCAGGCCCATCCTCTTTATGCCAAGGATCGGGACCTGGTGGACCAGCTACTGGCCGTGCAAGTGCCCGCCGACGGCCATCTAGTCGATCTGGCCCGGTTATTGAGCCGCTACGAGGGCTTCCCAGGGGCCACCGACCTGCGCGACGACCTGGCCAAGACCCTGCGCCTCTGGACCCTCAGTCGCGAGCAGCTGCACCAGCGCACTCGGGCGATTTGGGCCGGCGGGTACCGGCCCGGCGCCCAGGTGGCGGTGGAGGCGGTGGGTTCGGGCTTCGATACGGCGGATCAGGACAGCCCCTGAGCCGACGGCGTGGTCTGGTGGGTCGGCCTGCGTTCCGGGCGATGTTCAGATCGGCCCGTTCGGGGTGATAGTGGGGGAGTCCCCATCACTCGGCCCGGCGTGTCTTGCACCCGGGCTTTTTTTTGGGAACCCCTGTGATCCTGCTCCCTTGCCGTGACCCAGCCAGCCATTTGGACGCCCCTGTTGGAGCAGTTGCTGGCCGGTGAGGCCCTCTCCGCTTCCCAGGCCGCCGAGCTAATGCAGGGCTGGCTGGCCGAAACAATCGAGCCGGTCCTGACCGGCGCCCTGCTGACGGCCCTGCGGCTTAAGGGGGCCAGCGGCGAGGAGCTGGCGGCCATGGCGTCGGTGTTGCTGGAGGCCTGCGCCCAGCCGGCCGGCCGGCCCGATCGCCTGCTGGTCGATACCTGTGGCACCGGCGGCTCCGGCGCCGACAGCTTCAACATCTCCACGGCCGTGGCGTTCACTGCGGCGGCCTGTGGGGCCACGGTGGCTAAGCATGGCAACCGCAGCGCCAGCGGCCGGGTGGGCTCCGCCGATGTACTCGAGGCCCTCGGGCTCAACCTGATCGCCCCCCAGGAACAGGTGGTGGCCGCCCTTGCCGCGACCGGTGTCACCTTCCTGTTCGCACCGGGCTGGCATCGGGCCCTGGTGGCCCTAGTGCCCCTGCGCCGCAGCCTCGGGGTGCGTACTGTTTTCAACCTGCTGGGCCCCCTGGTTAACCCCCTGCGCCCCGATGCCCAGGTGCTGGGGGTGGCCCGGGCCGACTTGCTTGATCCCATGGCTGAGGCTCTGGCCCGGCTTGGCCAGAGCCGTGCGGTGGTGGTCCATGGCCACGGTGGCCTCGATGAGGCCACCCTCTCGGGGACCAGTCAGTTGCGGCTGTTGGACAACGGCGCCCTGCGCAGCGAGCTGCTCGATCCCCAGGCCCTGGGACTGCAGGCGGCACCGCTGGAGGCCTTGCGCGGCGGTGACACCGCCACCAACCGGGCGATCCTGGAGGCTGTGCTCCAGGGTGGGGGCACGGGCGCCCAGCGGGATGTGGTGATCCTCAATACGGCCCTGGTGCTCTGGGCCGCTGGTCTGACGGACCGCCTCGGCGATGGCATCGCCCAGGCCCGCAGCAGCTTGGCGGCCGGCCTGCCCTGGCAGCGGCTGGTGTCCCTGCGCCATGCCCTAGCTAGCCAGGGCTAGCTAGGGCATGGCGTGGCCGCCTCTGGGAGATGATCAATTGCATGGAAGAGTCGATGGAAGTGGCGCCATCCCCCCAGGGCGAGGCCCCGCAAAACCAGGCCCTGCACAGCAGTCCGGATGCAGCTCTGCTGGTGCTGGCCGATGGGTTGGTGCTGCGCGGTGAGGCCTTCGGGGCCCGGGGCTGCGCCATTGGTGAAGTGGTCTTCAATACCGGCATGACCGGCTATCAGGAGGTCATCACCGATCCAAGCTATGCCGGTCAGCTCGTCACCTTCACCTATCCGGAACTGGGCAACACCGGCGTCAATCACCAGGATCAGGAGGCGGATCGGCCCCATGTGCGCGGCGTGATTGCCCGGCAGCTGGCCCCCCGCCCCAGCAGCTGGCGCTGCGAGCAGACCCTGCCTGCCTGGCTCCAGGACCACGGCGTGGTCGGCATCTCAGGCCTCGACACCCGGGCCTTGGTGCGGCACTTGCGCGAGGCCGGAGCCATGAATGGCGCGATCTGCAGTGATGGCAGTTCGCCCCAGCAGGTGCTTGAGCGGGTGCGCTCGGCCCCCTCGATGGCGGGCCTGAACCTGGCCGAGGTGGTGACCACGGCCGATCCCTATTCCTGGCAGAGCCTCTGTCCTGCCGTCTTTGACCAGCGTTCTGTTGCCAGCCCGGAACGCCCCTACCGGGTGGTGGCGATCGATTTCGGCATTAAGCGGGCCATCCTCGAGCGGCTTGTGGCCCATGGCTGCAACGTCACTGTGCTGCCGGCCTCGGCGAGCCTCAATGACGTATTGGCCCAGGAACCGGAGGGGGTGTTCCTCTCCAATGGCCCCGGCGATCCGGCGGCGGTTACCAGCGGTGTCGCCCTGGCCCGCGGCCTGGTTGAGCAGGTGAACCTGCCGGTGTTCGGCATCTGCCTGGGTCACCAGATCCTGGGTCTGGCCCTGGGCGGCCAGACCTACAAGCTTGGCTATGGCCACCGGGGCCTCAACCATCCCTGTGGCAGCAAGGGTCTGGTGGAGATCACCAGCCAGAACCACGGTTTTGCCCTTGACGCAGCCTCCCTGCCGGCCGAGCAGGTTGAGGTGACCCACTACAACCTCAATGACCGCACCGTGGCCGCCTTGGCCCACCGCCACCAGCCCCTGTTTGGCGTGCAATACCACCCGGAAGCCAGCCCCGGCCCCCACGACGCGGACCACCACTTCAGCCGTTTCGTCGCCTTCATGCAGCAGCGCCGCCCCTGAGCCTGGGGTGAGCAGGACCGGGATTGGGACTGTGATTGTGATTGGGACTTTGATCGGCTGGCTGATCGGCAGGGCGCCTCCCAGCAGTTTTGTTGCGAACATCCCCGTTTTCCGATCTCTGCCTAAACTTCTGACGCTCAAGTCATTTGGGAGCAGGACCGATCATTGATCTGCAGCGATTGACCGTATCCCTGCGGGGCGGCTACGAGCAGCAGCCCGGGTGCTTGCTGTTTCGCTTCACAGGTCAGTTGGATGCCTATTCCGACAAGCATTTTCTGACCTTCATCAGCGAGCAGCGCGGTAGTAGCTCCTTGCCGGTGGTGATCGACCTCAGTCGCATTGATTTCATCGATTCCTCCGGTCTTGGGGTGTTGGTGCAGCTGGCCAAGCAATGCCAGGACGCCGGCGTTCAGTTCCTGGTGGTGGGCAATGCCCGTGTCGTCCAGACGGTGAAACTGGTGCGTCTTGAGGAGTTTCTCCATCTCCAGCCCGACCTCGATACCGCCCTCGGTGCCCTCGCCGCCTGATCGATCTGCGGCGGGCCCCTCAACCTCAGTCCCCTCAATCTCTGACGGGTTGACGTCTGAGGCGTTGATATCGGGCTCTTTGAGTTCTGGCTCTTCGAGCTCTGCCAGTTCGACGGCGGGCTGGTTGGCGGGCTTGTCAGCGTTGCCACACGTTGTTGCTGGCCCGGAGCTGGGTCCCCTGCAGCTCGCCTGGCTTGGGGATGCGGTCTGGGAATTGCATCAGCGCCTGCGCCAATGCCACAGGCCCGGCCGCAGTGCCGACCTGCACCGGGCCGTGGTGGCAGCGGTTCGCGCCGATGCCCAGGCCCTGGCCCTAGAGCAGTTGGAGCCGCTGCTGAGTGAGACAGAGCTCGATTGGGTGCGGCGTGGCCGTAACCGGGCCGGCCGCGGACCGCGGGCCGGCGAGGCCGGGGTCTATGGCCGGGCGACGGGATTTGAGACAATGGTGGGCTGGCTCTTTTTGCAGAATCCGTCGCGGCTTGCCGAGCTGCTGGATCAACTGGAGGAGAACGCCCGATAACCCTTTGCCTGTTTGCCATGACCCCTCGTTTTGATCGCCGCCAGGACGAGGGACAGGGCTCTGGCTCCGGGTCCGGGTCCGGCGCTGGGGGCAGCGCCCGCGGTGGTGGCAGCGGCCGCCCGGCCCGTCCCGGCAAGCCCTCCTTTGGCGCCTCCCGCTTCTCGGGCGGTGGGGGTTCCCGTTCCTTCGGCCCCCGCCCGGAATGGCGCGCTGAAGGTCCGCCCGAGCGGGGCCCAAGACCGGAGCGGGGATCCCGGCCTGAGCGCGGTCCCAGGCCCGAGCGGTCTGGCGGATCTGATCGTCCTCGCTTTGACCGTTCAGGCTCAGACCGTTCAGGCTCAGATCGTTCAACCTCAGAGCGACCAAGCGGAGACCGTCCACCATCAGGCCGCCCAGCTCCCGGTCGGCCGTCCTCGGATCGGCCCCGACCTGATCGCTTCCGGTCGGATCGGCCCGACCGCCCCCGCTTCGAGGGCGCCCGGCCCGAGGGCGGTCGTAGTGAGGGTCCCCGTTTTGAAGGTGGTCGTCCTGCCGGCCCTCGCCCCGGGATCGCCCGGCCCGGTCGGCCTCGCCTCGATGCCCCCCGCTTCGACAAGCCCCGCTTTGAAGGCGGCCGGCCCGAGGGTCGTCCTGGCGCTAGGGGCCCAGCCGAAGCTGGTTCGGGCGACTTCCGCCCGGCTCCAAGACGTTTTGATGGCAGTGGCTCCTCGGGCGAGGCCCGCCCGGGGGCAAGGCGCCCCTTCAGCAGCCGTCCTTTTGCCGGTCGCCCCGATGGATCTAGCCGCCCCGATGGCGCCAGCCGGCGTGAGCGCCCCCCGGGTGCCTTTAGCCCCGGCGAGCCCGCCGCTGAAGGGCGTTTCAGCCCCAGCCGCCCGGAAGGACGCCGCTTTGCTGGGCCCGGCGCCAGCCGCGGCTCCTTTGGCCGTCCGTCCTTTGGCCGCCCCGCCTTCGGGGGCTCGGGTTCGGGGCGTCCCCCCTTCCAGCGGGCTGGAGGCCAGCGCCCGCCCTTTCAATCGGCGCGGCCCGATCAGGCCGTGGTGGTCGACGCCCCTACGGGTGAGGCCGAAACCTTTGGCGCCTCCCCTGCTGACGACATGATCTGGGGCCGCCATCCGGCCCTGGCCGCCCTGGAAAGCGGTCGGCCGATCCATCGCATCTGGTGCACCGCCGAGATGCGCTTCACCCCCAAGTTTCTGCAGTTGCTGCGCGAAGCCAAATCGGCCGGGGTGCTGGTCGAGGAAGTCACCTGGGCGCGCCTCGGCCAGCTCACCGGTGGCGCCGTGCACCAGGGCATCACCCTGCAGGCGGCTGCGGCCGAAACCCTCGATCTCGATAGCCTGATTAGCGGCTGCCGCGACATCGGCGAACCGCCCCTGCTGATGGCAGTGGATGGCCTCACCGACCCCCATAACCTCGGGGCGATCGTGCGCAGCGCCGAAGCCCTCGGGGCCCATGGTCTGGTGCTGCCCCAGCGGCGCAGCGCCGGTCTCACCGGCTCGGTGGCCAAGGTGGCCGCCGGCGCCCTCGAATACTTGCCCGTGGCCCGGGTAGTGAACCTCAACCGCTCCCTGGAAACCCTCAAGCAGGAGGGTTACCGGGTGGTGGGCCTGGCCGAGGAGGGCAGCGTCACCCTGTCCGAGGCCGACCTAGATGGCCCCTTGGTGGTGGTGACGGGTTCGGAGGGCAGTGGCCTCTCGATGCTCACCCGCCGCCATTGCGACCAGCTGGTACGCATTCCCCTGCGCGGCGCTACCCCCAGCCTCAATGCCTCCGTGGCCACGGCCCTGCTGCTCTATGAGGTGGCGCGCCGGGGCTGGATGAAGACGATCACAGGCTCCGCGCCCGCTCCCCGGATCGTGCGTCCCAAGCTGCCCACCCCGACCAGGCGTCAGGCCCCGGAGCCCGAGGACGACCTGACTGGGCCCGGCGGCCTTGCCGCTGGGGCTGGTGACGATATGGGTGGGGTGGGCGCCGCCCTCTTGGAGCCGCTGCCGGAGCCCGATGCGCTTGCGCCGGAGCTGCCTGCCCCCATTGAGTCCCCCATTGAGTTCTCTACTGAGTCCTCTACTGAGTCCCCAGCCGAATCCCCAGCCGAAGCGCCCGCTGAGGCCCCAGAAATGGCCCCTGCTGGCGGGCTGGAGCCCAAGGGTGCCCTGGTGGCCGCGTTGGCCGAGGCTGACGCTCTGCCTAACGCCCCTGAGGGGGTAGCAGGCCCTGGAGAGGGAATTAGCCCGCCCCAGGCAGCTGCCAGCGGTAATGCCGGAGCCTCCGGCGCAGTCCCCATCGCCACAGCCCCTATCCCCGACGCGCCCGTCGCCGCTGCGGAGCCCCTGGTGGTGCCTGATCCGGCCGCTGAGGCCCAGCCCCAGGCGCTGGTGCTGGGCCTGTCGCCCGAGCTGGCCGGCAGTTTCGAGCAGGACATCCTGCTTTGAAGCGCCGCCTGCCAAGCGATCGGGCCAGCCACCCCGGGAGTCGCCCAGAGCGGGTCCAGGCTCTGGCCTTAACCGAGCGGTCCGCATCCAGCGGCCTGCCGGCCTGGGCTGTTGTTGGGACAGCCCAGGCGGCGCAAGGGTTGTCCCGATGGATGGACTGGGGTCCCCTCGCTTGTCCACAATGGGCGTTCAACGGACCGATCCCATGAATCCGCTGCTCTGGCCCCTGCGGAGTCTTGCCAACGGTCTTGGGATGGCCTGGTGGGCGAGGGTGCAAACCCACGACCCCGACATGACCTACTGGTTTGGCCCCTTCGTGCGCCGTCAGGAGCTCGATGGGGCGCTGCAGCCCTTCCTCGATGATCTGCGCGCTGAGGCGCCCGGCTCCCTGACGCATGACGTGTTGCGCGCCCGCCGTGGCGAACCGCTCACGATCGATAGCCGCGAGGGCTGAACGCCGGTTCTTGGTGCTCTACCTGTCTCAGGCCCTGCCAACCCCTTTTAGGTCCTGGGCTGCGTCCGGGCCTGCTAAGGCCTGCTGATAGCGTCTGGACATAGCCCGTGCTGAAGGGAAGGTTGATGGGGATCGCCCAGTGGCGCGACCAGCTCAGAAGCGGCCAGGTGTCTGCCCGGGAGCTCACTGACCAGCACCTCAGCCGCATTGAGGCGGTTGAGCCCAGCGTCCATGCCTTCCTGGAGGTCACAGCGGAACGGGCCCGCGCCGATGCCGATCGCATCGATGCTGCCCGGGCCGCCGGCGACGAGCTGCCGCCCCTGGCCGGCATCCCGCTGGCGATCAAGGACAACCTCTGCACCAAGGGGGTGCGCACCACCTGCTCCAGCCGCATGCTGGAAAATTTTGTTCCCCCCTACGAATCCACTGTTACCGAGCGGCTCTGGAACGCTGGCGCGGTTTTGGTCGGCAAGACCAACCTCGACGAGTTCGCCATGGGCAGCTCGACCGAGACCTCGGCCTTTGGCGCCAGTCACAACCCCTGGAACCCGGAGCGGGTGCCGGGCGGCAGCTCGGGGGGGAGTGCCGCCGCCGTTGCGGCCGGTGAGGCGATCGCGGCCCTGGGCTCCGACACCGGCGGCTCGATCCGCCAGCCCGCCTCCTTCTGCGGAGTGGTTGGCCTCAAGCCCACCTATGGCCGGGTCAGCCGCTGGGGCCTGGTGGCCTTTGCCAGCTCCCTCGACCAGGTGGGTCCCTTCACCACCTCGGTAGCTGATGCGGCCGAACTCCTGCAGGTGATTGCCGGCGCCGACCGCCGCGATGCCACCTGCCTGACGGCGCCAGTGCCCGATTACAGCGCCGCCCTCAGCCAGCCGATCCAGGGGCTGCGTGTGGGGATCGTGCGCGAATGCTTCGCCGCAGGCGGGCTCGCCCCGGAGGTGGCGGCTGCCGTGATGGCCGCAGCCGAAACCCTCCAGGCCCTCGGCTGCGAGCTGGTCGATGTCAGCTGCCCCCGTTTCAACGACGGCATCGCCACTTACTACGTGATCGCCCCCTCAGAGGCGTCCGCCAACTTGGCTCGCTACGACGGCGTCAAATACGGCTACCGCTCCAGTAGCAGTGATCCGGCCGGCGACAGCCTGGCCCAAATGACCGCCCGCAGCCGGGCCGAAGGCTTCGGCGATGAGGTGCAGCGGCGCATCCTGATCGGCACCTACGCCCTGTCGGCGGGCTACATGGATGCCTATTACAAGAAGGCCCAGCAGGTGCGCACCCTGATCCGCCGCGATTTTGATGCGGCCTTCCAGACGGTGGATGTGTTGCTTACCCCCACCTCGCCGACCACGGCCTTCCCGTTTGGCGCCCACGCCGAAGACCCCCTGGCCATGTACCTGGCCGACCTGCTGACCATTCCTGCCAACATGGCCGGCTTGCCGGCGATCAGCCTGCCCTGTGGCTTCGATGGCCAGGGGCTGCCGATTGGTTTGCAGTTGATCACCGGGGTGCTGCAGGAGCCCCGCCTGCTCCAGGTGGCCCACCATTACGAACAGGCGGCTCAGGTGATGGCGTCGCGCCCGGCTGCGGCCCTGGTGCCCTAGCCACTAGGGGGTTGTTGCCAGGGCCAGGCCCGCCAGGCGCCCAGCAGCGCCCTGGCTGCCCCACCAGATGTGGTGTGCCAGAGCCTGGTTTTGGCGCCTGAGGCCCTGAATCTTGGGTCTGAGCCTTAGCGTGGGTGGATCTCGATCCTGCCTTTTTTGGCCTTCGTTCCGCTCCACAACCACAGCGACTACAGCCTTCTCGATGGGGCTTCCCAGTTGCCCCAGATGGTGGAGCGGGCCGTGGAGTTGGGCATGCCGGCCCTGGCCCTCACCGACCACGGCGTCATGTATGGCGCCATCGAGCTGCTCAAGCTCTGCAAGGACGCCGGCATCAAGCCGATCATCGGCAACGAGATGTATGTGGTGAACGGCTCGATCGACGATCCCCAGCCGAAGAAGGAGCGCCGCTACCACCTGGTGGTGCTGGCCAAGAACGCCACCGGTTACCGCAACCTGGTCAAGCTCACCAGCATCAGCCACCTGCGTGGCATGCGCGGCCGCGGCATTTTCGCGCGGGCCTGCATCGATAAATCCACCCTGGAGCAGCACCGCGAAGGCCTGATTGTGGCCACGGCCTGCCTGGGCGGCGAGATTCCCCAGGCGATCCTTAAGGGGCGCCCCGATGTGGCCCGCGAGGTGGCCCGCTGGTATCAGCAGTGTTTTGGCGAGGATTTCTACCTGGAGATCCAGGACCACGGCTCTCCGGAAGATCGCATCGTTAATACCGAGATTGTGCGCATCGCCACCGAACTCGGCATCGCCCTGATCGCCACCAACGACGCCCATTACCTCACCCGCAACGACGTCGAGGCCCACGACGCCCTGCTCTGCGTGCTCACCGGCAAGCTGGTCAGCGATGAGAAGCGGCTGCGCTACACCGGCACTGAATACATCAAGAGTGAGGACGAGATGCTCGCCCTCTTCGCCGACCACCTTGAGCCAGATGTCGTGGCCGAGGCAGTGGCGAACACGGCCTTAGTGGCCGACAAGGTGGAGGACTACGACATCCTCGGCCGCTACCAGATGCCCCGCTTCCCGATTCCCGAGGGCCATACGGCGGTCACCTACCTCGCCGAGGTCACAGAAGCGGGCCTGCGTGATCGTCTGCGCTTAGGCGCTGACGATCTGATCGATCCCCTCTACGGCGATCGCATGGTGTTTGAGCTGCAGGTGATGGAGCAGATGGGCTTTCCTACCTACTTCCTGGTGGTGTGGGACTACATCCGTTTCGCCCGCGACAGCGGCATCCCAGTGGGGCCCGGCCGCGGCTCGGCTGCCGGCTCCCTAGTGGCCTATGCCCTGGGGATCACCAACATTGATCCGGTGGTTAATGGCCTGCTGTTTGAGCGTTTCCTCAATCCGGAACGCAAATCCATGCCGGATATTGATACCGACTTCTGCATCGAGCGTCGCGGTGAGGTGATTGATTACGTGACGCGCCGCTATGGCGAGGACAAGGTGGCCCAGATCATCACCTTCAACCGCATGACCTCAAAAGCGGTGCTCAAGGATGTGGCTCGGGTGCTTGATATTCCCTACGGCGATGCTGATCGGCTCGCCAAGTTGATTCCAGTGGTGCGCGGCAAACCGGCCAAACTCAAGGAGATGATCGGTGCTGAATCGCCGGCACCTGAGTTTCGCGAGAAATATGAAAAAGATGCCAACGTTAAGCGCTGGATCGATATGGCGATGCGCATTGAAGGCACCAACAAAACCTTTGGTGTGCATGCCGCCGGCGTGGTGATTGCGGCTGAGCCTTTGGATGAATTAGTGCCATTGCAGCGCAACAATGACGGCCAGGTGATCACCCAGTATTTCATGGAGGACGTGGAATCGATGGGGCTGTTGAAGATGGACTTCCTCGGCCTCAAAAACCTCACCATGATTGAAAAAACCATCGATCTGGTTGAAAAAAATAGTGGGGTCCGCATCGATCCCGATGACCTGCCCGCCAACGATGAAGGCACCTATGCCCTGCTGGCCCGCGGCGATCTTGAAGGCATCTTCCAGCTGGAATCCAGTGGCATGCGCCAGATCGTGCGCGACCTCAAGCCCTCTTCCTTGGAGGACATTTCCTCGATCCTGGCTCTCTACCGGCCTGGGCCCCTTGATGCCGGCCTGATCCCCAAGTTCATCAACCGCAAGCATGGCCGCGAGGCGATTGACTTCGTTGATCATAAATTAGAGCCGATCCTCAAGGAAACTTACGGGATTATGGTGTACCAAGAGCAGATCATGCGGATCGCCCAGGACCTGGCTGGCTATTCCCTTGGTGAAGCTGACCTGCTGCGGCGGGCCATGGGTAAAAAGAAGGTGTCCGAGATGCAGAAGCATCGCGATTTGTTTGTCAATGGAGCTAGCGAGCGGGGTGTGGCCAGCAGCGTGGCCGATGCCCTGTTTGATCAGATGGTGCTGTTCGCTGAGTATTGCTTCAATAAGAGCCATTCTACCGCCTATGGCGCCGTCACTTATCAGACGGCCTATCTCAAGGCCCACTATCCGGTGGCCTACATGGCCGCCCTGCTGACGGTTAATGCGGGCACCACTGACAAGGTGCAGCGCTATATCTCCAATTGCAATGCCATGGGCATTGAGGTGATGTCACCGGATGTCAATGCCTCCGATGTTGATTTCACTCCCACCGGCGAGCGCATCCTGTTTGGCCTTTCGGCGGTGCGCAACCTGGGTGATGGCGCCATTCGCAGCCTGATCAGGGCCCGCGAGGCCGAGGGCCGCTTCAGCTCGCTTGCCGATCTCTGTGATCGCATTCCGGGCCAAACCCTTAACCGCCGCGCCCTGGAATCCCTGATCCATTCCGGTGCCCTCGACAGCCTCGAACCTCAGGCCAACCGGGCCCAGTTGATGGCCGATCTCGATTTGATCCTCGATTGGTCCTCGTCGCGGGCCAAGGACCGGGCCAGCGGCCAGGGCAATCTCTTTGATCTGCTGGGTGGTTCCGATGCTGCCCCTACCGCTGGCGGTCAGGGTGACATCAGCACGTCCCCCAAGGCGGCGCCGGTGGCCGATTATCCCCCCACCGAGAAGTTGCGGCTGGAAAAGGAGCTGGTGGGCTTCTATCTCTCCGATCATCCGCTCAAGCAGCTGGGACGGCCGATCCGCCTGCTCTCGGCCGTCGGCCTAGGCAGCCTCGACGAGCAGCCCGACAAGGCCCGGGTCAGTGTGGTGGCGATGGTGCCGGAAATCCGCCAGGTCACAACCCGCAAGGGCGACCGCATGGCGGTGCTCCAGCTCGAAGACCTCAGCGGCAGCTGTGAGGCCGTCGTGTTTCCGAAAACCTATGCCCGTCTGGCCGACCACCTAATGGTCGATGCTCGGTTGGTGGTTTGGGGCTCGGTCGATCGCCGCGATGAGCGGGTGCAATTGATCGTGGATGACTGCCGCGCCATCGACGATCTCAAGGTCTTGATGGTGGAGCTGCTGGCGGATGAGGCCAGCGATATCGCCGTGCAACATCGCCTGCGCGAATGCCTGCAGTTGCACCGCAATGAACAGGAACAGGGCGGGATGCGGGTGCCGGTGGTGGCCCGGGTTTGTTACCAGAGCGAATCTCGCTACGTGCGTCTCGGCCACCAGTTCTGTGTCAATGACGCCGGAGCGGCCCTGACCACGCTCAATGGCCAGGCCTTCCGGGCCAGCCTCAGCTCGCCGCTGGCGGTTGCCTGAGCGATTGCTTCAGCCGGGAGATATTGACGCCGATCTGCTCAAAGCCGAGCAGGCTGCCCGGCTGGCTTTCCCAGCTGGCGGAGAACAGGCCATAGCTCAGGCCCACCAAACCCAGCAGGAAAAACCCGCCTGACGTCACCAGGGTGATCGCCGGCGGGATATCGAGGATGCCGCGACTGACCAGCAGGTAGCTCACAACAAAACTGGCCATGCCCAGCAGGCTGGGGACACCCATGGCAATGGCAATACGCCGGGCCATCCGGTTGGTGACGGCCTCTGGGATCGGCTGTGACCGGCGCTTAGAACTGGCGCCAGCCTTGCCGGTGGCTTTGGCCTTTGCGACTGGTTTGTCCAGTCCGGCAGCTGTCTGGGCTCCAGGCGCTCGCTGAACCCCAGACGCTTGTTTGGAGCCAAACGCCTTCTGCGGGCCCGCTCCCTTGCCGGCACCCACAATTGGGCTGTCGCCAGGCTTGCCAGGCACGCCAGCTTTGCCGGATCCGCTGGGTCGGATGCCCTTTGCTGCCATGGGATGGGGCCTCAGCCGCGGATGCCGAGCTTCTGGATCAAGCTGCTGTAGCGCGCTTCGCTGTTGCTGCGCAGATAGCCAAGCAGCCGCTTGCGGCGCCCGATCATCTTCAGCAGCCCCTGGCGGGAGGAGAAGTCGTGGATGTTTTTCTGCAGGTGACCACTGAGCTGGCTGATGCGCTCGCTCAACATCGCCACCTGTACTTCCACCGAGCCGGTGTCCGTTCCGTGGGTCTGATGGCTGTTGATCAGTTCCTGTTTTTGGATGGTATCGAGCGACATGCGCGGCGTCTGGCCCTGACGGTGCAAAGATCCAACTTACCTTGCCGGATGCGGTGGGTCCTTCAGCTGAGCCGACTGGAGAGCCAACGCAGGCATTCCCGCAACCAGTCGTCACTGCCGGCGGTCTCCGCCAGCCCCAGGGCGGCCACGGCCCGCAGGGCCCGGTTGATCTCCAGGGGTTCGTAGCCCAGGGCCGAGAGCGTGAGCTGCAGCTCGTCGCGGGCCGGGCCGGCTAGGTCTGGCCCGCCGGGCTCCAGTAGGTCGTCCGGCAGCCCACTGCCAGGGCTCCCTGCCCTGGCACCGGCTAGCTCTTGGTCTGCGGCGAAGCGCTCCTGCAGCTTGGTGCGTAATTCCACTGAGAGCCGTTCGGCGGTGCGCTTTCCGACCCCCGGGGCCTGGCAGAGCAGCCGCAGATCGGCCTGGACAATCGCCCGTACCAGCTCCTCACCGGTCAACAGGCCCAGCAGGCCCAGGGCCATCTGGGGGCCGACGCCACTGACCGCCACCAGCTCCCGGAACAGGTCCCGCTCGCTGCGCTCCCCAAAGCCGTAGAGAGTCCACAGGTCTTCGCGTACGACTAGGTGGATGTGCAAGCAGAGGCTGCTCCCCTCGGGCGGCAGCCTCTGCCACTGGCGCCGGCTGATCTGAACCTCGTAGCCCACCCCCTGGCAGACCAGCAGCAGACCGCAGCGGTTGGCCTGCTGCCAGGCTTCGGCCCGTTGCCCTTGCAGCCAGCCGATCATGGGAGTCGATCCAAGGTCCCCCATGCTGCCCACCCCGCCGACTCCGGCCCGATCCCGGCTGCTGGCCTGGCGGTCGCCCCCGTTCTGGCGCTCCCGGCCGCCGGGGCGGCGGCGCCGCCCCCTGGTCGCCCTGCTGTCGCTGCTGTTGGTGGCCGGCCTGGGACTCGGTCTGGGGGGCTGCGCCCGCATCGGCCAGCCCTCCCAGGGCGTTCTGCTGCGAGCCCTGGGCCTGCAGATTGCCCTCACCCAGCGCTCGATCGCCACGGCCCTGGCGCTGGAGCCCGCCGGCCTGCCCCAGGTGAGCCGGGTGCGGGTGGAGCGGCAGGAGGAGGTGGCCATCGCCGATGGGCGGGGCCTGCATCTCAGCGGCCGCTTCGACTGGCGCCTTGCCGATGACCCGATCCGGGTCGATAGCCCGTTTGAACTCTGGTTGCAGCGGGGCGAGCGGGGCCAGGTGTGGCGCCTGGCCAGGCCCCTGGCTGCCCAGGCCGACTCAGTCCAAACCAGTTCAGCCTCAGGCACTTCAGTCCCAGGCACTTCAGCCGAAAGCGGAGCCGTCCCAGCCGGACCCGTCCAAGGCGCAGCCGGCCTGGGTGTGGCAGCTCAGGATGGCTCCGCCCAGAACTGGCTCATCGATCCGTTGCCGCTGCCGGGCGAGAGCGCAGGCTGATCACGGTGGCCGCCAGCACCAGCAGGGCCGCCACCAGGCTGTCGGGGCTGGGCTGATCGTGGAAGAACCACAGGCCCCAGAGGCTGGCCAGGGGCACCTGCACATAGCTCAGGGCCGTGGCCTTGGCCGCTGGCAGGCCCATCAGCCCCTTGGTGAGGCCCAGCTGGCCCAGCTGGGTGAACAGGCCCACACCCACTAGGGCGAGGAGTTCGGCGCCGGTCGGCAAGATTGGGTTGAGCAGCACCACCGGCAGGGTCAAGGCCAGGCCGACCAGGGGGAAATAGAAGATCACCACTAGGGGGTCTTCGCTGCGGCCCAGGGCTCGCACACTCACGTAGGCCAGGGCCGTGAGCAGGGCCCCAGCCACGGCCAGCCCTACCGCCGCCTGGGGCAGGGCCCCTTGGGCCAGGTCCGCTGCCGCGAGGCTCGCCTGGAGACCGGCTGGATGGGCAACACCTAGGTGGAGGGGATGGGTGAGCAGCCACACCCCCAGCCAGCCCAGGACGATCGCCACCAGGATCCGCGCCGACAGTCGCTCCCCCAGCAGCAGCCAGGCCAGCAGGGCCGTGAAGGTCGGGTGCAGATACTGGATCACCGTGGCGGACCCCAGGGGCAGCTCCTGGATTGCCCCGTAGACGCAGTAGAGAGCTGCCGTTCCAATAACGCCGCGCAGCACCAGCAGGCCGCGCCGTTCGCCCCAGGGGGAGAGCCGGGCCCGGCGCAGCAGCCACAGGCTCAGGGCCAGACTGATCACGGCCCGGCCCAGCACCACCTCGACGACGGGAAGCCGCTGGCCCAACGCCTTGACGCAGACCCCCATCAGGCTGAAGCTCAGGGCACTCGAGAGCATCCATAGGGCCGCCCGCTGACCAGCCCGGGCCTCCCGCTCCTGCTCCTTTTCCCTGTCCTCTTCCCTGTCCTCTTCCCTTTCCACCTTTCTTTCCTCCCCCAACTCCGCCTCGTCTTGTCTCTGCTGACCCGGGCCCCCTGCGCCGCCAGGGTCACCAGCCCTGACCAGCCCGCCTTCCGCCTCGCCTTCCCCCTGCCAGCCCGGTCTACCCGTGTCCCTTCCCCGCCTCCATCCCCGCACGATCGAGGCGGTCAAAGAACGGGCGGACATTGTTGATGTGGTGGGTGAGCACGTGGTGCTCAAGAAGAAGGGGCGGGAGTTTGTCGGAGTCTGTCCCTTCCACGACGACAAATCGCCGTCGATGACGGTGTCGCCAGCCAAGCAGTTCTACTACTGCTTCTCCTGCGGCGCCGGTGGCAACGCAATCAAGTTCCTGATGGAACTGCAGCGGCTCAGCTTCGCCGATGTGGTGTTGGAGCTGGCCCGTAAATATCAGCTGCCGATTGAAACCCTCGATGGGCCCCAGCAGGAGCGGTTGCGTCAGCAGCTCTCACGCCGCGAACAGCTCCATCGCGCCTTGACCCTGGCGGCCGGCTGGTTTCGTAGCCAGCTGCGCGCGAGCGAGGGGGCTTCGGCCCTGGCCTACCTCAAAGACAGTCGCGGCCTCAGTGAGGTCACGATTGAGAGCTTTGGCCTCGGCTATGCGCCCGAGCGCTGGGATGGGCTGCTCAACCACCTCGGCCAGGTGGAGGGGCTGGCTCCGGAGCTGCTCGAGGCGGCCGGCCTGGTGGTGCCGCGCAAGGGCAATGCTGAGCAGAGCGGCCGGAACCCAGATAGTTCTGGCCAGACCAGCTTGAGCGAGACCAGCTCTAGCCAGCACAGCCGCGGCTTCTACGACCGCTTCCGCCATCGGGTGATGGTGCCGATCAGCGATCGCCAGGGCCGCATCATCGGTTTTGGCGGCCGCAGCCTCGATGGCGGCGAACCCAAATACCTCAACTCTCCGGAAACGGAGGTGTTTGAGAAGGGCAAGCACCTCTTTGGGCTCGATCGGGCCGCCAACCCGATCCGCAGTGACGACCGGGCCGTGGTCGTGGAGGGCTATTTCGATGTGATCGCCCTGCATGCGGCCGGGATCACCAATGCGGTCGCCTCCCTCGGTACGGCCCTGAGCAGCCAGCAGATCACCCAGCTCTGCCGTTGTTGCGAGAGCAAGCGCTTAATCCTCAATTTCGACACGGATCGCGCCGGCATCCGTGCCGCCCAGCGGGCCATTGGCGAGGTGGAGCAGCTGGCCCTCCAGGGCCAGCTGGAGCTGAGGGTGTTGCAGCTGCCCGCAGGCAAGGATCCCGATGAGTTCCTCCAGCAGCACGGGGCCGGTGAATACCGCTCCCTGCTCGATTCGGCACCCCCCTGGCTCGACTGGCAGATCGAGCAGGTGCTTGACGGCAAGGATCTGGCCCGCTCTGACCAGTTCCAGCAGGCGGTGCAGGGACTGGTGGCGTTGCTCGGCAAGCTGCCCCAAAGCGCCGTGCGCAGCCACTACCTGCAGCAGGTGGCCGAACGGCTCAGCGGCGGCCAGGCTCGCCTGGCCCAGCAACTCGAAGAAGACCTGCGCCAGCCGGTCAAGGGCCAGCGCTGGCATGGCCGCTCCACCCGCTGGGAGCAACCGGGCGAGGCCGGCCTGCGCGAACGGGCTGAAGCCGAGGTGTTGCGCCTTTATCTCCATTGCCCCAGCTACCGGGGCGCGATCCGCTCCGAGCTGCGCCGCCGCGAACTCGAGGATTTCGCCTTGCACCACCACCGCCAGCTCTGGGCGGCGATTAGTTCCCTAGAGGAGGACAACCTGGGTGCCACCCGCCAGGACGGCGCCGGCCGCCTAGAGGCGATCAATCGGGGCCTCGATCCGGGCCATGAGCTGTTTGAGCTGGATCTGCCCCGCCTCCTGGCGGATCAGTTGCTGGTGGAGCAGAGCGAGTTGCTCAACCGGCTCACGCCCCTGCTGGAGCCCAATGAGGTGCAGCGCCTCTCCCTGACCCAGCCCCTGTTGCAGTTGCGTGGCACCACGGCGGCCCTGGAGCGCCAGCGCAGTCTCAAGCGCTGCCGCCACTTGCTCGATGCCTGGAGCAGCCAGCGACTGGAAACCCTGGAACATTGCATCGCCCTGCTGCTGGCCGAGAGCCAGCCCGGCGCCGAGTCCCGGGCCGGTTCCGCTGGGGTTGGGGCTCCTGGATCAGGGCTTGCCGTCGCCCCTGGTTCGGGCCTGAGTCCAGCGATTGACATGGAAACCCGCATTGATGCGATGTTTGCCGATCTCAATCGCGATGCCTTGCATTTTCAGGATCTCTATTACAACGAGCGCCAGCACATCGGCCACCTCGATCAACAGCGCTGCGCCGGTTATGAAGAGATCATGCAGGAGTCGGTGCCGGAATCAGCGCCGGAGTTGCTCTCGGCCTGAGCGACCTGGATTCAGGGCCCCAGGCTGATGTTTCCAGGGCCCTTGGCGGGATCGTCTTCAGCTTGAGGCTCCCAGCAGCTTGATCAGCTCCTGGGAGTGGTTGGCCTGGGCCAGCTCCAAGGCGGTCTGGCCCTTGTTGGAGCGAATCGTGGCATCGGCTCCGCCCGCGAGGATCACTTTGGCGGTGTCCAGATTGTTTTGCCAGACGGCATCGTGCAGGGCGGTGTAGCCGTTGTAGGGACCCTGTTTGTTGATGTCGATGCCATGGGCGATCAGCAGCTGGGCCGCTTCGCTGCGCCCGGCGTAGGCGGCCGCATGCAGGGCGGTGGCCTTCATGCCCGGATCGAGCACGCCCAAGTCGGCGCCGGCCTGCAGCATCAGCTCCAGCACAGCCGTGTGGCCCAGGTAGGCCGCCATGATCACGGGCCAGTCGCCGCCGCTGTCGGCCTGATTGACGGCCGCCCCGCTGGCCAGCAGTTGCGCCACGGTCTCCAGCTTGTTGGCTTTGACCGCTTGCATCAGGGCTGTCATGACTTCTGGGGGGATGGGCGGCGCTGTCTGGGAGGGCTCGCAGCCCCTGGTTTGAGTTTAGAAGGGGTCCCTCGCGCCAGTTGCTTCGCTAGCTGGCTGCAGCCTTTAGCTGGCCTGTCCGGGTATTTAGCGGGCCTAGGAGCCTGTCGCGCATAGATCCGCGCCAGCTTCTCCACAGACGCCCCAGAATCTGCCCAGAACGTAGTAACTGCAATGGATCTGGGCGAGAGAATGGGGCATGCAAAAGCTCAAGACCTTCCGCCCCTGGCACCCGGAGCAGA